>JANPJE010000147.1:0-14784 GCA_031425355.1 Spirosoma sp. | reverse complement strand
CGATTGCGGGTCCGACTGCGTGTCGATTTGCACGTAGCGCAGGAAGCGCTCAACGACGGTAAAGGTGTAGTTTTGCATTGAGTTTTTAATGCTTAGAATATTCGCTTTATCAATACGTTTTTTATGTATTCATCAAAGATCTTGTCGCTACTCACCAGATTGATTTCTTCTACAAGTGCCTGCGCAACAATTAGGCGATCAAACGGATCTTTATGATGAAACGGAAGTTTATTTTGTTCAACTGTGTGAACAAAATTGATAGGTAAAATTTCTATTTCATTTTCTATTACGTCGTCAATTACGGACGAGTATGGGCCGTTTATAACCAGTTTTCCCAAAGATGTCTTGATGGAAATTTCCCATAGGCTGGCAATACTGATAAAAATTTCGTTATCTCCGTTTTCCAGTATCTTTTTAGCCTTTTTACTCAACTCTGGCGAACCACTGATAAACCATAGAAAAATCTGTGTATCAATAAGATATTTCATTACATATAGTCTTTGAAATCATCTAAAGGCGCATCAAAATCAGGTGCAAGTACATACTTACCTGCTGAACTTCCGAATTTTCTTTTATGTGTTTTCTCTTTAGATTTTTCACTATATTGATTTTTGAGAAACTCGATATAATGAAGTACTTCCACCTTTAAATTTTCAGGAAGCTGATACAATTGCGAGATAATTATTTTCTCTGTCATGTTAATTTTTAGTCTGGCAAAACTACTTGTTTTTTTCAGCACTCTACTTTCAAAAATGGATTTTCATGCCCTCATGCGACGCCCTGAACCCAAGTTTTTCGTAAAAGTGGATGGCTTCCGGGCGTTGTTTGTCAGTCGTTAATTGCACAATGTGAGCACCCCGCTCTTTCGAGCGTTCGATAGCCCAGTCAATCATTTTTTTGCCGATACCCTCTCCCCGCATATCCTTACGAATCCGAACCGCTTCAATTTGCGCTCTGACTCCCCCCCGATACGTAAGATATTGGATAAAACTTAACTGGAGCGTCCCTATCAACTCGTTTTTTTCATTTTCTACGACAATCAACTCCTGATTTGAATCGGCATTTATTTTCTCAAAGGCCTCATAATAGCCTTCTGGCAGAGGATTTGTGTAATTTTCGCGGAGTTGTCCGAGTTTGTCATCGGCTAATAATTGAACAATAGAGGGAACGTCTTTCTGAATAGCTTTTCTAACTGTACTATTGTTCATACTTCGTGTTCTCCGTGCTTTACTCTGTTTCTCTGTGTTTAGCCAAAATTCCCACCAAGTCAGCCGGGGAGTAGTTTACACTTTTCAGCGTTTTATGATCGGCATCGCGATAGACCAGAAATTTACCATCTGACTCGATAAAATGACAGGGAACGCCTTTGGCCTGGTACTCCGCTACGGTGGCTTCGGCTTCGGCAACGGTTCCGCAGGCTTTGCTCATATTCGAGCGTTGTACTTCATTAAATAAGGCATTAAATTTTTCCCCGAGTCCGAACTCAAGCACCGCGCCCGACAGAACGTACTGCAAATCGCAGAGCGCATCGGCAACGGCCACGATGTCGCCATCGGTAATAGCCTCACGCAGTTCGTCCAGTTCTTCGGCCAAAAGCGACACGCGCAACTGGCAGCGGGCTTCCGACGGAATTTGGGGCGTTTCTAAAACGGGGGCATGAAAGGTGCGGTGAAATTCCGCGACCTGATTAAGCGAATCGGGTTGCTGCATAGCTAATGATAGACTAATAGAATGATTGAGTGATTGAACAGATTATGCGTCAGCTATTCAATCACTCAGTCATTCTATCAGTCAAAATTATTCTTCGTCCTCTTCGCTGGTGAACGAGTAAAGGGTGGTGTCTAATGAAAGGGTGTTCGCTCTGAAATGACTGATGAAATCTTCGATAACCTCGTCGGTTATTTCTTCTACGTTGAGGCAAACGTCAAGCGCGATTCCATAATCGGACTCCAAATCGACATCAACGTGTTCCTGTACTTTAACAGTTTCGGTTTCTTCGATCTCATCAATAATTTCGGCCAGCGCGGTTTCGGCTTCCTCTTCCAGTTCGGGCGTAATTTTATAGTTGGATTTGCGCTCCTCGGGCGGCACATAGGTTGGGAACGTCTTTTGAACCTGCTCAACGGCCATTTCATACACCAAACTACTGTGGTGCAACCGGAGTGTGTACACCAGCGTATCGAAAATAACTTCCTGCCCCTGATACTGTCCGGCGAACTGAATGTGTACACATTCACCGGCTTCAAGTACGTCTAAATCATCGTCTTCTACGTAGATAAACGATTTACCTTCCTGCTGACATTCGTCTTTGAGGGCGTTTATTTCTTCGGGGTCGAAGCCCTCGTTTTTATAGTTAGCCATGAAGCAAAGCTACTAAATAATGCTCCTTACGAACGCCTGTAACAAACAATTTTATCACAATAACCGTATTGTTCTTATAAAGATGGGCTGGCTGCAGGCTTGACCTTTCCGCAAAATTCCGCTCCATGTGTATCTTTAACGGGTAATTTATCAGCCATTCTGTGCGCGCACACGGTCTGCGTCAGGACCTATTAAACTCATCTCTCTATCCAATGTCCGCATCGACGTCTACGCATACTGTTTCTTTCTTGAAGGGGGGAGGTGAGATGGGCCACCTAACCCGTACATACGATTGGGCGAATTCACCCCTTGGATCGCCCGACCAATGGCCCCAAAGCCTGCGGACTACCCTCGGTATTGTGCTGCACTCGCCTTTCCCGATGTTTTTGTTCTGGGCCGACCAACTTATATGTTTCTATAACGATGCCTATCGCCCCATCCTCGGCGCGAATGGCAAGCACCCTGCTATTCTGGGTAAACCGGGGAAAGAAGCCTGGCCCGAGGTATGGTATTTTATTGAACCGATGACCGACCAGGTCATGACGACGGGTGTGCCGATCTGGCATGAAGACTTGCCGGTACCTGTTCCCCGCAATGGCCAACTGGAAGATGCCTATTTCACCTTCAGCTATAGCCCGGTTTTTGGCGATGACAGCCAGATTGCCGGTGTATTGGTCACCTGCACAGAAACGACCGAAAAGGTCGCTACTGCCAAACTGCAACAGGAAAAGAACGAACTACTCCAGGCTGTTTTTGATAGTTCTTCGGCGGGTATCAGCGTGGTTAGCAGCGTTCGAAATGAGCAGGGCGAGATTATCGACTTCGATTACCGGCTTGTGAACCGCGTGACCGAACAGGCAAACAACCGCACCGACCTGGTTGGAAAGCGGTATTCTGCTATTCATTCAAAATACAGGGAAGCAGGCCTTTTCGATGATTTTAAAGCGGTTGTCAATACCGGAAAAGCGATCGAGCGTGAGCGGCACTACACCGGCGAAGGCTTCGATAACTGGTACGAAACCACTGCTGTCAGGCTCGGCGATGGGGTGGTGCTGTCCTTCCGCGACATTACGGCCACGGTACGCGCCCGCCACGGTGTAGAAGAAAGCGAACACTATCTTCGTCAGCTCACCGATACCATTCCGGCGATTATCTGGGAAACCCGCGCCGATGGGTACTGTACTTACCTCAACAAACAGTGGTATGCCCTGACCGGCCAGTCGCCAGCGGAAGCTGAAGGATTTGGCTGGCTCGACGCTACTCACCCCGACGACAAGGCCGAGGCCGGGCGGCTTTTTGAGGAAGCCAATCAGCAGCAAACAGCCTTCAGTACGCTCTATCGGCTGCGCCACAACGATGGCTCCCACCGCTGGGCCATTGACCAGAGTAACCCCCGATTCGGGGCCGACGGGCAGTATCTGGGCATGATCGGTACGGTGGTGGATGTGCATGAACAGATAATGGCCGAAGACGCCCTCCGCCAGAGCCGCGAACAACAAACATTTCTGCTCGAACTCAGCGACACGCTCCACTCGCTGCCCGACCCTGCTGAGGTTCAGGCGGAGGCTTGCCGTTTGCTGGGCGAACGGTTGGCGGTGGACCGGGCCTACTATGCCGAAGTAGATGAGGTAACACAATCCGTCCAGATCAGTCAGGAGTACAGGCCCGGTGAAACGATTTCGATGATCGGCCAGTTCCGGCTGGCGGATTACGGCTGGGTGTTACCGGTTCTTAAACGGGGTGAAGCCGTTGTGGTTGCCGATGCAAAGAATGATCCACTCATTCCCGAAGCTGACCAGACCGCCATGCAGGCAATCGGAATCGAAGCGCATATTGCGGTGCCGGTCATTAAAGCAGGGGTATTGATGAGTACCCTCAGCGTAAGCGAAAAAGAGCCGCGCGCATGGACGAAACTGGAAATCGAACTTGTGCGCGAAACTGCCGAACGTACTTGGGAAGCCATTGGGCGGGCACGGGCCGAGCAGGAAGTAGCCCAGTTTAAGTACATGGCCGACCATGCCAGTGACCCCTTCATTCTGATGCGGGAAGATGGTACGTTCGCTTACCTGAATCAACTGGCCTTAGACCGCTGGGGCTACACCGCCGATGAAGCCCGCCATATCCGCGTGTCCTATGTTGATCCGATTTATAACGACGACGTGTTTAGTGCGGCCTTTGCCCGGGCGCAACGGGAAAAGATTCCGCCGTTCGAAACCCTGCACCGTCGAAAAGACGGCCATATTTATCCGGTAGAAGTTAACATGGGCGGGCTGATGCTGGCGGGCAAACCCCATATGTTTGCCGTTGCCCGCGACCTGACCGCCCGCCAACAGGCCGATGAAGCTTTGCGGCAAAGCGAAGTCAAACTTAGGTCGGTGGTGGAGACGGCACCCATCGCCATTGGCCTGTTTGTGGGCCGTGATCTGGTGATTGAACTGCCCAACCAGACGTTTATCGACATTGTGGGCAAAGGGCCCGACATCACCGGCAAACCCCTGCGCAAGGTAATGCCCGAACTGCTCACGGAAAATCAGCCCTTCCTGCAAATCCTGGATGATGTGTTCACGTCAGGCAAACCGTTCCATACGTTTGGTTCGCCAGTGAAAATTGTGCGGCATGGTGTGATGACCGAAAGCTACTATAACATCACCTATAGTCCCCTGTTCGACGAAGCGGGTGCAGTTTATGCGATTCTGGATATTGCCGTTGACGTGACCGAGCAGGTGCTTGCCCGCCAGACAATAGAGGAAGCCGAAGCCGCTCTGCGGGGAGCGGTAGAAATGGCCCAACTGGGCACCTGGAGCATTGATGTGGCCACCAACGAGCTGACCTATTCTGACCGGCTGATTGACTGGTTCGGGTACGACCCTAAAAAGCAGGCCTACAGCGAGGTGATTCCGATTCTGGAAGCTGGTGATCGGAAACGGGTTGAAACAGCGGTGGCGTGGGCCTTGAATCCAGCATCCGATGGCGTTTATGACGAGGTGTACACCATTATTCACCCAAAAACCGGCCAGAAACGAATTTTGCACGCGCAGGGCAAAACGGTATTCGATGCCACCGGAAAAGCCGTTCGTATGAATGGCACCGCGCAGGATATTACCATCCAGCGGGAATTGCAACTGGCCCTCGAAAACGAGGTGCAGGAACGTACCCGGCAGTTGCAGGCATCCGTTCACGATTTGGAGCGATCCAACCAGAACCTCCAGCAATTTGCCTATGTGGCCAGCCACGACTTGCAGGAACCGCTGCGCAAAATTCAATCGTTTGCCGATCTGCTCAAAAGCCAGTATGGAGATCGGATAGGCGAGGGTACCGAGTATCTGGCACGGATGCAAACGGCCGCCAGTCGGATGTCTGCGCTGATTAAGGACTTGCTTAGCTTCTCCCGGATCTCAACGCAACAGGAAGCTACCGACTCTGTTTCGTTGACCGATGTGGTTCAGGCCGCACTCAGTACGTTAGAGATCGTAGTTCAGGAGGCTGACAATCAGGTTGTTGTGGAGCCGCTGCCGACCGTATCCGGCGATGCTTCGCAACTGGGACAGCTTTTCCAGAACCTGCTGAGCAATGCCCTCAAGTTTCGCAGGACCAACGTACCCGCTCGCATTCAGGTGCGTTCACAACGTGTTGCGGATACGGAACTGCCGCTATCAATCAGGCCCACGCGATTGACCCCATTTTACCACCGCATCGATGTGATCGACAACGGCATTGGGTTTGATGAAAAGTACGTTTCGCGAATCTTTCAGGTCTTTCAGCGGCTGCACGGACGGAGCGAGTTTGCCGGAACGGGTATTGGTCTGGCCATTTGCGAGAAAGTAGCGGCCAATCATGGCGGTGCTATTAGCGCAACGAGCCAACTCGGTCAGGGATCTACCTTTAGTGTTTACCTGCCCGTTGCGTAGTGGATTACTTCGTGTCGTTTCCGGTGAGGGACTGCTCGGTGGTTCTCAGTCGATTAATCCACGCCATAACCACCGCTTCGGCCAAATCAACCGCATCCTGTAGTGGCGTGATGTCCACGTGGTCGAGTGTATCGTCGGGCTGGTGAATGCGGGGCATCTGTCCGTTTTCATCCAGCGCACACAGAGCCAACACGGGAATCCGGCTGCGCACAAACCAGACACTGTCGAAGTCGGCGGTGTGCCAGCGACCCATCTGCGCCCGGTTTCGGAACGGTTCAGTATCAATCAGTTGCCGGGCCAGTCGGGTGGGTTCGTTGTCGTAGCGAATGGTTTCTACGGTGCCTGTTTGCTCCACAACGGTTAGTTTTCCAGCACCCAGCGTATCGAAATTAATAGCCATCGTCCGGGAAGGCTTCCAACCTTTTCTGTGAGCCTCCACGTACTGATGGGCACCGATCATCCCGGCTTCTTCGGCACTGGTCAGCACGACGTCGATATCCAGGTTGGGCAGGCCGGTCTGCCGAAGACGGTCGGCGGTAGCGAGAGCAGCCGTTACGCCCGTAGCGTTGTCGCTGGCTCCGTTGGTATAGCCCTTGAGCCAATACCCCGCCGTGCCCATGATGGCCTGAAGCACAAAATACACCATGAGGCCATAGCGGAGATACGTAACGTAGGGCGAGCCAATACCAGCCGCTTCTGCCGAAGCAATGATGCCCGCTAACAGCATCAGAACCAGTGAGATACTGAGCGAGGTGTGAAAACCAGCCTGTTGTTTTGGGCTATATAACAACGATACCGGGGCCGTGTCGTAGTGCGCCATCAGGATCAGTTTCTGGCTGTTTTCTGTGGCACCAGCACCGGGCCAGTGTCCAATAACGTTATGGGCCATGTGCTGGGCCGGAAACTTAGTAATGAATGAATATCGCCAGTTGAAATAGAGCCACGCCAGCCAGACAAAATACCAGACCACCCCAACGGCAACACCCGTAACGGGAACCAAAGCCAGCCCGGCCAGCAACCCGCCAATCAGCCAATACACAACGGTGGCGTAGGTTTTGGGGGTTTGAAACGGCTGTGTGCGGACCGTTGCGCCCATGCGGTTCAGGTAATCTTTCAAGAGTTGCGCAGCTTTCCGTTCGTTGGCCGTCGCGGCTCCCCGATGAGGCAGCGCGGTGAGGTCGGCGAGGATGTTTGAACAAACAGTTTGCCCTGTGGGATTCATGTGATTTTGTGGGGTACTGTTACGTAGCGGTCTAAACTCAGCAGTTGCCAGAACGTCTGGAAAAGTATCCTGCTGTTACATTTTATATAAGTCACGTCAAAATTGGATTAGCCCGGCTTATAATCCGTTGTATCCGGCCCGAACTTAATCACTATCGACCAATTTTATGTACGTAGGTAAAGATTTTAAACCAAAACATCTCTGGCATTTCGCCCGTAAAAACCTGTTTCGCACCATGCTGGTGAGCACGACAGCCTGTGTACTGTATAAACTGATTGGCTGGGAATTTGTCGGTATCTCATTTTTGCCCATCGCCACCATTGGCACGGCAGTTGCGTTTTATGTCGGCTTTAAAAACAACCAGGCCTACGACCGGCTGTGGGAAGCCCGGCGGTTGTGGGGCGGCATCACCAATACCAGCCGCACCTTAGCCGCGATGGTCATTGCCACCATTCCCGACAAAGCCATCCAACGCGAGTTCATGTACCGTCATCTGGCCTGGATGAACATCCTTCGGCTTCAATTGCGGAAAACCATTCCCTGGGCTACCAGCAAAGACAGTCTCCATCAGGACTATCTGTCGGAGCACAACGAACTCGAAAAATTCGATGACGGACTGCGAAAGGTTTTCGTGGATATGGACCGCATGGAGTATTATGAAACGATGGCGGGGAAAAGCAATACGGCCATTCACGTGCTGAAAAAACAGATTCACGAGTTTGGTCGGCTGAAAAAGCAAGGCATCATCGACGATTACGAGCATTCCGATTTTGTGAAGCAGATCAGTGAACTTTTCAACCATCAGGGTGGCTGCGAACGGATAAAAACCACGCCCCTTTTTCGTCAGTACAGCATTTTCAGCCGGGTGTTCGTGATTCTGTTCATCATCCTGCTGCCCTTTGGTTTGCTCAAAGAAATGGACAAGATCGGTGAATATGGCGTCTGGCTCACCATACCGTTCACGATGCTGATAAGCTGGGTGTTTTATACGATGGAGCAAATTGGCGAATTCAGTGAAAATCCGTTCGATAATTCGATAAATGACACTCCCATTTCAACCATCTGCCGCAACATTGAAATCGAAATCCGCGAGTTCCTGGGTGATGAACACATCCCCGAAAAACTGAATCCGATAGAGGACGTATTGCTGTAGAGTGACCAATAAACAGGGTAGAGATGACGTCTTTTTAACTATAGATGTCATTTCTACCCTGCTTATTGACCGCCTGCCATTCAGTAATTTAATAGGCAATAGCTGCAATCGTTCACGAATGGACAGATTCTTTCGGTACTTGGCAGCGTTTTTTTAGTCAGCAAGGAACGCTTACTGTTTTACGAAACGCTGGCGCAGAGCAGGTCCAGAAAGCGTCCTGACTTCGATCACGTAAAGCCCCGCTGGCAGTGATCGGACATCCACCGACTCGACGGCTCCCTCCTGAGCCAGTACCTGTGCGCCATTGACGCTGTAGACCCGAATACCAACCGGCTGACTCGTGCTCAACTTCACTGACAATTGCTCGACAACCGGATTCGGATACACCACCAGTTTAAGACCAATGTCTGTGATGTGGCGCAGGGCAATGACCTTTGAGTAGTTCACCTTACCGTCCAGATCGACCTGTTTCAACCGGTAATACAGCACATCCTGGCTATCCTGAGTATCGATGTACGCATAAGAATGCATGGTTGAAGTTGTGCCATTACCCGTATCCGTTATCCGACTAATAGTTTCGAAGTTTTTGGCATCGGTGCTGCGCTGAATATCAAAATGGGCATTGTCTTTCTCCCAGGCCGTCGCCCAGGTCAGGTTATTCCCTTTATTTTCGATCCACTCTCCCTGGAACGAAACCAGTTCGACCGGCAAAGCTGCCTGCCCGATCATCAGACTATAATCCTGTACTTCGCCACTATCGGCATAGCCCGTCGGACTGGAGACATCCTTAGCCTGGCTGGCTATTCGGAAGCGGGCGTATGTTCTTCCCGGCGTTAATCCACTAATTCCACTCCATTTCAGCGTTATATACCCCCGCATGTCAGTTGGTATGGTCGCCTGTGTCCGCTCCCCGCTGTCGAAAAGACCGTTTTTATTGAAGTCAATCCAGCCGCTTATGGTCGCTTTTCTACCTGATAAATTAAAGACCGATACAACGGCACTATACGATTCAGCCGTTGTGGTAAGCGCGGGAAGTACGATATCGTCTTCGTCCTGCTTCGCATCATCGGCATCAGCCAGCAACGAAGGCTTACCATCATCTTCTGTGCAGGGAGCGATAGACGACATTGAAATAGAACTGAAGTTCAGGTAGCCATTAAGCAAATGGCGCGGGCCGTTATCCTTCAGCAACGTACCGTAGCTTTCCGGCGCGTCGCCGAAATCATATTCATTTTTCATCTGAACCCGGTAATCCTCTACCTCGCCACTGCTGGCCAGGCCGGTTGGATTTTTCACTTCGCTGGCGTTATTGGCTACCCGAACGCGGGCGTAGGTCCATCCTTCATTTATCCCGTTCATTTTCCAGATCAGTGTAACCGGCGTACCGTTATAATGGATCAGGTTCGGCGTTGTTGGAACAACAACCTGCGTCCGTTCCATTGCATCGAAAACGCCGTTCTGATTCAGGTCGATCCAGGCGCTCACCGTCGCATCAGTTCCCGAATTGTTATAGACTGTCACGCGCAATGAATAGATGTTTCGGAGGAGACAAACAGCCGGAAATCCATTCATGAGGCAATCTTCATCACTCCGATTGTAAACGGCTATTGTACCATGCTGATCGTGAGAATCGTCGCCGTCGGCCATCGTACCCGGCAGACCATCTGGCTCCGTATCGATGGAACTCCCAAGTGATCCCCCTAAATAAACAGGAGTAAATCCAGCATGGCGCGGGCCGTTGCTGCTGAGCAACGTACCGTAGCTGTCGGGCGCGTCGCCAAAATCATGTGATTGAGCCTGTAGCTGAAACGAAGCACAAAGCAGTAAACTGAATGCAATGACGATAGCTCTACTCCGGTCACGAAGCAGGCCAGAAACAGGGAAAGATAAAGTTTTCATACATAGATGAGTCTGAATTAGTGAGCATAGCCTCAGCCAGCTTTACCAATCAAGACTCATCTATGGGTTATTTGTCACTGTTTTTCGTTGTAAGCTTGCCATATACCGCCGAAATTAACTAAGCGGTAGGCTACAAGGCCTATAGACTTCTATCTAAGAATAAACCTATTTATTATAGCCGGGATTCTATAAACAGAAATCCCGAGGCCCGTCCCGTTTTATTTGATGAATAACAACTCGCGGTATTTCACCAATGGCCAGTCTTCATCGTCCACGATCTCTTCGAGTTTATCAACATCGTACCGAATCAACTCAAAATGATCTTTCACTTCAGTGGCGTAGAGCCGGGCGCGTTCAGTGGTGTCCGTTACGTTATTAGCCTTCTTGCGCGACTCGATCATGGCCTGAACGCCGTTCTTGATACTGATGATGCGGGTTGAAATTTCGCGCAGAATATCCTTAATCGGTTCGGCTTCGGCAGTCATGCCCAACTCGACTAAATTCCGGGCCGTTTCGGCTAATTTGTTCTGGTACTTCAACGCCGTCGAAACGATGTGATTCATGGCTAAGTCACCCATCACGCGCGACTCGATCTGCACGTTTTTGATGTACTTCTCCAACTCAATTTCGTACCGCGATTCCACTTCGGCATGATTCATTACGCCCGTGCGCTCGAACAAGGCCAGCGATTCGGGTTTCACAAACACACCCAGCGCTTCGGGCGATGATTTGATATTCGACAAACCGCGTTTAGCGGCTTCCTCGACCCACTCATCCGAATAGCCATTGCCCTCAAACAAAATCCGTTTGCTATTGGCGTAGTAATCTTTCAGAATATCGACAATGGCTAATTCTTTCTTTTCGCCCCGCGCCAGACGTCCATCCAGATCTGTTTTGAATTTGTTCAACTGGTCGGCGACAATGGCGTTCAGTACGGTCATGGTCGACGCGGAGTTGGCCGAACTACCCACCGCCCGAAACTCGAATTTATTGCCCGTAAAGGCAAATGGCGACGTACGGTTCCGGTCGGTATTGTCGCGCATCAAACTCGGAATCCGGTTCAGGCCGAGCTTATAATATACGTTGTCACCTTTATTCACCGTCACCTCCGACTTGACTTCCAGATCGTTAAGTGCCTGCGTCAGACTCTCGCCGAGAAAGATCGAAACGATAGCGGGCGGGGCTTCGTTGGCGCCCAGCCGGTGTTCATTACCGGCCGATGCAATGCTGGCCCGCAGCAAATCGGCATTGTCGTGAACGGCTTTTATTACGTTGACCAGAAACGTCAGAAACCGCAGACTCTCTTTGGGTTTGGTGCTCGGAGCCAGCAGATTAACGCCCGTATTAGTGCCCATCGACCAGTTGTTGTGCTTACCGGAGCCGTTAACACCCGCAAACGGTTTTTCGTGAAACAGCACTTTCAGGTTATGTTTCTCGGAAATTTTTTCCATCAAATCCATCAACAACGCGTTATGATCGACGGCTAAATTGACTTCCTCGAAGGTCGGCGCTACTTCAAACTGCCCCGGTGCCACTTCGTTATGGCGGGTCCGAACGGGCATGCCGAGCTTCATGGATTCAAATTCAAAGTCCACCATAAACGCATTGACGCGGGGCGGAATCGAGCCAAAGTAGTGGTCGTCCAACTGCTGTCCACGGGCGGGCGCATGACCAAACACCGTTCGGCCTGCCAGCACCAGATCGGGCCGGGCGTAGAACAGGGCACGGTCAACGACAAAATATTCCTGTTCGGGGCCGAGCGTAGGAATTACTTTGGTGATGTTGCGGTCGAAGTATTGACAAACCGACGTAGCGGCTTTATCGAGCACATTGAGGGATTTGAGCAGGGGCGTTTTGTAGTCCAGAGCCTCGCCTGTATAGGAGATAAAAACCGACGGAATGCAAAGCGTTTTGCCGCCCGCGCCGTTGTCCATCAAAAAAGCGGGCGACGACGGGTCCCAACCGGTATATCCGCGAGCCTCGAACGTATTGCGCAGCCCCCCGTTCGGAAACGACGACGCGTCGGGTTCCTGCTGCACCAACGCGCTTCCTTTGAATTTCTCAACGGCCTTTCCTTCAAGGGTTATATCGAAAAAAGCGTCGTGTTTTTCGGCGGTTTCGCCCGTTAGCGGCTGAAACCAGTGGGTGTAGTGCGTGGCTCCTTTCGACGTAGCCCACGATTTCATGGCTCCGGCCACTTCGTCGGCGATGCCCCGGTCAATCTGGCCATTGGTGTTGATGGCTTCGGTTACTTTCAGGTAGGCTTCGGGCGAAAGCAAAGCCCGCATCACTTCCGTATTGAAGGTATAGCTGCCAAAAAAATCGCCGACGCGCTCGGTAGGTGCGGCCACGGGTATGGCATGACGGTTTTGTGCAATTTCAAGCGCTTTGAAGCGAAAATTTGACATTAGAGGAAATGTTGATGGTTTAGGATGAAAATTTAACCAAACATAGGCAAAAAAGGAGGAATGGCCCCAACGAAAAACAGGGGTTATAAGAGAGGTTCCTTTTTCCTCACAGGATTGCAGGATTACAGGATTTTAGCAGTTAATCAATCTTGTTAATCCGCCCGGCGGCCCGGCTGTAATCCTGTCAAAGAAATTGGCTGGCAACTCATTACCCACAGTAGCGCCGACGAAGGATTACATAGACACTACAAATAATAGGTAACCTGACTTACAGTGTTTTATGGCGTTAGAAACGCAAAAGACTTCCCCTGATATCGGGGTAAAGAGACACTTTTCCGAAGCAGTACAAACGAATGATACGCACTGTTTGCCATCGCCACGTTATCGAGCCAGGCCGGAATATCTCCACCAGGATCGACCCGGCAGGTGTACGTAACGCGAATCTGCTGCTTCCCCAACGGCTGAATTTGCCAAACAGCCAGCCAGTCGGCTATACGCACCCGGTCGGGATGAGCTGTTACGACGTTCGGTACGCCCACGCCCTTCACGAGCACAAGCTTGGAAACGGGATCGTGCGAGAAGGTCAGGTGAACGGCCATATCGCGGTCGCTGACGGGCCAGGGTAAAGCAGTCACTACGTAATAAACGAGTTCGGTTTCACTGACACGCCGGATCAACTGCGCCGATTTTGTTTTGTAAATAACATTCTGGTAGTTGGCAATGTCCGACAGCAACGCTACCATCTGCTGTTGCGTGCCGGGCAGTGTACACTCCACCTTTAGCTCGGTTGATTTCTTGCCGGGCAGGCGCCGGGAAAACACCTGAATCTGGTCTTTGTTTTTCTCCAAACGCCATTCTTCCCGGCTCTGGGCCTCAACATTGACTATACCAAACCAGTAACTGCCAAGTAATAAACCCAGACTGCACCCTACTCGGAACAAACGCATACTGTATCTACTCCTGTTCATCAACGCTCTCATGCTTACTCTATCTAACGTTACGGTTGTTGGTTTTGTTGGCAATGCGATCATCTGAACACCATCGGTCGGCCTTCCTGCGGCACCACGAACCGACTGGCGGGAATATTCTTTTCGGTCAATGCTTTTCGCAAATCGTCAGCAGGTTCGTTCAGGCCATCGTCGCCCTGCTGGAACGTACCAAAGTGAATGCCTACCGCCTGTGCGGGGTTCAAATCGACAAATGCCTTCACCGCACCGGCGGGCGATACGTGAATAGGGGCCATGAACCACTCGGGCCGGTAAGAACCGATGGGCAGCAGGGCCAGTTTGATGGGGCCGGTTACCGATGTTTGGGCCTGTCCGGCAATGCGGTTGAAATGCGGCCCGTAGCCGCTGTCTCCGCAAAAATACGTCGTCCCGAAACTCGTGTGGAGCAAATATCCGCACCAGAGCGTTTCGTCGCGGTCGCCTATGCCCCGGTTGCTGAAGTGCTGCGCCTGTGTGCAGGTGAGCCAGAGTTTGTCGTTAATTTTCAGTGTATCATTCCAGTCGAGTTCGCGGGTTGTCCGGCCATCGACCGATTTGGGTAAATACGACACGCCGAGGGGCGTAACAAACAGCGGGTTACTGGCTTTTACCAGTTTTTTAATTGTCGGCAGATCAAGGTGGTCGTAATGATTATGGCTCAGCAGCACGACGTCGATGGGTGGCAATTCTTCAAACCGCAGTCCCGGCGGACGTTTGCGCTTAACCCCTAACCACGACGTTGGCCCGACCCGCTCCGACCAAACGGGGTCCGTCAGAATGTTCAGCCCGTTGGTCTGAATCAGAAAGGTAGAGTGATTGACAAACGTCAGCACCAGACTATCGCCGT
>JANPJE010000146.1:0-3633 GCA_031425355.1 Spirosoma sp. | reverse complement strand
GTTCCGGTGCCGCCCGATGTGCTGGTTCCGCCAATAATGGCTGCGGCAATGGCGTCGAGTTCAAAGCCCGTCCCGGCGTTGGGTTGGCCCGTCGTGATGCGCGATGTCAGCAAAATGCCGGCCAGCGCGGCCAGTCCTCCGCAGAGCGTATAAACAACCATTTTTACCCTACTCAACTGAATACCAGACGCTCGCGCAGCCTGTTCATTTCCGCCAACGGCGTACATGTACCGGCCAATGACGGTTTTTTTGAGAATGATGGAGCAGATTATGAACACCAGAATCAGGATGATAATCAGTGTGGGAACACCCAGAATCTTGCCGCCACCAATAAAATTGAACGAGTCGGACAGGTTGGATACCGGACGGCCTTTGCTCAGAATCAGGGCCAGCCCCCGGCCAATGGTCATGGTCCCCAGCGTGACAATAAACGGCGGGACTTTGCTGCGGGTAATGACGAAGCCGTTGAACGCCCCAAACAGCAGCCCGGCCAGCAATCCCGCCAGCAGCGGAACCGCCACCGGATACGTATCAGGATGCGCGAACGAAGCTGCTACTACGCCCGTAACGGCCACCATCGACCCAATGGACAAGTCGATACCGCCCGTGATGATAACGAACGTGACGCCAAACGCCAGCAACGCATTAATGGACACCTGCGTGACGATAATCATCAGGTTTTGCACCGTCAGAAAGCGGGGCGTTGTGAGGGAGAGTACGAGACAAATACCCACGAACGCTACTAAAAGACCGTACTTTCCAATTCCCCGAATACGTGTTTTATACGAATCCCCGACTTTACCAACGTATGATTTAACTCCGTTTCTCATTACTAATCAATAAGTTGGCGATCAGGTTTGCATGGCATACCGCATGATTTTTTCGGGAGTAGCTTCGTCGCGTGTAAGCATAGCGGTCTGTTTTCCTTTTGACAGAACCAGCACCCGGTCACTCAAACCAAGCAGTTCGGGAAGTTCCGACGAAATAACGATGATGGCAATACCCGATGCTTTTAATTGGTTGATGAGTTTATATATTTCTGCTTTCGCCCCCACGTCGATACCGCGCGTCGGCTCGTCGAGAATGACCAGCGACGGAGCAGCCAGAAGCACTTTTCCGATGACGACTTTCTGCTGATTACCGCCACTCAGATAAACCACTTTCTGATCAGGACCCGACGCTTTTATTCTCAAATCAGACATCATTTTAGTGGCCGTTTCTGCCTCGCTGCCGTTACGTATCCATCCTCCCTTTGCGTGTTTCGGTACGCTCGACAGGGTGATGTTATGCGTTACCGATAAATCGGGAATAAATCCCAGCCGCTTCCGGTCTTCGCTGACGTAGCCGATACCGTGTTGGATAGCCTCATTCGGCGAGTTAATGGCGGTTTGTTTTCGGTTTATAAAAATTTCGCCGGTATGGATACGATCCAGCCCAAAAATAGCGCGGGCAATTTCCGTTCGTCCGGCTCCCATCAGGCCCGCAATGCCGAGGATTTCACCCGCGTGAACGGCGAAATTGATGTCGGCAAATTTGCCGCGCCGGGTCAGGTTTTTCACCGACAAAACCTCCGGCCCGCGCTGCCCCGTCGATTCGGGGAACAGGCTGCCGATTTCACGACCTACCATCATGGTAATGAGCGCGTTCTCGTCCAGTTCGGCGGCCGGTTTTGTGGCTATGTACTTGCCATCGCGCAATACGGTGATGGTATCGGCAATGGCAAATACCTCGTCCATCTTGTGCGAGATATAAATAATCGCTACGTCTTTTTGGGTCAATTCACGGACAATTCGGAAAAGCGTCGCAACTTCTGCATCGGCCAGGGCGGAGGTCGGTTCATCCATAATAATCACCTTAGCGTCATTGGAAATGGCTTTGGCAATCTCCACCATCTGCATTTCGGCCACACTAAGTTCTTTCATTTTAGCATCGGGCCGTACATGTACGCCCATTTGGGCAAGCAATACCCCGGCCTGTCTGGTTAGCGTTCGATCATTGAGCCAGCTAAACAAACTGCCATTCGTTTCCCGGCCCAGAAAGATATTTTGCGCTACCGTCAGCTCAGGAACAAGCAGCATTTCCTGATGAATCATGGAGATGCCTTTTTTCAATACGTCGTGGACGCTATTGGTTTTTAACTCAATTCCATCAAGAATAATCTGGCCTGAATCCGGCGTAATCAACCCGATCAGACACTTCATAAACGTGGATTTTCCGGCTCCATTCTCGCCCATCAAGGCATGAACTTCCCCTTTTCGCACGGTTAACTGAACATCATCCAACGCCTTCACTCCCGAAAACGTTTTCGTCAGTCCACGTACATCGAGAATGAGGGAAGGATTCATATGGATTTACCCCACGGCAACGGGGTATAATGTTGATTATCAAACAGCAAAAGCTTCAACACCAGTCTCTTTCCAGCTTCTTGAATTAGCGGAATCAATGACGGCTTCGCAGACTTTCTGGGTTTCCAGTGCGTCCTGAAAAGTGGGTGAACAGGGTTTACCAGTTTCTAAACTTTCGAGAAAATCAGCCACTTGGTGCGTAAAGGTGTGCTCATAACCGATGCTCGTGCCGGGTATCCACCAGCGTTTCATATAGGGTTGATCACTGTCCGTAACCAGAATGGACCGCCAGCCACGCACCACCGATTCATCGGCATGATCGAAATATTCCATGCGGTTCATATCGTGCAGATCCCACCGGATGGACGCATGTTCGCCGTTGATTTCAAAGGTGTACAACGCCTTGTGTCCACGGGCGTATCGGGTGGCTTCAAAGAGGCCAAGCGAACCATTTTCGAAGTGGCAGTGGAACAGGCAGGCATCATCAATACCAACTTTTTGCACGTTACCGGTCAACTGGTGAACCCGCTCTTTAATAAACGTTTCGGTAACCGCCGATACGTCGGTGATGGCTCCGTTCAGCCACATGGCTGTGTCGATGCAGTGCGCGAGCAGGTCACCCGTTACGCCCGATCCGGCGGCTTCGGCGTCTAACCGCCAGAGGGCTGTTCCGCCCTGCGGAAGATCAGCGTTGATGGTCCAGTCCTGAAGAAAGTTGGCCCGGTAGTGAAAAATCCTGCCCAGCTTGCCCGAATCGACGATTTGCTTGGCCAGCGTGACCGCCGGAACACGCCTATAATTGTACCAGACAGTATTCGCAACCCCCGCCTTCTCAACAGCCTCGACCATTTTTTGTCCCTCGGCCAATGTGCGGGCAAGTGGTTTTTCGCAGAGAATCATCTTCCCGGCTTCGGCAGCCGCAATCGCAATTTCGGCGTGTGTATCGTTGGGTGTACAAATATCAATTGCGTCGATATCGTCACGGGCAACGAGGGCCTTCCAGTCGGTCTCGACGGATTCGTAGCCCCATTGACCGGCGAATTTCCGCACGTTTTCTTCATTGCGCGAGCAAACCGCTTTCAACACGGGCTGATGCGTGAGTTCGGGGAAGAAATGACTGACCTGATTATAACCGTTGGAATGGGTCCGGCCCATCAGACCAGTCCCGATTAAGCCTATTCGTAGTTCTTTTTTCGTTGCCATGTTTAGGAAAAGGTTTACGGTTTACGGTTTACGGTTTACGGTTGGCTGACGCATCCAATACTCTCGCGTCAGCCAACCGTAAACC
>JANPJE010000145.1:0-72696 GCA_031425355.1 Spirosoma sp. | reverse complement strand
AAGAGGGCGTTCTGGAAAATCCGGCCCCTACCAGTATGCTTGGTCAGCACGTAGCACCCAATATTCCGGTGGGAAAAATCGGCTTCCGCGAAGGGATGTACATGGCCAGCACCGACGAACTGTACCTGACTGTTCGGGGCAAAGGGGGCCACGCAGCCATGCCCGATAGCCTTGTTGATCCGGTCCTGATTGCGTCGCACATCATCGTTGCCTTGCAGCAGGTCATCAGCCGAAATCGTCCTCCTGCCAGCCCGTCGGTCTTGTCGTTTGGGCGTTTTATTGCCGATGGTGTCACGAACGTAATTCCGAATGAGGTCAAGATTGAGGGCACGTTTCGGTGCATGAACGAAGAATGGCGCGCGGAGGGCAAAAAACGCATGGTTAAACTTGCCGAGGGCCTTGCCGAAGCGATGGGCGGTTCCTGCGAATTCACAATTGTACACGGTTACCCGTACCTGAAAAACCACCCCGAACTGACCCGGCGCGTACGGGCACAGGCCGTTGAGTACATGGGTGCCGATAACGTCGTTGACCTCGATTTGTGGATGGCGGGCGAAGATTTTGCGTTCTACTCACAGGTGGTGGATTCGTGTTTTTATCGGCTGGGCACGCGTAACGAAGCGCGGGGCATCATTTCGGGGGTTCACACGCCCACCTTCGACATTGACGAATCAGCCCTGGAAACCGGCGCGGGCTTGATGAGTTGGCTGGCGGTACAGGAATTACAGGTTTTGTAGAATTATTTCGTCGGAACCCATGCCGAGTATGATAAGAGCGACGTAGCAACAATAGACATATTCGTACTATTCTTACTGTTGCTACCCACGTCAGACAAACGAGCGATCCTGCCGGTTTTCACGGGAGCATATGAGCTGCTTTCACGAGTATACGCTTGCCTGATCTGTTCTTTTTGCTGAGATTATATGTAACTCCGAAGCAATCAGCGAATGAATCCATTGACTCTACCAGCCTCCATCCATGCTCCGACCCGCGCCGAGTGGCGGCAGTGGCTCGCGGAGAACGGCGAAACCGAGAAAAGTGTTTGGCTGGCTATCTATAAAAAAGCGGGCGGAACCCCCAGCGTTACGTATGCCGAAGCGGTAGACGAAGCCTTGTGTTTCGGCTGGATAGACAGTTCGGCGAAGAAAGGTGATGGAAATTATTATTTGCAGTTTTTCGCCCGGCGAAACCCCAAAAGCAACTGGAGTCGGGTCAATAAAGACAAAGTCGCGAAGCTGATTCAGGCTGGACTGATGACCGGTGCAGGTATGAAAATGGTTGACTTTGCCAAGCAAACTGGTACCTGGTCGGCTCTTGATGACGTTGAAAACCTGATTAATCCACCTGATTTACAGCAGGCGCTCGACGCTAATCCTACCGCGAAACAGTATTTTGATGCCTTCCCCCGATCAGCAAAGCGCGGTATTCTGGAGTGGTTGCTGAATGCAAAAACACCGGCTACCCGCGCCAAACGGATTGGTGAAATTGTGACGCTGGCCCAACGAAACGAGCGGGCCAATCAGTATATTCCCAAAGCGAAATAAGTTAATGCACTGGTAATCTTAACAATCCCTTCACAACTCACACCGTTAGGATCATGTTGAGGTAATGGATGAAACCGATTTTTGCGGAGATATCAACTCTGCCATTCATTTCCTCCATGAATCATTTCTCCTTACGTAACGCAATCGGTATTGTCACGGTTGTTGCTCTGCTGACCACTGCCTGCGAAGACCACCGGTTAGTGTCTACACCCAATTTTCCGGCAGTTGTCGATGCGACCAATCCCGGCACATTTCTGCCTGCCACTCTGGGCGATGTCAACGGTATAAAGGTCTACAATGGTGGATTTGGCTCGGCCATTGTTGCCGACCCGAACGATCCCGGTGCGTTTTTCATGCTCACCGACCGAGGGCCAAACATCGACGGTACAATTGCCAATTCCAAAGTATTTGCCCGACCTGATTTCGCTCCTCAGATCGGGAAATTCCGGGTTAAAAATGGTCTGATGACCCTGGAAAAGATCATCGAACTCAAGAACAGCGCGGGTGGTAAACTCAATGGCCTGCCAAACCCCGCCAATCAGGGCGGCACCGGCGAGATTGCCCTTGATGTGAACGGGAACAACATCGCAACAAGCATTGATGGTCTCGACTCCGAAGGACTGGCTGTTGCGTCCGACGGCACGTTCTGGGTAAGTGATGAATACGGCCCGCATATCGTGCACTTCGACGCGAACGGCCGGACTATCGAGCGAATCAACCCATTTGGCAGCGGCACCGGTGGACGTACCATTCCGCTGGTATTTGCCACGCGCCGGGCTAACCGGGGCATGGAAGGACTGACTATTACGCCCGATGGTAAAACGCTGGTTGGTCTGATGCAGTTTACGCTTTATAACCCGTCATCGGCGGCAGTTTCCGGCTCATTAGTCACGCGGGTATTGACGTTTGACATCGCAACCGGAGCTACAAAGCAATTCGTTTATCTGATCGAACGGGCTAACCTTCAGGCAAATAGCGAAATTGCTGCTATTACGAACACTACGTTCTTAGTCCTCGAACGCGATGGCGAATACGGCACCGATGCCAACAAAAACACGCTGTTCAAACGTATTTATAAAATTGATCTGACTGGTGCGACCGATATTTCGGACCCGGCCAATGGAGCAAACGGTAAGCTCTACGGCGGTAAAACCGTTGAAGAACTGAAAACGGCCACGGTCCTACAGGCGAATGGCATTACTCCCGTCAGCAAGACACTCGCGCTGGATTTAGCCACCGAAACATCGCCGGTTTACCCACACGATAAGGCTGAAGGAATTGCCGTTATTAGCCCAACGCTGATTGCCGTGTCGAACGATGATGATTTTGGCGTCACCGGTGTCGGTACGTACATAGCTAAACTCCTGCCGGCTACCAACACCATCGACCGCAATCGGGTGTATTTTCTGACATTGAAAGCCCCATTGAAGTAAGTATTGCCCATTTACTACCTCCACCCCAACGTTCCCTGAGGTCTGCAGCTATCCGTTGCAGACCTTATTGTATTTATACCCTAAACAACATCGTTAAAAATTAGCTTCTCTCCAAAAGGGAATCTCCAAATTGCACAATCCATTCCTTGATTTTTATATATTTGTAGTTCCTAATATCGTTCTCATTGAAAGTCTAACTCGCTCTACGCACATGAACAGAAGAGACGCCCTTATGCGGGTGGCCGCGCTGGCTGGCTCAACCATAGCACTGCCCGCATTGGCCGATACGCTCGAAGCTTCGGCTGCCCGACGCGCCCTGACGGGCAAACCGCTTTTCTTTACGGCTGACCAGGACGCTACCGTTGCCGAACTGGCTGATACGATCATCCCTACAACCACTACCCCCGGTGCCAAAGCCGCCAAGGTGAATGAAGTGATTGATATTATGCTGAAGGACTGTTACAAAGAAGACGATCAGAAACGCTTTATCGAGGGCCTGGCACAGACCAATAAATTAAGTCAGGATGCGTACGGAAAAGCGTTTGTGCAGCTTGATCCGACCCAACGGATCGAGATTGTTAAGAAACTCCAGGCCGATGCAAAGGCCCAACTGGCGCAAATGGATACGGACAAAGCCGCCAAAAAGGTAGATAACGGTCAGGCTGACCTGCAAATGCCCGATGCGAAGAAGAAATACAGGCCGTTTTTTACCATTCTGAAAGACCTGACGCTGACGGGCTATTTCACCTCAGAAATTGGTGCGACCCAGGCACTCGAATACGTAGCTGTTCCGGGGCGCTACGACGGTTGTGTCCCTCTCAAACCCGGCCAGAAGGCGTGGGCCATCTAAAAAAAGTTATAGAGTTGTCATAGTTACGAAGTTATAGAGTTGCTTTAAAGCGGTCTCTAAAACTACACAACTGTATGACTTTGTAACTATAAAACTTATTCAAAAAATGAACCTTAACATAGACGCAAAAAAAGATATGACCTACGACGCTATTGTCGTTGGGTCAGGTATTTCGGGTGGATGGGCTGCTAAAGAGTTGACCCAGAAGGGCCTGAAAGTATTAATGCTGGAACGGGGACGCGATATCAAACACATCGAAGGGTACGTAACAGCCACCAATAACCCCTGGGATTTTCCTCATCGGGGGCGCGTGACAACTATGGCCGCCGAGGAATACTGGGCCAATATGCGTACCGGTTACACGGCCGGCGAAGAACATCGGCACCATTTTGAAAACGATAAGGAAAACCCATATCTCGAAAAGGAAAATCGTAAGGTGGACTGGATTCGCGGGTATCACGTGGGCGGCCGGTCGTTGATGTGGGGTCGGCAGAGTTACCGCTGGAACAAAGAAGACTTTATGGCAAATGCCAAAGAAGGTATCGGCGTCGATTGGCCAATTCGCTACGAAGACCTCGCTTCCTGGTACACATACGTAGAAGGATTCGCCGGTATTTCTGGTAATAAAGATGGACTTGACGTTCTGCCCGACGGCAACTTCCTGCCACCCATGCAGTTTAACTGTGTTGAAAAAGAAGCCAAAAAACGGATTGAAAAAATGTTTCCGGCCCGGCGCGTTACCATCGGGCGAACGGCTCACCTGACCGCGCCGAAACAGCAACACTACGACCTCGGTCGGGCCGCTTGCCAGTTCCGTAATCAGTGTATGCGCGGTTGTCCATATGGAGCTTATTTCAGCACCCAGTCGGCAACGCTGCCAGCGGCTGTTAAAACCGGAAAACTGACGCTCCTTCCTGACTCAATTGTGTCGGAAGTGATGTATGACGATAAAAAGAACAAGGCAACCGGTGTTCGGGTTATCGACCAAAACACCAAGGAAGTTCGCGAATATTACGCCCGGATTATCTTCCTGAATGCGTCAGCGTTTGCCAGTACGTCTATTCTGATGAATTCGAAGTCGAGCCGTTTCCCGAATGGCATGGGCAATGAATCAGACCAGCTTGGCCGCAATATTATGGACCACCACCTTGCCGTGGGTGCCGCCGGTACGTTTGAAGGCATGGACGATCAGTATTATTTTGGGCGCCGGGCTAATGGTGTGTACGTGCCGCGCTACCGTAACTGGGGGGGCGACAAGCGTGATTACGTTCGGGGCTTTGGCTACCAGGGCGGTGCCGGTCGCGGTGGCTGGAACCGGGGTAATGGCATAGACGGTTTCGGAGCTGATTTTAAAGAAAGCCTGACTACCCCCGGCCCGTGGTCGATGAGTCTGGGTGGTTTCGGAGAGATGATTGCCGATCCCAACAACCGCATGACCCTCTCGCCCGATCAGAAGGATAAGTGGGGCCTGCCATTAATCGTTTTCGACGCAGCGTATGGCGAGAACGAAAAGAAAATGCGGATTGACATGATGAATGATGCCGCTGAGATGCTTGAGGCTGCCGGTCTGAAAAACATCAACACGTATAACGACACGACCAAAAATCCGGGTATCGGTATTCACGAAATGGGAACCGCCCGGATGGGCCGTGACCCGAAAACGTCGGTACTAAACTCGCATAATCAGCTTCATGCGGTCAAGAACGTATTTAATACCGACGGTGCCTGCATGACATCGGCTTCCTGTGTGAACCCTTCACTAACCTATATGGCTCTAACCGCTCGTGCGGCTGATTTCGCCGTGAAGGAGATGAAAAAAGGCACCTTGTAGCAGAAAGTCGGTTTTATTTTTGGCATTAAGTTGCTGTAAAGCAAGACTTTATATAGTAGAAATAATTCGCAGGCCATCAGCAAATTTTTGCTGATGGCCTGTTTTTTTAATTAAAATGGTCATTCTGAAGATTTTATTTTAGAAAAAATTAACCATGCCGAAAACAATACACTATTAGTCGAGTTATATGATAGAATAACAGGTGAAAACCTTTCAAACTCAACGATGAAAAAAATAATCATTATGGGCTGGATGCTGGTAGCTGGCATGGCCCTCAACGCAACGGCGCAGACGACCAACTCGACAACAAATTCGGGTACGACAGGTACAACCGGGACAGGCACGATGGGAACGGGAACAACTGGCACTGGTACAACCGGAACGGGAACGACGGGTACGAATAGCACCAACACAGGTACTACTTCGGGAACGTATCAAACGCAGCCACCAACCAACTCGAACCAGACTCAGTCCACGGGAACGATGGGGACGACAGGCTCAACGGTAAACGGCCAAAGTACGGGCGTTAATACGGGTACGAATCAGCCGCCAACCACAACGGGTACCGGAAGTCAGTATAACAATGCCGGAACGGGTAATTCGACCAGCGGAACAGGTTCTGTAACGAACGGCGGTTCAACGACCGGCACGACGTATGGCACTGGTACAGGCACGATGAACTCCAGCTCGACCACTGACTCAAAAGGCATGAATAACACGACCGACCGGACTAAATCAGGTACGACGGGTAATAATAGCCGTCGCACGAAGAGCAGTTCGACAACAACGCCAACGACGACAACAACCCCAACAACACCTCCCAGAAAATAAGGGTGGCGTAATTTAATAAGTAGAGTGGGGACAATACCTTTACATAGGTATTGTCCCCATTTTTTATGCCCGAACAAAATCCGTTGCTCATTGCCAATACATTAACCGTTCGACGCGCTGGGCGAGTCGTACTAAGTAACCTTTCATTTCAACTAAATCCGGGTGAATGCTGGGCTATAATCGGGCCGACGGGCAGCGGTAAAACAACGTTTCTACAAGCATTGTCTGGGCAATATCCAGTTTCTTCAGGTGCATTACTACGTCGGTTACCTGCCGAATTTGTTTCGTTTAAGGAGGAGTCCAGCCGGTTTTCGTATAGCGGGTACTTTTATCAGCAACGATATCAGGCCACAATGAGTGACGAAGGCACCGACTCTGGCTATAAGTCGATCCCAACACTTCGTGATTTCCTGCAATTTGCTGACTCGCCCGAATCTGCTGCGCTGGTTGAGCGGTTAGGTCTCCAGTCTATACTAAATCGCTCACTGATAAAATTATCGAACGGCCAGACGCGTAAGGCCCGCATTGGGAAGGCACTTTTGCGGCATCCAGCTATTTTGTTGTTGGATAATCCGTTTGTAGGCTTAGACAGTGCCTTTCGGGCTGAACTGACAAATTGGCTGGGCGAGTTGATCCAGCACGGTCTGTCGCTCGTTCTCATAGCTGAACCGGCTGAAATTCCGCCATTCGTTACGCATGTGGCGGTGATGGAAAACGGCGAAATTCAATGGTCAGGTGCCCGTGAAACGTATCAATACTCCACTCCTGAAACGTTTATCGCATGCTCCCCCGTTTTGCATACGCCTGAGCCTCCAGTCACTTTTCAGGAAGTTTTTCGACTTCGTAATGTGACCGTTCGGTACGGCGACACAATCATATTGGATAACCTCAATTGGACTGTTCGGGCGGGCGAGCGATGGGCGTTATTTGGACAAAATGGAGCCGGGAAGTCGGTGTTGCTCAGTTTGCTCTACGGCGACCATCCGCAGGCTTACGCGAATGATGTAAGCGTGTTTGGTTACCGGCGGGGCAAATCGGGCGAGAGCATTTGGGATGTGAAACGCCGAATTGGGTTTGTCTCTCCGGAACTGCACCTGTACTTCCCTCAACACCTGTCGGCCCGCCAGGTAGCTCTGTCCGGCCTGACCGATACACTCACCCCGCCAAACCGAGTTTCACCTGAAACCGAACTGGATTTAGCCAGCCTCCTCAACTACTTCGGGCTGGCAGACATCGAAAACCGACCGTTTAGCACCTTATCATCGGGGGAGCAGCGATTACTGCTGTTAGTGCGGGCTTTCCTGAAAAACGCACCGGTTTTGTTGCTGGATGAGCCATTTCAGGCTATCGACGCGCATCGACGGGAATTGGCCTGCCAACTGATCGACAGTTTCGCTGATAAAACAATCCTGTTCATCACGCACGACCGGAGCGAACTTCCCCGCAGCATTGACCGGATCTTCGATCTTAATACTGGTAACAACAAGTTGTCAGAACATGAGCCTTCTCCGAAATAATGTTAACGGGCAAATTGCCTGATCTTATAACCTTACCCTAACGTTGGCATGGTTTGTGAGGAATCAGCCACGCTTTCTTTATCATAGGATACAATAGTCGTTTATCCATAAACGTACTCTGCGATACCGCAATTCAGGTAAATTGTCGACCTCCCACGGGCTAAACATCGCCACAGGAAGGGCTTGGCATGATATTCGTCTTACTGTGGGATAATCATCGGTTCTACATGAAGAAGGATTTACTGAATAAATCTGCTGGTAACTTTAGGTGGCTAACAAGGTCGATGTTGGCTCGTTCGTACGCCAGTGTTGCCATTGATCCCCAGCCAACGACGTCGTATCCGCATCAAATTACGTCCGTTACTATAGACTCGGTAGCGGCTGTTTGCCGAAACAAACCCGCGCTTCTCATCGCAATGGGTGACGCCCTCATCATTCGCTGGCCCCGCCGTATAATCTGCTCGATCTGGACCGATAAACAACAAGAATCCGTATTTATTACGACCAGATTCGATTGTGGAATAGCCTGTGACAGCAGCTATTCCTGATGCTCATGTGATGAGATTTAAGCAGTGATTGCCGGGTAAATTCATTTGCCGAATGAGTACAGATAGTTCGCCGTGAGGCATGGAAATAACGGGTTAATGACAAAGAATTGGACGATATGGCTTTTAGGTACACTTCTGTGGGTAAGTTGGTCAACAGCTTGGGCACAGGCAGATTCGTTGTTGCAGCAGGCAGATCGATTGCTCAATTATAAAGCGTACGGCCGCGCCATCGAAGCGTACCAGGAGTTGTTAACTGAACGTAGCGACCAACTCACGCCCATGCAAAAAACGACGGCACATAGTCGATTGGCCTTTGCGTATAAACAGGTTGGCGATGGTGAGAAGGCGGAGCAATATTACCGCGAAGCCCTGGCGGGCAATGTCCAGGAAGACGCGCAACAGACACTACAATTTGCCCAAACGCTGGCCGGTAACGGGAAATTTCCGGAAGCTCAGAGACAGTATGAACGCTATCTGCAACTAAAAGACAAACAACCCGCCCGGCAAACCATCGTTTGGCCAACCGGACCTGCAGGCGCCACCCGGACGGCTCCTGTACGCTACCGGTTAGAATATCTGGCTCTTAACTCGTCTGGTGAAGAATTTAGTCCGGCGTTTTATCGGGATGGGCTGGTTTACGTAGCCGGGAAGAAGGGAGGGGCGGCTATTGAAACGATGGGCAGCGGGGGCGGCTCAGGCTACCTCGACTTATTTTACGCGCCCGACCGAAATAATCTAAAGGTTGGCAGTATCGTTAACGCTAACGGGAGTTTTACGAAAGTGCCTGATACCCGCGCTAAAAGTGAGCGTTACGTTGGCGATGACAACTATTCCCGCCCAACGTCTAATGACTCGCGCACCGTACCAAATTTCTATGAGGGCATTGCTATTTCGGAAGGGTTAGGCTACGACGACAGCTTCGTAAATCCGACACAGCGGTTTACTAAATCACTCAATACCAGATACCATGAAGGCCCCGCTACGTTCTCACGGGATGGTACGCGCATAATTTTTACCCGAAACAATTACAACAACGGTCGCGCCAGCAAAAGTGCTACAGGTGTCAATAAGCTCAAACTTTATACGGCCACACAACAAAACGGCACTTGGTCGTCCATTGAGGAATTGTCTTTCAATAGCGACGAATATTCAGTGGGCCATCCAACATTGACCCGCGACGAACAGTATCTTTATTTCGCGTCTGACATGCCCGGTGGTTTTGGGGGTACTGACCTGTATGTAAGCCGATATCAGAATGGCCAGTGGACCCGGCCTGTAAACCTCGGCAGCACCGTGAATACGCGTGGTAATGAGCTATTCCCATTCGTGGATGATGCGGGAAACTTATATTTCTCATCGGATGGACACAAAGGGCTTGGTGCATTAGACATATTTTTTGCCAGTCTGTCTGCTGGCATGAGCGTACGAACGGTTGAGCACCTCGACGCGCCCATCAACTCGGCACAGGATGACTTCGGTCTGATTGCCGACCCAAACCGACTGGGGGGATATTTTAGCAGCAACCGACGTAATGGCAATGATGATATCTATCGGTTTGTTCGGGAAAGTTCCCTGTACGGGTGCCGTGATTTGACTATACGCCTGTATGACACCAACACCGGTCAGCCTTTAGACAGTGTGAACGTACTGATAAAAACACGGGCCGAGGGGCAACCCGACCGCACGCTCATCAGCGATCAGAATGGCTTTGTCCGGATCTGTCTCGAAGGGGCCAATGCGTTCACATTTCAGGCCAGCCGAGATGGTTATATCAATAGTATGGTAGGGTTTACATCGCGTTTGCTGGTGGATGACCAGCCGAGCCAACTGGAAATCGGATTAATAAAACCAACGGTCGTTGTCGATACGATCGGTGCCGAGAAAGACTATGTGACCGGGCCGTTGGTTCGCTCGCGCATTCGGGGGGTGGTGTTGGGCGAACGCGACCAACGGCCCATTGAAGGAGTAACGGTTCGGCTACGTAACGAGTGCGACCGTTCGCAGACAGAATACGTAACGGGTCCCGATGGTCGCTATGTTTTCGACCTAACCGAAGGTTGCGATTATACACTTGTGGCTTCAAAACCGGCTTTTGGTACGAATACAAACCGGATTAAGCGATTACCCAAAAAGACGAAGCCTAAGGAAGTTTCGGCTGATTTACGTATGCTCAGCGTGGGAGATGTAGTGACGATTGATAACATTTATTACGATCTCGATAAGTTTAATCTCCGAACCGATGCCGCCCGCGAACTGGATCGAATCGTGGCAACCATGCGAAAATACCCATCGCTCGTTGTCGAAGTCCGGTCACACACCGATAGCCGTGGTGAGGCAGAGCGCAACAGGGCCTTATCGTCGCAACGCGCCAAAGCCGTCGCTAACTACTTAGTGTCGAAGGGGATAAGTAGAAAACGCATGTCTACGCTCGGCATGGGCGAGTCGCAATTGGTAAATAACTGCACCGGCGGGGTTATTTGCACAGACGCCGAGCACCAGCGCAACCGCCGAACGGAGTTTAGAGTGGTGGCTATAAAGTAAGCGTGATGAATGATATTCCTTTACGTAGCGTTTACTGACTATCATTTGTCTTTCTATACTGTGCTCGTCTTTCCGTCCTGTAAAATCAACATCGGTCTGCGCATCACCGAAAAGCGGTCCGATGGGTTTCATAATCTGCAATCGTGCTTTTATCCGGTCGGGTGGAGCGATGCGTTGGAATCCATTCCCTCTTCTACATTCTCGTTCAGTAGTAGTGGGTTGCCCATTCCGGGTGAGTCGGCCAAAAATCTTTGCGTTCGGGCGTATGAACTGCTAAAAGCTGATTTTGACCTGCCACCAATCCAGATACATCTTCACAAAATTGTGCCGATTGGTGCTGGTCTGGGCGGTGGCTCTGCCGATGCTGCTTTCATGCTCAAACTCCTGAATGAGCAATTTGCGGTAGGATTAGACGTCGCTCAATTAGAAAATTATGCCCGTAAATTAGGTAGTGACTGTGCGTTCTTTATTCAAAATAGGCCACTATACTGCACCGAAAAAGGTGACGTATTCGCCGATATAGGTGTTGACCTGCAGGGCTTTCATGTAGTACTAATTTACCCAAATCTGGCTATCTCAACTGCCGAAGCCTACGCAGGTGTTCAACCCCGGCAACCCGAAACGGTACTCTGTGAACAGCTACAAATGCCCATCGACACTTGGCGCAACACGGTTCGTAACGATTTTGAAGACAGCCTGTTTCCAAAATATCCGGTTCTGAATCAGCTTAAGCAGCAGCTGTATGAGGCTGGTGCAGTCTACGCCAGTATGAGCGGTTCCGGCTCAACGGTATATGGCATTTTTAATGCGCCAATCGCTACGCCAAACCAATTTTCAGCTTACCGCGTTTGGAAAGGAAACCTGTAAGATAGTTTGTTGTTTGATGGTCATGGTTCCCACCGGAACCAACCGAAATAACGACGGACCGTCCGGCGACCCGGCGTAACTTATACATTACGAACACATTCTATGAGCAATTTTGTAACGAAACGGCGCGAGCCGTTCCGCTTTATGCTTTGGCTGGGTATTGCAGGCAGTGTGATCCTGTTTACGATGTTGCTGGTAGCCTATGTTGTCCGCCGAACCGGGCCGGACTGGGCCGATATAAAGTTGCCCAACGTATTCTTAATCAGTACGGGGGTCATTTTGTTAAGCAGCTTAACGCTCCATAATGCCGTTCAGTCGTTTCGCCACGAACGTTTCAGTAATTACCGTACCAATATTGCCACTACACTTGGGCTTGGTACGCTGTTTATTTTGCTTCAAGCCTGGGGATGGCGGCAGATGATTCGGTCAGGCATCGGCCTGGAAGGTAATCCGGCGGGCGGCTTCGTTTACATTATATCAGGGGTTCATCTGCTTCACATTCTGATCGGTCTTATTTTCATAGCCCTTATGCTGGTTGAAGCCCTGCGTCGCCGACCGTATGTTGACTCATTCGTGTACAGCGTAAATCCGCCTAATCGATTGAAAATAAAGCTGATAACTCTCTACTGGCACTTCGTTGATGTACTTTGGATTTGCCTCTTTATCTTTCTGCTTATTCATCATGGTCTCGATTTGAGTCTGTCCCTTTGAGTCGTATCAGATTTTAGGGCTTAATGCCGATATTTGTATAAAAACCTACGTTTGACGTACTTTAAATTCATGAAAAAAATTGCTTTATGGGCAGGCTTCTGGCTATTTGGTCTGGCTTCCTTTGCTCAAAACGGGCCATCGTCTGTTGGGACTACATCTACTTCTGCTGGTTCTAAATACGATCCGCTTGCCTTATTTCACCCGTTGTTCAATATGCAGCCCGGTAATGATTACCGCACAGGCAGCGGTGCGCCCGGTCCGCGTTACTGGCAAAATAGGTCTGATTATCAGATTGCTGTTACGCTCGATGATCAGCAAAATATAATCAAGGGAGAAGTGACGATTACCTACAAAAACAACTCGCCCGAAACGCTGCCATACCTTTGGCTTCAATTGGACCAAAACGCTTTTAGTGATAGCTCAAGAGCGACGAAAACGACGCCGGTGTCGGGCGGGCGGTTTGGTAATCAGGGTTTTGCGGGTGGCTTGACAATTACCAGCGTAACGGTTGAACAGGACAAAAGCAAATTTGCTGCTATTCCCTACACCATAACTGATACCCGAATGCAGGTTCGGCTGGCAGAACCCGTAAAACCCAATGGCGACGTAGTGAAAGTGAAAGTCGCCTACTCGTTTAAAATTCCGGAATACGGCTCAGACCGCATGGGCCAGTTGAAACGCAGGGACGGCATCATTTATGAAATTGCGCAGTGGTATCCGCGTATGTGCGTTTATGACGATGTCGAAGGCTGGAACGTACTGCCTTACTTGGGCGCGGGCGAGTTTTACCTCGACTACGGCGACTATGAATACAGCATTACCGCTCCGTGGGACCACATTGTTGTAGGATCGGGCGAGTTGCTCAACCCTACCGACGTACTGACCGCCGAACAAATTAAACGGCTCGATCAGGCTCGTAAAAGCGATCAGACCGTTATTATCCGGGGAAAAGACGAAGTAACGGATGCGAACAGCCGCCCAAAAAAATCAGGTACGCTGACCTGGAAATTCCGGTGTCAGAACACGCGCGATGTCGCGTGGGCATCGTCGCGGGCGTTTGTATGGGATGCGGCTAAAATGAACCTGCCCAGTGGCAAACCAGCCCTTGCCCAATCGGTTTACCCCGCCGAAAGTGCCACCAATGATTCGTGGGGTCGCTCGACCGAATATGTTAAGGGTTGCCTTGAGTTTTACTCAAAATATCTCTACGAATACAGCTACCCCGTTGCAACGAACGTGGCTGGTATCGTGGGTGGCATGGAGTATCCGGGAATTGTTTTCTGCGATCACAAAGACAAGAGAGATGCGCTTTGGGGCGTAACCGATCATGAGTTCGGCCACAACTGGTTCCCGATGATTGTGGGTAACAACGAGCGGAAATTTCCATGGATGGACGAGGGATTCAATACGTTCATCAACACCCTGTCGACGGCTAATTTCAATAAAGGTGAATATGACCGGCAACGGGGTACGATGCATGATCTTGCCCCGGCTTTGTTCTTACCCGTCGAGCCAATAATGACCATTCCTGATGTGCAGCAGGCCAGAATGTTGGGCATTCTTGCGTATTTCAAGCCGGGAATGGGCCTTAAACTGCTTCGTGAGGTCGTTCTCGGTCCCGACCGATTCGACTATGCCTTCAAAAATTATGTTAGTCGCTGGGCGTTTAAACACCCAACGCCCTATGATTTCTTTCGCACTATGGAAGATGGAGCCGGTGAAGATCTGGGCTGGTTCTGGCGGGGTTATTTCTACGAAACCTGGAAATTGGATCAGGGCATAAAAGAGGTGAAGTACGTCGATGGCGCGGCTGATAAAGGCTCGCTCATTTCCATCGAAAACCTCGAAAAGTTTGCCATGCCCGTTACCGTTGAAGTGACCGAAACGAACGGTAAAAAAGGGCGTGTAAATCTGCCTATCGAAGTCTGGCAGCGCGGAGGCACCTGGACATTCAGATACAATTCGACCTCATCTCTCAAAACGGTCAGTATCGATCCCGATCAGAAACTGCCGGATATAAATAGTAAAAACAACATCTGGCAGGGAGAAGCCCAATAAAAGGAGGAAAGGGAGAGGAGGGGGCCAATAGACCACTTCTTCTCCCTTTCCTCCTTTTATTTACACCTCCACCAGCATTGCGCCAAACGAGTAGCCTCCCCCGAATACGGTGACGACAATGCGCTCTCCTTTTTTGAACGTATCCCACTGTTCCGAGAGGGCAATAGCGCAACCCGCACATCCCGTGTTTCCGTAGTGCTGGATATTGGAAATCAGTTTGGATTCAGGCAGCTCAAGCGTTTTCATTACGTTCCGCGAGATGCGCAAATTGGCCTGGTGTGGCAAAATATAGTCGACATCAGCCAGCGTCAGGCCGCAGCGTTCCAATATTTGCAGGCTGGCTTTGGGCATGTATTGACAGGCGTTGATAAATACATCGCGGCCGTGTGGCATGGTAACGCCACCGTCGGCGGGTTTCATCATCACCGCCGTTGTCGCCTTGGCCGTGTGGGCCGCCCCACCCGTGAGCAGTCCTTTTATGGAAAAATCCCCTTCGCTTTGGCGTTCTTTGGTAATCAATAAAGCCGCTGCGCCATCGCCCCACAAGTGCCCCGAAATAGTGTCTGTCTCATTATAATAGAGCGTGTTATGCTCCGATACGATGACGAGTGCCCGGCTTGCTTTATTCAACGCGAAATACCCTTCTACGACTTCGATGGCGTTGAGCAGTGAGGAGCAAGCGGTTGACACCGAAACCACGGGGATATCAGCAATGCCGAGGAAATGCTGCGCTTCGTGGGCTAATGAAACGATGGTGTCATAAGGTGTATAAGTAGCCCCAACGATTAGATCGACGGCAGACAAATCAACTTTATCCATGAGCCGTTGAATGACAGCAACCGTCATGGTATTTGTATTTTCGCCGGGGGCGGCTTTACGTCGTTCCACAATGCCCGTGCGCTCGATAATCCACTCGCTGGACAGCCCGTTAAGCTGGGTAAAATGTTCGTTACCAATTACCTGCGTAGGCAGATAATGGCTTACTGCATGTATGTACATCAGGCCAAATAATAGAGGGCTAACTCAGCTATAACTTGAATTAGTCCTTAAAGTTAAATCCTTCCGGGAAAACGTGGTATTGAACATTAGAACAATACTACATTGTATTGGATATATTTTATTTTAATGCTTCTGTTAGAGAATATTACGTTTGCGAAATAACAAGATCATAATATCGCAATAGCTTGTCGGCTTCGCTGGTCCAGTTATAAAACTGCTCAACGGCCTCCCGGCCCTGCTGTCCCATGGCCCGTGCCTTATCAGCATGTTCAATTAAATAGACAAGTGCCGTAGTGATCTGTACGGGGTCATTAGCCGACACACATAAGCCGCAGTTATGGCGTTCGACCACGTCCCGGTAAAGGGCGAAGTCAGACGTAATAACCGGCAGGCCGAGGGCCATATACTCAAACAGTTTGGTTGTGTAGGAATCTGGATAATCACCGATGGGTTTCAGCAGAGCCAGTCCGGCTGTTGCACCGACCGAATAAGGGAAAGCAATACGCTGATCCGTGTAACCATAAAACCGCAACTGTTTGCGCACATGAGTGAAGTGAGGAAGTTCTGCCAAATCGGCGTCTGCAAAGGTACGCCGACCAAACAGATGTACAATAAAATTCGGGTGGGTAATGGTCAATTGCGACAGACTGGTCACAAGCGTATCAAACGCCCGCTCGAAACTGAGCCAGCCAATATAGAAAAATGATGGTTGTTCCTGATTGGGTTGGTAAGGTGTTCGGAAAGGCTCCAGAAAGGAGAGGAGCGGATAATTATAAATGACCGCGTGGGGTTTGGCGAGTTGCGTATAGGTGTCCAGATAGCCATGCTCGGTGAAAATCAGGTGAAAGTGCCGACGGGCAAGATGGTCAAACCAATAAAAAGCCTTTTCCAGCCAAAAGCCGTTGTTAATGGCCTTGAGCTGCATTTTCTTATACAGGTTCTCCTGAACTTCGTAAATTATCTTCGCGCCAAAGAGTTGGAACACGAACGCAAATGGAATAAATTCCGGTACGTATATGTGAACAATTCCCGGTCGCAGCCATAGACAACGTACCAGAATAAGCGGACAGGTAAGCAGTATCCGCCAAATAACACGTCGGAAATAAGGCAGACGGATGAACTGGATGTCGGGTGCAACGGCTGGGTTGGCGTTGGGTAATGCGCAAAATACGTCGTACGACCCGGTAAGTGTCTGACACTGTTTGAAAACGATGCGAGGGTCCTGGGGCTGGTGGGCGGTGCTGACGTGCAGAACGCGAACTTTTTTCATTTGATAACCCCAAATGTACGCAGTTCGGCGTCAATTTTTCGGTTCCAGCTTTCCTGTGCAGCCTGATTGAGACTGTGCCTGGTTTCACTATCATACTGGGTCTGCATCCGGTTCATCTCCCGAAACGATTCGATAAACTGATACTGAATAATGCTGTTGTAATCTTCTAACGTCAGGCTGTCGGGCTGAATTTTTCGCTTAAATCGCTCAAGCGTAATCTTTACAATATCGAAATGCCGCTGCTCGTGGTTGAGTGCGTAGGCGTTTCGGGCGTCAGCCCGCGCCCACGATGATTCTTTCAACATATACACTTTGGCCGACAGATTCAGGGTAATGACGCCATCTTTCACGGTGCTTTTCCCCTCGTAGGCGAAACTGGTAAATACCTCGGCGGCATAATGACTTCCCCGGCGCGGTTCTGCCCGAAAATCAGCCCAGGTCAATTTACGGGCTGGATTATACTGGACCGTATCGTCGTCTGTAATGCGGGTATCGTCGGTGAAGTTAACCCGAAGGCTTTTGGCTAACTTCTCATTTTTGCCGCTTTCGCGCTTCATGTACTCATTTAAACTACGTAGCGATGCGGATAAAATTTGGCGGATTGTCGATTCAATCACATCGGTCTGTCCCACCGGGCGTGTGTAGTTCGCGCTGCCCCGGTATTCGGTCAGGCGAGTGCTTGTTTCGGCACCGGCATCGTCTTTGCCCATTAAGTCAAACGCAACGGCATAGGAAAACTGACCGGTTACGCGGTTGCCAACGGCGGTTTCGCTTACCCGGCACTGTCGAACGCGCATGGCAATGGGACGTAACGACTTATTTTGTTTTAATCCCTGATTGATGAACTGCTGAAAACTGGCGGCCACTCCTTTCTCCAAATCAACGGGCTGGGCAGATTGATTTGCAGTCAGAACCAACCGGGCAATCGGCCCGCGTTCGGACCGCTGGTCTGTAACGGCAGCGATATAAAATTCTTTCGGGGTAAACGGCAGCGACTCTGAACGGAGCCGAATTGGGTCGGGTGGTGGCGACAGTGAAACAAACCCGTACAAAAACAGAGCTAAAAACACGTTGTTCATTCTGTATTGATAACGGCTTATTCTGAATAAATTGTCAGGTATAGTCAAATTTGGTCAGGTATTGTCAGAGTTGGTCAAGAGTGGTCAGATGTGGTCAGTACGTTGTTGAAACACTGCCCGTTTCTGACTATTCCTGACCACTCTTGACGATTGCCTGACCACTTTTGACCGTATAAAAAACGCCCTCCGAATGTACTATCGGGAGGGCGTTTTATCAAGTAGTGATTAAGGCATTACTCAATGAGCATAGCCCGGCCACTCATTACGTCATTCTCGACGGTTTTAAACTTCACATCACGCTTTACCGAGCCATCTGCATACTGCACATTCACGCGGGCATTGCGGTCTAACTTGGCAACCCGAACCGGAGCTTGTCGGGGCATAGGTGGTGCTCCCGCGCCCATCGCATCGTTTTCGGCCATACGGCGAGCGTATTCTTCGGGACCGGTAGCGAGATGCTCATCGTCGAAATCCTCGATATTCGTATGCAGTTTCGGTTGGGGCTGCGGACGACGCTGGGTTGGAGCCTGATGAATTTCCTGCCGCATTTCCTCAGTATCCTGCGCCGGAATGTCGGCTTTCGTTAAGAAACTGATCGTGTCGAAGTTGACTTTGTTCAGGAATCGCTTGAACAACTCCACCGACTCAAATTTATAAACCAGCAACGGGTCTTTCTGCTCGAAAACAGCGTTTTGTACCGACTGCTTCAGATCGTCCATTTCGCGAAGGTGTTCCTTCCACTCCTGGTCAATCACCGACAGCGTTACGGCTTTTTCCATTTCTGTCACAATGTCACGCGCACCTGAATCAACGGCTTTGCGCAAATCAGAAACCACCGTCAACTCGTGCAAACCATCTGAAAAGGGCACCACAATATTTTTAATCTGATGGCCCTGATCCGTTAGTACCTGCGTTAAAATAGGTAGCGCTTTTTCGGCAATCGCGTGGTTCTTAGCCTGATAGTGTGCTTCGGCTGCGTCGTACAACTGCCTTACCTGAGCAGGTTTTTTCAGATGACTGAACTCATCGGCGGTCAATTCGGGCGTGACACCGAGCGTTGTCAGAAGCTGGAGTTTTATCTCTTCGTAATTTCCTTCGGCGTTATTGACCGTTTCTTCCACTACATCATACATCGTGTTGGCAATGTCTAACGGCAGACGGTCGCCAAAAAGAGCGTTGCGACGGCGTTTGTAAATGGCCTCGCGCTGGTAGTTCATTACGTCATCATATTCCAGCAGACGTTTCCGAATGCCGAAATTGTTTTCTTCAACTTTCTTCTGTGCCCGTTCGATGGACTTCGTAATCATCGAATGCTGAATCACTTCGCCCTCTTCGAGTCCCATCCGGTCCATTACTTTCGCAATTCGCTCGGACCCAAACAGACGCATCAGACTATCTTCCAGCGAGACAAAGAACTGCGACGTACCAGGGTCGCCCTGACGTCCGGCCCGGCCGCGTAACTGCCGGTCAACCCGGCGCGATTCATGACGTTCTGTACCGATAATGGCCAGCCCCCCCGCCGACCGGGACTCGGGAGTCAGTTTAATATCCGTACCGCGTCCAGCCATGTTGGTCGCAATGGTAACGTTGCCGGGCAGACCCGCTGTAGCCACAATTTCGGCCTCGCGCTGGTGATATTTGGCGTTCAAAACCTGGTGCTGAATCTTACGGAGTGCCAGCAGGCGGCTCAATAACTCGGAGTTTTCGACCGACGTAGTACCAACCAGCACCGGACGCCCTTTCTCGACCAATTCGGTGATCTCATCGACCACAGCGTTGTATTTTTCGCGTACTGAGCGGTAGACTTTGTCTTCTTCGTCGGCACGGCTGATGGCCCGGTTGGTCGGAATAACCACTACGTCCATTTTATAAATCTGCCAGAATTCAGAGGCTTCGGTTTCCGCCGTTCCGGTCATGCCCGCCCGCTTGTGGTACATGCGGAAGTAATTCTGGAGTGTAACGGTGGCATACGTTTGCGTGGCATCCTCGACCTTTACATTTTCCTTCGCTTCAACGGCCTGGTGCAATCCATCCGACCACCGGCGACCTTCCATAATCCGGCCCGTCTGCTCATCCACGATCTTCACCTTGCCGTCCATAATCACGTACTCGGTATCGCGCTCAAATAGACAGTAGGCCTTCAGTAATTGGTTAACCGTGTTGATACGTTGCGTTTTAACGGCATAGTCACGAATGACAGCTTCTTTATTCAGAATTTTTTCCTGTTCTGAAAATTCACCGTTTTTGTCAATGACGTTTAGGTCTATCGACAGGTCGGGTAAAATAAAGAAGTGCGGATCTTCTCCTGATCCGGTAATGTAATCAATACCTTTCTCGGTCAGGTCGATACCGTTATGCCGCTCGTCGATCGTAAAATACAGCGGAGCATCGGCTTCGGGCATAAGTTTCTGGTTTTCGGCCAGATAGATCGACTCCGTTTTCTGGAGCAGGGCTTTATTTCCCGTTTCCGTTAAAAACTTAATGAGTGGTTTGTGCTTGGGCAACCCCCGGTACGCGCGAAACAGCGATACGCCACCTTCCTTTTCGTCGCCAGCCGCAATCTTCCGTTTGGCGTCATTCAGGTAGTCGTAAACTAATTTCCGCTGCGCTTCAACTAAGCGGGCTATGCGGGGTTTTAGTTCAATGTAGTCCTGCTCATCACCACGCGGCACGGGACCGCTGATTATCAGCGGTGTACGGGCATCGTCAATCAACACGGAGTCAACCTCATCTACCATCGCATAATGGTGTTTGCGCTGCACCAGTTCACCCGTTTCGCGGGCCATGTTATCGCGCAGGTAGTCGAATCCAAATTCATTATTGGTTCCGTACGTGATATCGGCCAAATAAGCGTGTTTGCGTTGCTCGGAGTTCGGCTGGTGCTTATCAATGCAATCGACACGCAACCCATGAAACTCAAACAAGGGTGCCATCCATTCCGAGTCACGCTTGGCTAAGTAGTCATTGACCGTTACGATGTGAACACCCCGCCCGGCCAGGCCATTCAAGAAAGCTGGAAAGGTAGCCACAAGGGTCTTGCCTTCACCCGTGGCCATCTCGGCGATTTTACCCTGATGAAGAACGACGCCCCCAATAATCTGGACATTATAATGCACCATATCCCACTTGATAGGCGATCCGGCAGCATCCCACGTATTGGCCCAATGCGCTTGCTCGCCGTCAATGATTACATTCTTTTTGCGGGAAGCAATTTCGCGGTCGAAGTCAGTAGTTGTAACGGTAAGCCGTTCGTTCTCGGTAAACCGCCGGGCTGTTTCTTTCATCACTGCAAAGGCGCGGGGCAGAATATCGAGTAGCACACGCTCCAGTTCGGTGTTGCGGTCCGCTTCGAGTTTATCGATTTGATTAAAGATCTGCTCTTTCTGATTAACATCCACGTCGGCATGGCTGGCCTGCTCATTGAGTTCAGCAAGTTGCGTGTCAATAGTGGTTAATTCGCTGGCAATATGCGCTTTAAGCTCAATCGACACTCGACGAAGCTCGTCGTTTGACAAATCTTTTAATTGAATAAACTCGGCATTTACCATCTCAACGTAGGGGAGCAGTTCCTTGATGTCCCGTTGCGATTTGGTCCCGAAAAGTTTAGCTATGAGGTTAATCATGTTGTCTTTAGTGATTAATCGTCAATCATCAGAAACCCGTTCTGATTGGTTAAAAACAATGGCTTATTGGGTGACGACCAACTGATTTTTTCTGCAAATTTAGTGCATTACAGCCGGACTACAACCCAAGTGTCTTATGGATAAGCATTCCTTACTATACGAAAATAAGGCTGCATGGATCATCTTAATGCTTTTACAAGTCAATTTTTGGCCCAATAGCCATCATTACCCTATTCTAAAGACAAATTGTCACGTTTTGAGTGGTTAACAGGTGAGTATCACCCCCGAAGCTAACGGCCTCTATGCTGAAATACCAACGACTCCTTAGTGTATGGGAATGGTGTTTTCAAAGTAATGATTACTTTTGCAGTTCAATTTTTGGCATAATCGCCAGTGTTCATGTTTACAAAGGACAAAATTTTACGCTTCATTCATCGTATCCGACCGTATCAAGCTGTTTTTCTATTGCTGCTTCTAACAGTGTCGTATCAGGCGAAGGCCCAGCAGCCTCGCTCCCGGGTCGATCAGTTGAGCGATGAGGATGTGCAGAACTTTTACAAAAAGGCACAGGCCAGTGGGATGAGTGAAGTGCAGATTGAACAGGCAGCTATGTCGCAGGGCTATACACTCGACGATATAGCAAAGATGCGTAAACGCATAAATCAGATACGTACACTGCCGACAGGACCTCAAAATCAGACCACAACCAAAAGCTCCGCTGAGCGCACACTCCCCGAAGATCTTACTGCCCCAGTCGACTCATCATTGCCATCGACTGCTCGCTTAGATAAAACTCCTAAAACAAGGGTTTTTGGCGCATCGCTGTTTGAGAATGCCAATTTGTCATTTGAACCAAACTTAAGGATTGCTACGCCCCGTGGTTATGTAGTTGGACCGGATGATGAAATTAAGATCGATATCTCGGGTGCGTCCAGTGGAGAGTTTCAATTGAAAGTTAGTCCAGATGGGACTGTAAAAGTACCCAATCTGGCACCGATTTTTGTCAGTGGGCTGACAATAGAACAAGCAGAGCAGCGAATCATTGGCCGGCTCCGGCAAGGTGGTTTTCAGGATTTGGGTCGGCCGGGAAGTGGTACAAGTGCTACAATAGCCTTAACAAACATCCGTAGTATCCGCGTTACGTTGGTGGGTGAGGTTGTCCGTCCGGGTACCTACACAATCTCATCGTTAGGGTCAGCTTTCAACGCGCTTTATCTGGCGGGTGGGCCTAACCCTGAAACAGGATCGTTTCGTAAAATAAATGTTATCCGGGGCAACCGGGTTATTCGTACCGTCGATTTATACGATTTCATTCTTAGGGCCGACCAGCGCGATAATATTCGTTTACAGGATCAGGACGTTATCCGCGTAGCCGATTACGAAACGCATGTAGAACTGACAGGTCAGGTACGCCGACCGGCAGTTTTCGAAGTATTACCCGGTGAGACACTAAAAACGGTAATGGGCTTTGCTGGTGGTTTTGCCGATGATGCGTATCGGGCATCTATCACCCTACGGCGTAATACGGCCCGCGAACGACGAATCGTAACAATTACGGAAGAGCAGATTGCTGGCTTTTTACCACAACGGGGTGATAAATATGAGGTTGGGAAGATTCTGGACCGCTATGAAAACCGGGTTCGGGTTGCGGGTGCTGTTATGCGCCCCGGTGATTACTCACTTGAGCCGGGATTAGAAACGGTTCGACAACTTATTAGCCGGGCAGAAGGTCTCCGTAAGGATGCATTTATGAATCGGGCAAGCATCAGTCGTGAGCGGCCAGACATGGACAATGAAAATCTGTCCTTCGATTTAAGCAAGATCATGAAGGGAGAAGTACCTGATATTCCACTCATGCGGCAGGATAGCCTGACAATATTATCGATCCGGGATTTGCGTGAAAACTATTATATAACTATTCAGGGAGCTGTCAATAATCCGGACACTATCCAATTTACCACAAATCTGAGTGTTCCCGATTTAATAACGCGGGCTGGCGGCTTTCAGGAAGGAGCTAAACCAAACCTGATCGAAGTGGCACGCCGGATTCGCCAGGACTCAGCGGGTATTCGAACGACTGTACTCGAACTATTTCAATTTGCAGTTGACCGTGACTTGCAGATTACGGCGCTGAAAGGCAGTTCAGGTAGTTCCGCCGAGTTCCAGCTTCAACCTTTTGATATTGTCTATGTACGTACATCGGTCAACTATGAATCCCAGCGACATGTAACAGTACTTGGCGAGATTATGCAGCCTGGAAACTATGCCATCGCCAACCGTCAGGAACGCATTTCCGATATTATTCAACGAGCAGGCGGCTTAAAACCGGGTGCGTTTATGGCTGGAGCGCAATTCAGGAGAGCTGGAAACTTAATCGGAAATGATCTTCGTAATTTACTGGGCAATCCGGGCATTGAAGAGAATATGCTGCTTCAGGATGGCGATACGTTGCTTGTACCTCGCAGGTCCGAGGTTATCACGATTCAGGGAGCGGTGTTGAATCCATCATCCGTGAGTTATAAAACAGACTACAAATTTGACGATTACATTAGTGACGCAGGGGGATATACCGAGAATGCCCGAAAACGTAAAGCGTATGTGAGTTACCCGAATGGTCGAAAAGACCGTACGCACCGATTCCTGTTTTTTACGTCGCATCCTCGAGTCGAGCCGGGGTCAACGGTTACTATACCGTTTAAACCTACAGACTCTACCAAACTAAGTGCAACAGAACGATTAGGTATTTTATCTTTATTAGTCACTGTAACGGTTGCGCTTGTTAATGTTCTGTTCCGATAAGAATCACTTTCTCACGTTGTTATGTCAGTTACGGAAGTTATAAAAGAAAGAGAGATTGATAAGGACGAGATTGAGATTCGTTTAAGTGATATTATACTGTTTTTAAAAGAAAGTCGCCGGCGCATAATTTGGGCCTTTATAATTGGACTTTGTCTTGGTGCTTTATATGCCTTTTCTAAACCCAACGTGTACACTACCCAGGTTACTGTACTCCCTGAGTTACAGTCTAAGGGTGCAGGGTTGGGTAATTTAGGTTCCTTAGCTGGATTAGCGGGTATAAATGTTGACAACATAAATAGCCAGGATGCTATTCGCCCTGATCTATACCCGAACGTATTGCATAGCGTTCCCTTTGCGTTGTACCTACTAAAACAACCCGTTTATTCGACAAAACTACGGGCTAAAATGACGCTGGAGGAGTTCATCAAGCGGTTTTCTAATACTGGTTTCGTTGGTTGGTTAAGTAACCTTTTTCCTTCCGGCGGGGATGATAAAGACGAAGAACCAGATCCAACAAACTTTAGTAAAGCTATCCAGGTAACGAAACAGCAGAACGAATTAATAAAGCTGATACAGACAAGTGCTTTGGCAGAACATGATAAAAAGACAGGAATTCTCACCATTACCGCTATTGAACCGGATCCTGCCGTTGCTGCTACAGTCGCTCGTCTATCATTAGAGTATCTGACGAATTATGTGACCACCTATCGCACCGAGAAGGCCCGCAAGCAGGTAGCGTTTCTAAGCCAGCGCGTAAGTGAAGCAAAAAACAACTATCAATCTTCTGAATATGCGTTATCCAGTTACCGGGATCGTAACCGAAGTTTGTATTTAAATACGGCTAAAATTGACGAACAACGGCTTCAGGCAGATTACATGCTTGCTCAATCTGTATACAATGAACTATCCAAGCAATTGGAGCAATCTAAGATAAAAGTTCAAGAGGAAACACCAGTATTTAAAACGCTGGAACCACCTACTGTTCCATTGCGAAAAAGTGGACCTAAACGCACACTCATTATGCTTGGGTTTGGTGTTGTTGGTGTGGTGATTAGTTTAGCGTATGCGCTGTATCGGCGTTTAAGGTTCACTGACAGATATCAGCATATAGCATGAACAAAGCATTGATCTGTGGTATTTCAGGGCAGGACGGGGCTTACTTAGCTAAATTGCTGCTTGACAAAGGCTATGAAGTCTACGGTGGCTCCCGGGATGCGCAAATGGCCTCATTTAGCAATTTGCACCGGCTGGGGATTAGGAGCAGTGTGGAAACAGTTTCCTTGAGTATCAATGACTTTAGAAGTGTATTGCAAACCATCTTGAAAGTCAAGCCGGACGAGGTTTATAATCTCGCCGGACAGAGTTCTGTAGGTTTATCGTTTGAGCAACCCGTTGAAACCCTTGAAAGTATAAGTATCGGCACGTTAAATCTGCTTGAAGCAATCCGTTTTAGTAATCTGCCTATAAAATTTTACAATGCCGGTTCCAGCGAATGCTTTGGTGATACGGGCCGTTTAGCTGCTGATGAGATGACGCCTTTTCGGCCTCGCAGTCCTTATGGTGTAGCCAAAGCAGCCGCTTTTTGGCAAGTAGCCAACTACCGCGAAGCCTACCAGATTCAGGCCAGTACCGGTATTTTATTTAATCATGAATCACCCCTCCGCCCTGAGCGATTTGTTACTCAAAAAATTGTAGCATCCGCCTGCCGAATTGCCAATGGAAGTATTGAAACCTTAACGCTGGGTAATATTGACATCGCTCGTGATTGGGGATGGGCGCCCGATTATGTAGAAGCCATGTGGCGAATGCTTCAGCAGGATGTACCTGACGATTACGTGATTGCTACAGGCCAAACAAACAAACTCAGCGATTTTATCAAAATAGTGTTCGATACAGTTGGCCTTAATTGGGAAGAACACGTTCGCACTGATCTGTCGTTTTTCCGGCCGACGGATATTGCCGAAGGCCATGCTAACCCGGCTAAAGCCCAACTTGAGTTAGGTTGGAAAGCAAACCACACAATGGAGAATGTAGCCCGGCTAATGGTGGAGCAACGGATGCAGGGTAAGACTGGCTAATTCATTATGAAAACAGTAGCACTTGATTATATTCGCGGGCGCATCCGAAATGCCCATCCTCGCACCCGAAAAGCGCAGTTAAATACGGCTTTGGGGTTAGTAATCAAGGGTGGAGGGATGCTAATCTCGCTGTTGCTGGTGCCCTTAACCATCGACTATCTCTCTAAAGATACCTACGGCACTTGGTTAACGATCAGTTCAATCGTTACGATGCTGACATTCATGGACATAGGTGTTGGAAATGGCCTACGAAACAAATTTTCAGAAGCTGTTGCCAATCAGGACACAACCCTTGCCCGCGCCTATGTCAGTACGTCATATGCGATATTTAGCGCGATTCAACTATCACTTATTGGTGTTTTTCTGCTTGTTGTCTGGTATATTCCTTGGCAACGCATATTCAATACCCAACTTGATATTCATCAGTTGCAAACGGTTGTATTGCTAACAGTCATTGCGATGGCAATTAAGTTAGTACTCGACGTTTTATCATACATTCTATTCGCCCTTCAGGAACCCAGTCTGCCCGGCTTAATAACATTCCTGTCCAATGCGCTGATTCTCATTGGCACGTATACATTAACTCGCTACACAGATGCTAATCTGGTTTATTTAGCAGCCGTAACCGCACTTAGTCCTATCCTTGTTTTACTCATTAGTGGAATTGTTTTATATCAGAATCGGCTTAGGCTATATCGCCCTACGTTTCGATTGGTTAATCTGAAATACGCCGGAAGCTTGTTATCACTTGGGTACAAGTTTTTTATCATTCAAATGGCAGTCATTCTGGTTTTCTATACAGATAATCTCATTATTACCCAATTATTCGGTCCATCCGAAGTGACTACGTATAACGTAGCTTTCCGGTATTTTAATGCGATTAATACACTATTTGCTATTGCGATAACACCCTATTGGTCTGCTTTTACCGAAGCATTCGTAAAAAACGATACAGTTTGGATGAACAGGACATATAATTACCTACGAAGACTATGGTTGGGATTAGTTACAATAGTAATACTGATGATTCTCATAGCTGACCCGATCTACTCTGCCTGGATTGGAAACCGGGTAATTGTACCCCATATGCTCAATGTATGCATGGGTATTTTTGTGGTTATTAGTTGTTGGAACAGTGTTGCTATAGCTGTAGTAAACGGATCAGGAAAAGTCCGGCTACAATTGTACTATTCCATAATTTCAGCCTTAATTAATGTACCTTTGGCGATATTATTTGGCCGAACCCTACATATGGGTAGTGCGGGCGTGATTTTAGCAACGGGCGTGTCTTTATTGATCGGATCCGTTTTTAGTGCATTACAAGCGAATAAATTAATTTCAAACACAGCTAAAGGAATTTGGAATAAATAAACCCCTATGAAATCCTAATGACATGTTCGATTTGTAAATCCGGGGCCTCTCCATATTGTTCAGCCCAATTACTTGGCAAATACGACGTTCAGTATTATAGATGTAGCCGTTGCCAGTTTATTTTTACGGAGTCTCCTTACTGGCTAAGTGAAGCCTATGATTCTGCCATAACTAAATTAGATATAGGCTTAATTGTGCGTAACGAGTTTATAGTTCCTCTAGTACAGGCTGTCATTAATAAATGGACTAACTCAAACGGGCGATTTATTGATTATGGCGGGGGTTATGGCATGCTTGTTCGAATGATGCGTGATCGGGGTTTTGATTATTATCGCCAGGATATTTATTGCGACAATTTGTATGCGAAGTCGTTTGATGTTACGGATGTACCTCCTTTTAAAGCTGAACTATTGACTGCTTTTGAGGTATTTGAACATTTAACCAACCCTGTTGAAGAACTTGAGAAAATGCTGGAGTTTAGCGATACCATTCTATTCTCCACGGAGGTACAACCGTCAGCAAAAATTACTCCGGAATCGTGGTGGTATTTTACACCTGAAACTGGTCAGCATATAGCCTTATACAGCCGAGCATCGTTACAGGCTTTAGCAAACCGTTTTAATTTGAATTATTGTTGGAATGAATACAATATTCACCTGTTTAGTAGAAAAACAATTAATAATCGCTTATTCAAAACGATTACAAATCCACGTTTAGCACGCTTATATAATAAAATTATAGGAGAGAGACCAACGCTTTTGCATAAAGATTATTCACTTATTCAAAGCAATATAAATAATAATTTTTTGTTAAACCGGGACAGCTAAGATGGTATTTATTGAACTTATATGAAGATATTTTTTGACCATCAAACATTTTCTCAACAGACATACGGGGGCATATCGCGCTATTATGCAGAATTAATTACTGGTATTAACTCCACTGCTGATAACGATGCTTATCTACCCCTTCTTGTTTCGAATAATGTTCACCTACGTGAAATGGGTATACCGACAAAGTCTTATTTTGCTGATACAAAGATTCCTAAAAAACTTCAGACCATTTGTCTCTTAAATGAATTTTATACTATTGGTAAGCTGTATCAAAAATCATACGATGTGTTTCATGCAACTTACTATGACCCATATTTTATACCTTATTTAAAAGGCCGTCCTTTCGTGATCACTTTTTTGGATATGATCCATGAAAAATTCGGATCTCAATATAGTGAGTTGGTCTACGATGGAGTAATCACAAAGCACAAGCGCCTGATGGCTGATCGCGCTGAACGAATCATTGCTATATCTGAAAGTACAAAGAATGACTTAGTTGAACTACTAAATATTAATCCGTCTAAAATTGAGGTAATTTATTTGGGGAGCTCGTTAGTAACAAAGCCACGCGAATTAGTTGAGGAGTTCGCTGCTATTCCCTATCTGTTATTCGTAGGCAATCGTAGCATGTATAAAAATTTTAGTGGGTTTTTAGCAGCTATTCATCCATTACTGCATAAGTATAAGATACGTCTATTATGTGCTGGGGGAGGGCAATTTACAAAAAATGAGAGAGAATTTGTTCGTTCTCTTAACGTCGATGGATACGTTGAACAACTTGCTATCAATGACCAAATATTATCAACTCTCTATCAAAATGCTGTTGCATTTGTGTTTCCCTCTTTATATGAAGGTTTTGGCATACCAGTACTGGAAGCTTTCTCTTGTGGATGTCCTTGTATTGTAAGTAATGTAAGTTCACTTCCTGAAGTAGCCGGTGAAGCAGCTTTCTATATGGACCCCCATTCGCCAGAGTCTATGGCCCACGCTGTGGAGCAGTTATTAATTGACTCTGAATTACGGAAAACGTTAGTTCTCAACGGTTATGAACGCTTATCGCTATTCTCATGGAAACGTGCTGTTGATGAGACACTTGATTTGTACAGAGCCATCACATAAGAAAAAAGTGATGGTTTAACAAAAACAGTCATCGAGATATTACGACGAGTGAGTTTTTACTCATTGTGTCTGTTAAGTTTGGTCGGAGAACTAAGGGGAATGTTGGAGTTGTAGAACAAAATATACGCCTTCTGTTTAGAAGCTAATATTAACATTGCACATTGCCTGTTTTATTTTTAATTGACTGTAAACTCCACGTAATACGTATTTAGTGTTTTTGTTGCTGAATACCATGCTTATTTATATGAAAAGATTAATTTACATAGATTCATTAAGGGGCATTGCCTCAGTAGGAGTTGCTGTATTTTGGCACTATAAACATTTTTCGAATTCGTTTCAACCAAATTCCGTAGGATTAGAACCGCCTTTATATTGGTTGATTCCAGCGCGTTTCTTTTTCGATTACGGTGATATAATGGTTGACTTATTTTTTGTTTTATCTGGCGTAATTTTTTCGTATACTTATAAGACAGCGGTTAGTACCTCACAAATTGGTGTGTACGATTTTTTCATTAAACGTTTTTCCCGACTGTATCCCGTTCACCTCTTTACATTGATAGTAGTTGCCATTCTGGTCAAAATTTATCATTCTTATTCTGGGCGATTTCCCGTGTATGATCTTAATGATACATACCATTTTATACTTAATATCGCTTTTGTGCAGAAAGGGTTTTTTGATAACGGGTATTCTTTTAATGCTCCGGCTTGGTCTCTATCAATAGAAGCATTTATGTACATATTGTTTTTTATACAGGCAAGGTATTGGAATGTACTTTACACTTCTATACTTCTGATAATATTTGGACTTTTTATTTATCGTCTACCCTATGACATGGTATTTATTATAAACCATCCTGTCGCACGAGGATTAATCGGCTTCTTTTCTGGCTGTTTAGTTTATGAACTATTGATTAAGAATAGTAGATATGAGGTTTATAGATGGTTCTTCATTACAGGCTATATATTATGCATGGTTTTTTATTTTATCTATCTAAAAAGGTACATTATCGTATCGTCCCAATTGATAATGGTATTTACCGCAATATTCTTAATAGCTGAATGCCACTTTAACAAAACAATACGTAGAGCATTGGACAATAAAGTATTCAGGCTTTTCGGCGATATATCTCTTTCGTTGTATATGATTCATTTGCCTGTTCAAATTGTTATTTTACTTTTTCTCAATTTAAATCACATTACTATAATTTACAATGATGGTCTGTTTTTTGCTTTCTATGGCTTAACTGCCATTACATTCGCATGGTTACTTCACATTACAGTTGAAAAACCAGCGCAAAAGTGGATTCGAATTAAATTAAAAAATTAGCAACTGTAACTCTCTGCTAATTGGTATGTAAGTAAAAATCTATTGTTGATGAAACGTCCGCTTGTAACTGTTATTACCGTAGTATATAATGCGTATTCTACGCTCGAAAGTACCATCAAAAGCGTTCTTGGTCAGGAGAAAGGACTGTGTGAATTTTGGATAATTGATGGAGGGAGCACCGATGGCTCTATCGATATTATTAAACGGCACGAACATCAGTTAGCCGGATGGATCAGTGAGCCTGACAAGGGAATTTATGATGCCATGAATAAGGGAATTGACCGTGCCAAGGGTGAATGGATCTATTTTTTAGGAGGTGATGATACATTGCGTCCTGATATAATAAAACAAATTCAACCTTATTTAACTGCACAATACGCTATTGTCTATGGCGACGTATTATTCGATAATGGTCATCAAATGCGCTCATTTTTGGGGCCGAGAACCATTTTTCAGAACACCGTTCACCACCAAAGCGCGTTCTATAATTCCACACTCTTTACTAACTATCGCTACGATCCAACATTGACTATAGTGTCGGAGTATGACATTCATCTACGATTGTATACGCAAAAATTGTCTACATGCTATGTTCCTCTGATAATAGCTGACTGCGCTGTTGGCGGAGCCAGTAGTAATTTATCAAAGTCGTTAGTAGAGACCAATAGAGTTAGAGCTCGCTACGTTTCAGGCAAATGGAGAAATAGGGTTTTATCCATGTTTTTAGGTATGTACTATTCGCAGAAGAGACTGAGATTCCTGCTATATGGGCATCGTGTGTAGTTAATATAGTGAACATACTACCATGCTTATAATGTTAAAATTTAAGATTCTTCTTAAATAAGCTACTCGACTTGTCAGGTTAGGTACAACGTTATGGATATTATACGGTAGACGTTGACCCTGTCGCGAAGCATCATCGTCTGTCATTTTTTGAATTCAAGCCATGTATCATCCATTTATATCTATCATCATAACAGTGCTCAACGGAGAGAAGACAATACAGCAATGTTTGCTCAGTATTGCTAACCAAACCTTTTCTGATTATGAACTGGTTGTCGTTGATGGAGGTAGTTCAGATTGCACCGTTTCTATTGTCAATGAGAGCAATATCGCTAACAAGACAGTACGTATTATACCCGGCCTTGGCCTCTACGCAGGTTTGAATACTGGTATTAGCCTGTCGAGTGGGAAATGGCTTTACTTTATTGGTGCTGACGACGAGTTACGTGAACCTGGTACATTACAGAAGGTGTCTGAACAGATTAAAGCAGGTGCCAGCAATACACAAGTCTTTGTAGGTAGTGTGGAGTGTATAAAACAAGACATTCTGCTCCGCCCCTTGTTCGGATCGCCTTATTGGATGCGTCATCAAGTACATCATCAGGGTATGTTCTATGATAGAGAGGTATTCACGAATTCGTTATATAATGAGAATATGCGGATCGCATCGGATTATGAATTCAATCTAAAATTAGCGTTAAGTGGTGTTCCACACCAACTTATGAACATTACCGTGTGTAACTTCGGTGGAGATGGCATTAGTGAAAACCAGATGGCGCGCGGCTACGCAGAAATGCAACAGATTCACAGTCGACTGTTCAAAGGAATTAGCCGCAACTGGGCAATGTATTACTTTTGGTTAAGACGTAAGGCAGGGGCAACTTTAAGGAAATATAATCTACCTGGATTCAGCGTAGGTCTTAAGAGACTTTTTGGTTAGAGTGCGAGCTACCAATCTAAAATGACACGTATTATTTTTACTAAATAAAATTTGCAAAATAAGTAGTGGATGCTTACGTACAGGATTTAAAATAGTCTTATCGGGAGGCTAAATTATTATGGAAATTACATTCAACATATTGCCGGTCATTTTGCTCTGGACAGCAGCTCTGTTTGCTATATATTTCTTATTATACTACAGGTTCATTTATTCAGTTATTGATCCTTTATTTCTGTTTGTATTTGCTACTGCTTTTGCCAGCGTACTTGCTATTCAAGTCATCCCAACTACTGAAGATTTAATTCATTTTTTTGGGTGTCAAGCTTCGGTGTGGGTTGGATTTGTCATCGCGCACCGGCGTACGAATTATTCATTTGCCGGTATAGGCCGATCCAATAAAGTTTATGATTTCTCTAATCAGTCATTGCTAAAGTGGATTACATACTCATTTTTGGTTGTCTATATACTTTCGAATATAATTATTGGGTATTCAAAGGGGTTTGCACTCTTATCTGAGCGACCAACGGAAGCTAAGTTCGGGAATTTTCAGGAGGGATTCGGCTTATTTAGAAAAATGAATTGGGCGTTAGGTACTTTCATTACTATTTCTCTTGTCTTTATGTACTTTGTTAGGAGACATAAGTTGTATTTGATACTTCTAACTGTCGTAGCATTTTTTTCTTCATTAGAGGGGTCTAAAGGTGCACTTCTGCAAATTATCGTGTCAGCAGGGGTTGTTTTCTATCACCCCGCTTTTTTAGAAAACCGGACTTTACTGAAGAAATTCCGGCGGTATGTGCCATTTGTTTTCGTGGGCGTTATAGGAGTAGTATTCACCGTACTTCTGAAAGAGAATGATGGTCTGGATAATGCTATTCTGGCTTTTATTAAGCGCTTACTTTATACCTCTGATTCTCTTCTATATTTCTATATACCTGTTAACGTTAGTTATTTCAGTGACTATTCCTGGGGCGACTATTTTCCACGCTTGACAAATCCGATTCTGGGCTTCTTACGCCTTCAGCCTTATCAGGAAGCTCTCGGAAATACGCTCTATGATAATCTACGTCCCCCGGGTTTTACAGCAGATGGCGTTACAGTAGGTCCGAACATACCTTTTTATATGGAAGGACGGATTTATTTTTATTATTGGGGCGCTTTTTTTTACAGCCTGTTAGTGGGTTATTTATACGGAATTACTAGAATTAAATTTTTTTCAATTATACGTACAAGTTCGTTCTACTTTGTTTTCATGGGTAGCTTTTGCCATCTCGCTCAGGCAATAATGATTGATGTCAACCTCGCTGTAGGTCAGTTATTTAATTTGTTTTTTTTTATATTTCCTCCATTTTTACTGCTCAGTTTTTTATTGACCGGGAAAATGACTATACGATTAAGTAGTCTACATCATAAAAAGATTCAACCAAGTTGATATGAAGCGAGTTAGTGTTTGCATGGCTACATATAATGGTGCGCAATTTATTCGTGAGCAAATTGAATCTATTTTACCTCAATTGACTGCTAACGATGAATTGATTATTTCTGATGATACGTCAACGGACAATACTTTATGCATTATTAACCAGTTCATAGACAAACGCGTACGGGTACTGGTCAACCCGTCACCACGATCAGCCACCCGGAATTTTGAGAATGCATTGAGTCATGCTACTGGGGATGTGATATTTTTGTCAGATCAGGACGATATTTGGTTCCCTAATAAGATGAGTGTATTAATGCCTTATCTGCAAAATTATGATTTAGCAATAAGTAACTGCGATTTTATTGATGCGTTCGGAAGGCCAATGAGCCAATCTTTCTTTGAGAACTTTAACTCTGGCCCTGGCCTTATAAAAAACTTTGTGAAAAATACCTATTTGGGCAACTGCATGGCTTTTCGTCGGTCTGTACTCGACCGGGCTTTGCCATTTCCGGAGGAACTGCATCGGGCCTCAACATATTTAATATACCAGGATGTTTGGTTTGGCCTATTGGCCAATGCCCTCTTCCGCGTAGTTTTTATACCAGAAAAACTTTCCAGTTTTAGAAGGCATGATGGTAATGCCAGTCCTACTGAAATGAGTGTTAAAAGTCCTCAGCCATTGAGCCATAAACTGCGTGGACGCATGCTTCTGGCTATTGCTTTGCTAAAAAGAATTTTTACTGTCGATTAATTGTACATCATGCGTGTTTTGCTTTACAGCATCAGTTATTCCCCGGAAATGGCTGGATCGGGACGTTTCAACAGCGAATTAACTAAATGGCTTGCCGAACAGGGACATCATGTTGATGTAATCACAGCACATCCTTACTATCCTGAGTGGAAAATTAATGCCAAGTACCAAGGTAAAGGCTGGTTTACTGAAAAAGAAGGTAATTTAACCGTTTATCGAACACCATTGTATGTACCCGAGCGTGTCACTGGCAGAACCCGTATACTGCATGAACTCTCGTTTGCTTTTAATTCATTAGTACATTGGGGACGGCTTATTTTTAAACGTTATGATGTGCTGATAGGGGTGTGCCCACCCCTACAATCTGGTCTGCTACCCTATGTATTCGGCCAACTCAAGCGAACGCCTTTTGTGTTTCATATACAGGATTTACAGGTTGATGCCGCCCGTAATTTAGGTATGATTAAAAACGAGCGGTTATTGAATTTTCTGGATGGGATTGAACGGTATTTATTGCGTAAGGCTAACCGCGTGTCGAGCATCAGTGAGGGAATGAAACGTAATATTCTCTCAAAAGGAACACTCCCTGAACGATATCGTATGATTGAAAATTGGGTAGACGTTAGCACGTTTCGACCTATACCAATGGAACGGTCACTTCGAGCCAAATTCGGGTTTACTCCAACAGATCAGATTGCGCTCTATTCAGGTAATATAGGCGAAAAGCAGGGCTTGGAGGTGTTAGTTGAGGCCGCATCTCTACTCCAGTTTCAACCGAATATAAAGATTGTTATTATTGGGGAAGGAGTCGCGCGTGAGCGGCTTCAGGAAGCTACCCGTCAGCAATCACTTCAGAACTTGATCTTTTTCCCTATGTTGCCTTATGATCAAGTACCACAAGCGTTGGCTATGGCCGATGTGCATTTAGTAGTGCAAAAGAGAGCCGCATCCGATTTAGTGATGCCATCCAAGTTAGTGAATATCTTGGCGACTGGGGGAGCATCTATTGTTGCAGCTGATATAGGAACCTCACTGAGTGATGTTGTTCTTAATAATGAATTAGGTTGGGTGGTTGAGCCTGACCGAGGTGACAAACTTGCCAATGAGATTACGTTGGCACTTTGTTCTCCTCATTTACAACAGTACCGGCTCAATGCTCGTCGGTATGCGGAACAACATCTGAGTAAACAAGCTATTTTGCCTCGCTTTGAAGCTATGCTTTTCGAATTGGTCGATAACCCTATCAATCGGGTAAAAATTATGGAGTCGCATCTACCGAAAAATAACTGAATCGTTCATCAGAAAATCGGATTGTAGTTCAGCATGACCATTATAAGTAATAGGTTCACCGACACTTGTGCCAATTGTACGAGGAGTAATCACAACGGCACCAATGCCATTACTAAAAGTCAGGTCAGCTATAACTCCAACAATATCCACATATGCTGCATTAGTGCTGGTCCTATCAAGAACAACTACAGTTACGGAGGTTGGACTAAACTGACCGTTATAACTCTGAGACACAAGTAATTGGACTTGAAAGGTTAGGGTTGCGGATGCCTGTGTACCGTAAGACCCCGCCTGAATCAATCCGTCAATCCAGATTCGGTAACTACCACCATTTGTATTATTGATGGTTGTGGCACTGGCAAGCGCGAAACGTATAACAGGTGTAGTTGATCCGCTTGGGGTTTGACCAACTGCAATAGAACTGGTAAACAATTGCCGAACGCGCCCTCCTTTCTTTTCAAAGGGCTGATCTGAATTGAAGACTACATTTTCGCTCTTTCGGAGTAAATTAGCCGTAATAACATTACGGTTGTCTGTTGTGTCGGTACATGTAATCACTGAGTTGGTGAGGAGTCCGAAAGCCTGTTGAGTACCGTTACCCGCAGGCGCATGATACAATACAAACCGATTGCGTTCGCTGGGGAGAGGTAAACTGACCTGAAGGGTTAAGCCTTTTACACCGCAATCTGTGACATCCACAAGCTCAGTAGCTGGGGCTGTACTATTAGCAACAACAACTTTAATTTCGTTACCTTCAAAGCCGCCGAGTATAGCTTTTAAAGCCCGGGAAAATGATTCGATTGTTGCCTGGACACGCAAGTTAGTTGTGTACCGTACGCATAAAATAGCTGTTTCATTGGTACCCAAATTAGACGAAAGCCTGCTAAGATATCCTTGGAAGTTAATGCTGTTGGTCCCAATCAGCACCAATGCTGGTTGACGTTTTTGGTAATTTTGCAGCGAGGTGCCCGTGATACTTACCACACCCATAGAGCCAGTATCGGTTGGCAGTGTTTGAAATGGACTTGAGGCTGTAAAGTTTGTTCCGGTTTCGGACAAGTTGCGTGTATTGGAGAAGATTATGGAAGTATTCGCCCGAATTAAGCAATCACGCCCGAAAAACTCTTCGCTTCGTATATTCAATAACCCGATAGAGCCAAACCCCCCGTTAGCTGCAGGAGTGTCGTTCATCTCGAAATAGCAATTTCTAATGCCACAGTTAAGACCCCCACTTGCCGCCAAAGCAAACAGCACACCAATGGTGGAGCGATTATTGCGGTCGGAGGTTATAAACGTGAAATTCTCACATCCTGATAGAGATGACCCGCTGAAATCAAAAATAACTCCACCTGTGCTCCCTAAAATAATTGTGTTTATGTAAGAGCCCCCATCGCCCGTTAGCCAAATACCATTAGTACTCGTCAGGTTGATAGGGGTAGCGAGATAATAATAGCCCGCTGGAAAATACACTGTAGCCCGGTATATTACGGATGGGCTATTGGGTACGCTACGGCTTTTGGCGAAATCGACGGCTCGTTGAATAGCCGCTGAATCGTCGGTAGCTCCGTCGCCGACAACACCAAATTGAGGGTCTCTTACATTTATTGCCATGATGAAAAACTGAAGGGTAGGTAAATGAGTGTTTATTAAGTAGTGATTTTGAGTCATCTATGAGGCCTAATTCATAATGGCTTAAATGTTACTTTATATCATCAATCGAAGCAAAATTGTTTGTACTCAAATAGTTTTGGCGTGATTGTTGACCGATAAAGTTGTTGTACATCATCTGGTGATGCCTATATGACTAGCGTCAGGGCATTGGTTAATGTGGTTCAGTTAATGTGAGTGTAACCATTTCGTAGACCACTGTCTCGTAATCTTAAAAACATAGGTATATTTGGTTGAGTCAAATTTGAACCTAATAGGCTGTTGAAGTTTACTGCAACTATCTTTTAGGCTGTTATAGATTTGTAAAAACTGAGACAAAACGGGTACTTTCGTTGCAGACAGATTTTATGCGTAAGTTAAACGTGTTGGTTGTCAATACTTTAGCAGATACGTGATCATACCTTGAATTGACCATTTCTGTTAATGAACTGGAGCTTTATACGAATGAACTGTAAACATGATGATGAACTTTAAGTTCGATAAATGTAAACTTTACTTAAATTTAATAGTAGACATATTTAGTTTACAAATTTGAAAAATAAACACTGAACTTAGAAGTTGGTATTGCCTTATCTTGTTCTTTGGTTTTCTTTTAAGTCATTAGACAAAACGATCATGAAGCGAATTGTACTCATTTTAACATTGGTAACACAGGGGTTGGTAAGCTACGCCCAGACGAATTATGTAGCGACTACGCCGTCTTCATCAACACCCGGATCTGATAATACATTGGTTGGTGTTGGTGCGGGCAACCTCAATATGAGTGGCGCCAGCAACCTATTTATCGGACGTGGGACCGGTATACAGAATATGGCCGGTACACAAAACGCCTTTTTGGGGGCTTCGGCCGGTAACCAGAATAGCTCTGGGCAAAATAATGCGTTTGTGGGATATGGTTCCGGTTATAGTAATACGTCTGGAAACAATAACACATTTCTCGGCTCAGGAGCTGGCTATACCAACGGTGTAGGTTATAATAACGCGTTTTCTGGTTACAGATCGGGTTATTTCAATACACAGGGTAACAACAATGCTTTTTTTGGGACCGGAGCAGGCTATTCTAATACACAAGGCAGCGACAACACATTTATAGGTTCTGACGCTGGAAGCGGAAATAACACGGGGACAGGGAACACCCTTATTGGGTCGTTATCCGGTGCATCGAATGGGGGAGCGACCTTAAACACCTTTATCGGAGCAAACACTGGAGCAAATAACACCGCTAGTGCGAACACTTTTTTAGGATCTCAAGCGGGTTTTAGTAACACTTCGGGCAATAGTAATGTGTTTACCGGATCACAAGCCGGGTATTCAAATTCGACAGGCAAATTTAATGTCTTTTTGGGGCCACAATCGGGGGCTAACAATACAGCAGGTAGTTACAACATGTTTATGGGAAACTCATCCGGCGGCAACAATACAACGGGTAACTTCAACATGGCTATTGGTGACGGAGCTGGTTTTAAAAACAATGCGAACCAAAATACATATATCGGTACACACGCAGGATTTAATAATCAATCAGGTAGCAATAATGTGTTCATCGGCCAGGACGTGGCTCAATCCATTGTAAGTGGTAGTAATAATACATTTATAGGTTGGCAGGCAAATAGTACAGGAGCAAATGCAGCCAGCCTCACGAACGCAGCCGCCATTGGTGCTAATGCAATCGTGAGTCAGAGTAACAGCATAGTCCTTGGCGATAATGCTGTTAGAGTGGGCATCGGTAACTCAGCTCCACAAAACAAACTGGAAATCACGCAGGGCACAGCGGGTAATAGCGGCCTTCGCTTTACTAATTTAACCTCGTCGGCCACTGCCACGGCACTTAACCAAACTAAATTTCTGACTGTAAATGCGCAGGGTGATGTAATTCTGGGTAGTCTGAATGGATCGGGGCGATTGGCTGCCGACGAGTCCGGTTTGTGGACGGCCAACGGCGATAATTTACAAAATACTAATGTAGGGGGCGTAATTATAGGGCCGGGTGTTGCAAAAACCCCTGCCGGATATCGCCTGTATGTAGCGGATGGCGTGTTGACCGAAAAAGTGAAAGTAGCCGTGAAAAGCACAAGCGACTGGTCGGATCGGGTGTTTGAAAGTGGGTATCACCTGCGGGGTTTGGAAGAAGTCGAGCAGTACGTTGCGCTCAACAAGCACTTGCCCGGCGTGCCATCTGCCGAAGAGGTTGTTAGTGAAGGTGTTGACATTGGAAAGATGCAGGCTAAACTCCTCGAAAAAGTGGAAGAGCTGACCTTGTACGTAATTGATCTGAAAAAACAGAACGACGCCTTGAAAGTCAAAAGTGTCAAACTGGAACGACGTATCAACAAACTACAAGCGAAAACCCGTAAGTAATATGAAAACTATTCTGACACTCACGGGAGTTTGCCTGTCGCTGGTTTGCCTGGCGCAAAGCCCTCAAAAAAAACTGCGTATTCAAATCAGCTACGAAAAAGCGGGTCAATATCTGGAGCAGGCGGTAGAGACAATCGAAGCAGTTAACAAAGTAAGCTCAGGCACAACTGTCGACTATAAGGCAGGCCAGTCGATTACGTTAATGCCGGGTTTCGAGGCAAAAACGGGTAGTTTGTTCACGGCTGAGGTTAAGCCAGTTGGTGGCGAAAACGAAATTTCTCTACAGTTAAAAGCATTTCCGAACCCGTTTGATCAGTCAACCATGATTGACTATTATCTGCCTGCCGATGGCAAGGTGAATCTATGGATCACCGATTCGCAGGGTAAAATTGTCGGCCAGCTTGTAACGGACGAAAACCAGTCGGCTGGAAAGCATCAGATCGAATGGAAGGCGGATGCGGTCAATGCGGGTGTTTACATGCCTATCGTAGAAGCTAATCAGCAGAAGGCCGTTGGCCGCATCGTCAAGAAGTAGTTTTTTGTGCGAAATCAACGTAAAAAAAGAGACTAGCTCTATATAGGCTGGTCTCTTTTTTTGATTAATTACCTATACACACACCGCCGTAATCTCAGAATCTATAAAATTTTACAATAAAGATAATCGTCCGGCATTATTATTGTGCTCCCATTATTCACGTTACACCCGGTACTCGATGCACACTTGCTTAAAGTCAGGTTTATTTTTCGCGTTATTTTTTTTAATAATTACTTCATCTTATCTACCGGCTCAGTCAATTCGCAAACCCTCTCAATACACGGCCGAAGCAGGTACCTATTTATCTTCATCCGTTGAAACTCCTTTTTGGCTGAGAGCTAATCAATACGGTATTGTTTCAAATCAATCGCCGGTGTTCACGTTTCGGGCTGGCCTACAGAGCAATTACGATACCGCCCGCCACAGTACAGGTCGTTGGCGCGAGTCGAAATTTGATGTTGGCTACGGGATGAACGTAGTGGTCAATGCTGGTCTAAATCAGTTACCGTACGAGAAAAGCGTGTTGCTCCCGGAAGCGTATGTGAAGGTGCGCCGGGGTATTTTTGAAGGGTACATCGGACGACAGCGCGAGAAATTTGGTCTGGCCGATTCGACACTATCAACGGGTTCGTATGCCTGGTCAGGTAATGCCCTGCCAATCCCCAAAATTCAGATTTCGATCCCGGTTTTTACACCAATCGGGTTTACAAAAGGGTGGGTTGCTGTTCAGGGTACGTTCGCGCACGGTTTCTTGCCTGCTTCAGGGTATGTACAAAATCCAATGCTGCACCAGAAATCATTGTATATCCGTTTCGGACGGCCACAGGAAGTGATACGTGCCTATGGCGGGTTCAATCACCAGGCTATTTGGGGCGGACAGTCCGATCAGTTGAAAGGCACAGGTTTAGTCCCAAGCGACGGGCAGTTGCCATCAAGCTTACGTGATTATTATTACGTAGTCGTTGGCGACCGCTTTAGCCGTACAGATTCGAGTGCTTATACGTATTTTGAAATTACTAACCGGGTTGGTAATCATTTAGGAAGCATCGATGTAGGTCTTGAAGTAGATTTAGTCAGACACACCCTGTATTTCTATCGGCAGAGTTTCTATGAAGATGGTTCACTATTCTCACTGATTAACATTGCAGATGGATTGCATGGGTTACGTATTCGGCGTAATGATCCTGACGCACTCGTGCGGGACATACTCTTTGAGTTTCTGAATACGACCAGTCAGGGTGGACCTGAATTTATAATCAACGATCCCCAAAAGCGAGGTAAGGACGACTATTTTAACCATCAGCAGTATCGCGATGGCTGGTCCTATCGCCAGCACACTATAGGCACACCATTCATTCCTCCGGCTTTGGGGGCGCAAAATCAGTATCCGCAGGGAACATTCACAGCCAATAATCGGGTTTATGTGTTTCATACTGGCCTTGCGGGAAGTTTGCCAATTCGTGGACGGGCGTTAACTGCTCCTGTTTCGTATCAGGCGAAATTTTCTTACAGTCGAAATTTTGGTACGTATAATGTACCTTACGAATCGGTTCGGGATCAGTTCTCGGCCTACTTAAGTATAGTTGCTCCACTTACTATTATGGGTGGCCTACAGGTAACCGGAAGCGTTGCTGCTGATGCAGGCACGCTCTATCGAAATAGTTTTGGCACCTTTATTAGTGTACGTAAGAGTTGGCACGCTAATGGTTATAGATAAAGTACTTTGTATGCACCAGTAGTATTTGGATTTTTTTAAGATGGCTTTTGTGACTAATTTGCAGTCCGGTTGTCTGAACCGTAGGATAATATTCGTAAGAACTCATCAATCCTATATGCTACTTTTAGCGTATCCAGTTCGGTAAATACGTCCAAACGCAGATGAGTAAACCTAACAGGTATGAGGCATCGTTATTCCATATTATTTTTTCCGCTTCATGTAATCGTTGATTTCCTGAGCCTCAATGTCGCTTTTGTGGGGGCTTTTTTAATCAAATTTCAAACATTACAGACCGTCTCAGAACCTCCGTATGCGTCGCTCTGGGGTTTATTTAATTTAATATGGTTAGTTGAAATAATAGTATTTAAACCGTACATATTTCCCCGACAATTATTTAAAATTGACCACTTAATAAAAAAATTATTAATTCTGATGGCTGTTCATATGGCTGTCATCTCCATCTACTGGGTAGCTGTAAAAGGATACTATTTTTCGAGGGAACATCTATTAATTACTTACGCCCTTTTCACTGGTCTGGCAACCGCCTTCCGAATAGGAGGATTACTTTTCTTAAGGGAATATAGAGCCAGAGGGTATAATAATCGACGGTACGTGATTGTTGGCTACGGCAAACTGGCGGCTTCCATCCAAAGTTTTTACGAGATGCACCCCGAAATGGGCTTTCGTTTTTATGGGTATTTCGACCAGCCTTCCACCGAAAATGAAAGCATTATCAAGGGGGACTACAACAACTTGTCAGCCTATATACAACAGGAAGGTATAGATTGCGTTTACTGTTGCCTGCCATACATGGATAATGATCACCTCCGAACGATTACAGATAATGCCGAAGAGCTTGATTATCAGGTGAAACTATTGGTTGACTTTAGAGGATTTCTAACGAGGGGCACCTCTGTTGAATACCACGATTTTCTGCCGGTTCTGAATTTGTCCCAGGAAATGCTGGCCGATTTTCGGGTTAATATCCTGAAACGATCTTTCGATATTCTATTTTCAATAGCGGCTCTGGGTTTAGGCTCACCATTCTTCTTGCTGATCGCTGCCATTACGCGACTTACATCGCCAGGACCAATTTTTTATGCACAGGAACGTATTGGGCGGAACAGTAAACCCTTCAGTATCTACAAATTCCGGAGTATGTACGTTGATGCTGAAAAAATGGGGCCTGTACTATCGGGAGGATTACTCGACAATCGTATTACGCCCTGGGGACGATTTATGCGTCAGACCCGCCTTGATGAAATTCCGCAATTTTACAACGTACTGATTGGAGATATGTCAGTAGTAGGACCACGGCCGGAACGACAGTTTTTCATTGATCAGATTGTTGAAATTGCACCAGAATACCGCTCCCTGTTAAAAGTAAAACCAGGCATTACGTCCATCGGTCAGATTAAATACGGATACGCAGCCAATATTGATGAGATGGTACAGCGTTTGCGTTATGATCTGCTTTATCCCCAGCGTCGGTCTTTTTTATTCGATATGTGGATTATTGCCCAGACACTTCGGGTAATGGCACAAGGTCGTGGGAAATGATTCATCTTGCAGATTCAGCAATCTAAAGGGCCCATTTATCTATGAGATTTGCACTTTTAGGGGTTTTATGTGGATTGTTCGTTATTACCTCTCCTCTACTAATTTATGGCCAACGTAATAACCACTACCAGGCAGAAGTAGGTGTACTGGTTTCGACGGCTCAAACTCCGTTCTGGTTGCGGGCTAATCAATATGGCACTGTTCCTCTTCAGAATCCTGCCCTGCGCCTGAATGTGGGTCTCAGATCTGATTATAGAGCGACCGATAGCTCAGGTTACAGACCGAAAATTGATTGGGGCTATGGTCTCAATCTGATTACCAATGCAGGAACGACAAATCAGTTCCTCATACCCGAAGCCTACTTAAAAGTCCGTTTTGGTGCGCTCGAACTCTACGCCGGTCGTCGGAAGGAAATCGTTGGCTTAGTCGATACGCTCCTGACAACGGGTTCGTATGCCTGGTCAGGTAATGCCCTGCCAATCCCCAAAATTCAGGTTGGTCTGCCTAGCTATACCCCTATACCGTTTACCAAAGGGGCATTTTCGGTTATGGGCGTCTTTGCACATGGCTGGTTTGAAAACGCTGACCGCTTAATAACAGGCTCCTATCTCCATCAAACTTATGTATACGGACGTATTGGCAAGCCCTCGTGGCGGTTTCGCTTGTATGGCGGTTTCAATCATGAAGTGATCTGGGCTGGCTATTCCAGCATTCTGGGGCCAGTCGTTTCCGTGAATGGGCAATTGCCATCAACACTACGTTACTTTCCGGCCGTAGTATTGGGAACTCGGGGAAACGATTATACCAATGATAAAAACCTGACCTCGTTTGAAGACAACCGCATTGGTAATCATTTAGGATCGCTTGATTTAGCGGCTGACATTAACTTCACTAACTGGAATCTGTTTGCGTACCGCCAATTTTTATATGACGATGGTTCGCTCTTTTACGGGACTAATCTTGAAGATGGACTTAATGGATTACGGCTTAAAAATCGTCAACAACCAACTGGAGCCAGTTTTTTTCTGCGTCAGATCACGGCTGAATACTTGTTTACGGGCAGCCAGGGAGGAGAGTTATTTATTATTGACGATCCCCAGCGTCGGGGTCGTGACGATTATTTTAACCATAGTCAGTTTTTAGATGGATGGGCTTATTTTGGACGTACTATCGGAACCCCGTTTTTAACACCCCAATCGGAAGCGCTGCCCTCACTACCCAGCCGGGCGGGCATTGTTAATAACCGGGTGAGCGTTTTTCATTTAGGCCTGAGCGCATTAGTGGTTAATAAAGTAGACCTGACGGCTCGCTTGTCATATAGCCGAAACGCTGGAACGTACCCAATTCCTTATTTGACCGTTCCTGCTCAGTTTTCTGGTTTATTGACTGCATCCTTGCCAATAAATCTGTTCGGTGGCACAGTGCTAAACGGTTCTTTCGCCATTGATGCGGGTGAATTGTTGCCAAATAGTATGGGGGCTTACATCAGCCTGCGCAAAACGGGCATTTTAGGCAGCCGACCCCGATCAATTACCTCGCCCCGCAGAGGGTTCTGAACCATTCCCTGGCAGTCTCTCCCAAGACCATTTACGAATTTTCGCGCAATTTCCACAGAAAATAGAGACGTGTGTAGCGCAAACTGCTACTTTTGTTGGAACTTACTTGATATAATTACAGGACAATAAGCGGGTTAGGATGGTGTGGACAAATAAAATCTGGAGTTGGATTAGTGTTTTGATAGTCGCAGGAGTCGGTGTCTCCTGTGGGCAGGACCAGAAAACCCTTAATCAGACAGCAAACGCATTGCGTACCTGTGCCGATGAGCAAGTTCTGACAGCATCTCAACAAAAAAATGTTCGAGAGCAGATCAGGGCGGATGAAAAGGTGCGGCAGATTGATGAAATTTTTCAGCAGAAGGTACGCGGGGGATTGAATGGTAACGTATTGGTGGCTCAAAAAGGCATGGTTCTGTACAAGAAATGCTTTGGACTGGGTCATTTTGAACGAAATCAGCGCGACACTCTGGTTGATGATTCAAAATTCCAGTTGGCTTCCCTTTCGAAGACATTCACGGCTGTCGGTACCCTAAAATTGATTGAAACGGGCAAACTCAAATTTGAGGATACCATTCAGAAATTTTACCCTGGCTTCCCATATCACGGCATCACCATCCGCGAATTGTTGAGCCATCGAAGCGGCCTGCCCAACTATCAATATGCCTTCGATGATAGCATGAAGGTTAATTTTTATAAGAAAGAAAAGCCTTACCCGTCCAACGCGACCATCATGCATTGGTTCGCAACGGTTAAGCCGACGCCCCAGAGGTATAATATTCCGGGTCGGGGATTTAGCTACAGCAATACCAATTACATGGTTCTGGCGTCGATTATTGAAAAGGTAACCGGCCAGAGTTACGAGGCATTTGTTCACAAGAACATTTTTGAGCCATTGGGTATGCACCAGACCTTTGTGGCAACGACAAAAAATGATTCAATTAACCATCATCGAACGGCTGGTTACCAGTGGAATAGACGCATTCCGAAAGACTATTATGATGATGTCGTTGGTGATAAGGGAATATATTCAACAACTGGCGATCTGTTTCGCTGGTATCGTGCCCTGAACGGCGATTGTCTATTGCCGAAGAAAATGCTCGATGAAGCTTTTCTACCCCGTAGTTTTGAGCGGAAAGGTGCCAAAAATTACGGGTATGGCTTTCGGATGATGCTGAACGAAACCAATCAGCCCGAATACATTTACCATTCTGGTTGGTGGAAAGGCTACAACACAATGTTCTGGTTTAGCCCCAAAGATGAATATGTGATTATTATTCTCGGAAACCGATACAACACATCTGTATATCAGGTCAAAGAGCTTATTGACGTATTGCGTGAAAGTCCGAACAGCAAACTATCAGATGCCGACAGTGAGGTAGAAATATGAGTAGAGCCGACCATCCGGTCGGCTTTTTCTGTTTTCAACCCTACTTTACTATGCGATTTCTTCTGCTTAGTATGCTGCTTGCCACTACATTAGGTCAACCCGCCTTCGCGCAGGAGGTTACTAAACTCTGGCCCGATAATGCCATTCCTAATGCTGTTGCCGGATCGTTGATTACGGAAAAATCGGAGACAGATGCCAATAATATTCTGAGAATCAGCAACGTATCCGTCCCGACAATCACGACCTACCTTCCTGTTAAAGAGAGAGCAACGGGGGCGGCAGTGATGATATGCCCCGGTGGTGGCTATGGCATTCTGGCCGCGAGCCACGAAGGGGCCGACGTAGCACGTTGGTTTAATGAAATGGGGGTGGCCGCTTTCGTGCTGAAATACCGATTGCCGAATCCTGAAATCATGACAAATCAGGAGGAGGTGCCCTTGATGGATGCTATGCAGGGTATGACAATAATCCGGCAAAATGCGGCCCGGTATGGCATTGACCCGAACAAAATTGGCGTTATGGGCTTCTCAGCGGGTGGGCATCTGGCAGCAACGCTCGCCACCCATTATCACCGGGGGCCGAAAGCAAGTGAACAGGCTAAGCCTAATTTCGCCATTTTGCTTTATCCGGTCGTGACTTTTGGCGACAAAGCCCATACGGGTTCGCGGGATAAACTGTTGGGTAAACTTAATACGTCGCCTGAAATGGTGGCTTACTATTCCAATGAGTTACAGGTGACCAATCAAACACCGCCTACCTTTCTGGTGCATTCCGAAGATGATAAAGCCGTTCCTGTCGAGAATAGTATCAATTATTACTTAGCCTGCCTGAAAAACGGCGTTCAAGCCGAAATGCACCTCTATCCAGCGGGAGGGCATGGGTACGGTCTGCGAACGGCAAAGTTCGGCTCGCTCAACTCCTGGCCCGACAACTGCAAAGCCTGGCTGATGACTCTGACGGCGAAAAAATAGTCATGAATGGTCAGGTTTTGGTCGTCTATGTCTGACAACACCTGACCATTACTGACTAATTCCTGACTCCTACTTACACCCGTAGAAACGTTTTCTTCTTATAAAGAAAATAAAGAAAAAGCCATTTTACGGCGAGGAAAGCCAGTACAGTCCCCACCGCCTGAACGGGTTCGCTGAAGAAAGTGAGCAGGCCGCCAAAAAGAAAATGCGTGGCATGATCAAAATCAATAATCTTGCCAGCCAGATAAATCAGAATCGAATTCATGCCGATTACCACAAAGAAAAAGGTCCACCGCTGCCAGTTTCGCACGTCGATAATCCAGTAGAATAAGCTCAGTATCAGGAAACTCCAGCCCCCGGCAACGAGCACGAATGAGCTCGTCCATAGGTTTTTATTAACTGGTAACACGACGTTCCAAATCCAGCCGAGCGCAACACAAATCACTCCGCAAACAATAAGTTGCTGAAGCTTTCGGCTGTCGGTTGCACCGTGCCGACGCAGAATCGTTCCGGCGAAAACGCCCAGCAGACCGGTGCCAATGGCGGGCAGGGTAGAGAGGATCCCTTCGGGGTCGTGAATGATTTTGTACAACCGACCAGGCATGAGCAGCCGGTCTACGTAACCGACTAAACTGCCTTCCATCGTTAGGTTTCCGGCACCAAAGCCCGGCACCGGCACGAACATCAACAAAGCCCAGAAACCCAGCAGGATACCCGCAAAAACGCCGTAACGCGCCCGTTCATTCTGCACATATAGGTAAATCAGTTGGGCAAACATGCCGGCCAGCCCGATGCGTCCCAAAACGCTGCCAAAACGCATTTCGGCCAGAGGGCGCATAAATAAGCCGTTGTTATAGATAATCCCCAGCAAGACTAAAATCAGCCCGCGCGTAATGACTTTTCGCGCCAGCATAGCCCGGTCGTCACCCTTAGCTAATCGGCTTCCTAAAGAATAAGGCGTTGAAACACCCGCCAGAAACAGAAAAAGTGGGAAAATGCAGTCGTAAGGCCGGAAACCGTTCCAGGCTACGTGTGTAAATTGATCGGCCATGAAAACAGCCCATGCCCATCCGGTTGTTTTAGCTAACACGTGAAAAACCTCTTCCCCACCAATAATCCAGAACATGTCAAAACCCCGTAAAGCATCGAGCGATAAGAGCCGCCGGACAGGCGAAGGTTGAGCAAGGGCGGGTTCCTGAGTAGCGTAGGTAGAATTTTGCATAAGGTGGACAGACGGTGGAATAAAACAATGATATGCAAAAAACGCAGTTCATCAAACCGAAATGGTTTAACAGACTGCGTTTTTGTGAATTTATTAACCTACCAACGGAATTCATCCCGTATTTAGGCCACTTCAAAATACGGGATGAATTCCGTTGGTAGGTACGTTACTATTTCTCGTTAAGAATAAGCGGGACATTGCCACGCCCACCCATAATCACAATCTTTGCATTGGGTGATGCGGCCAACTCCCGCTGCGCTTTGATCTGCTCATATTGCAACTGCTTGTCGCTCAGCCCCGTCGATAAAATCTTTTGATAGTCGGCGATACCCTGCGCTTCTACCCGTTTCCGCTCAGCTTCCTGACGTTCCTTTTGCAACACGAACTGCATTTTTTGGGCATCCTGCTCGGCGTTGATCTTCGACTCAATGGTTTTTTTGACGGATGCAGGCAGGTCGATATTTCGGATCAATAGTTGCTCCAGTAATAACCCACGCTTTTTAAAATCGGCTTCAATGGTCTTGTAAATTCGGGTCTGGAACTCGTCGCGCCGGGTTGAATACAACGCAACGGCATCGTAATAAACGGCGTTATCGCGGATACGGGTACGCGTGATCGGACGAACAACTTTGTCGGTATAATCGGCACCAATCTGACGGTAGATTTTCGGTGCGTCATCCGGCACTACACGATATAAAACGGTCAGGTCAATGACTACCTCCAATCCATCGGCGGTCAGTACCCGAATGGCATCATCGCCCTGCCTGTCGCCTTCATCGTGCGTGGCCGACATTGTGTAGTTCAATGTTTTGGTATCGAACTCCGTTACCGTGGCTAATGGATTGACGAAATTCAGACCAGAGTTCAATGTGCGGTCGCTAACATTACCAAAAAGCGAAATCACGCCCACATGCCCGGCGTCAATCTGGCGGACACTGGATGTTAGCAAACCGAGAACAATCAGAATAAAACCGACCACCTTAGCGGGTCGGGAGAAGCGCGAAAACGCCAGTGCAGGCGTATTAATGGCAAATCCGGCAATAAGGGCCAGAATGCCGAGAACAATAAAAAACATAGCTTAGGTAGTAATGAACAGTCCCATTGCCTATCACAACAAAGTGGCTATTCGTGGAAGAGATAGTGAAAAATTAGTACGTCCGAAGAGCGGAAACAGGCCGGATTTACCAGCGTTGGGGCGGAGCCATAGACAGGTTGTAGTCAGAAGACGTACCAAAAGTAGGTAGTAGTCAGTGCATAAAAAAGAAGTATGGGAAGAGTGGACGCCGGGTTAGTCAACCGGTTGCCGAACTGGATAAAAAACGCGCAAAAAAAAGGCATCCGGTAAACAACCAGATGCCTTTCTTAACCACACTATTAACCCTTCAGTAAATTAGCGTGAGGTTTTTGTTCCTTTCTTTTTGTCTTTAACAGGAGCGCCTGTTGGTGCAGCGGCCGTTGTGGCGGCTCCGGCGGCTACAACTTCGCCTTTAAGATACAATACCGCCTGGCCTGCTTCCGCATTGCTCGTTACCGTTACTGATTTGTTAAACGGCCCGGAAGCGGCTGCGTTGTACGTTGCTGAAATAGAACCACTTTTCCCCGGCATAATTGGCTCACGAGAGAAACTTGGCTTTGTACAGCCGCAGGAGGCCTGCGCGTCGTTGATGACAATGGGGTCAGAACCTGTATTCTTGAATTCAAACACGTGTGTCACCGGCTTGCCCTGCTCAACTTTACCGAAGTCATGCGTTTCTTTGGCAAATTTCAAAACCCCTTTCTGAGCGTAGCCAACTGCGACGAACACAAATAAAGCTACAAAAAGTGAAAAAATCTTTTTCATCGGACTAAACGGAATTATGGTTTGGTTGTTAAAATAGTGCATTGATAAAATGTACCCAGAGCAAACAGTTTGCCAAAGCACGTACTGACTTTCATTTGGTCAACAAATAAACGCAGAAAATCGTTTTTTTGAAAGCTGACTTGTTTTGCCTTACTTTTACTTTCACTTGGTAATTGGCCTGTCCAATGCCATTTATACTTCATCAATAAATTGATTCCTGGACGATTTCAATCCGTAGCTCTGTTGTGATAGCAAACGAACAACTTCGCTCGACTGATATTTTAAGTCGTGAAAAAATCCTTTCAGACTATCGGCTGGCTTTTGAAAGCAGGCAGGTAAGTTTGTTGGGTCGGCGTGATGTGATGGGCGGGCGGGCTAAATTTGGCATATTTGGTGATGGAAAAGAACTGGCCCAAATGGCAGCCGCACATGCCTTCGAACGGGGAGACTTTCGTTCGGGCTACTACCGCGATCAGACGTTCGTAGCGGCTCTGGGCGAACTCCGATGGGCAGAATTTTTCGCCCAATTATACGCACATACCGATCTGGAGGCCGATCCCAACACCGCCGGTCGGTCAATGAACGGCCACTTTGCTACCCGCTGGCTCGACGAGCAGGGACAATGGCGCAACCAAACCGAACTCTATAATTCTGTTTGTGATATTGCTCCTACGGCGGGGCAGATTCCGCGTGCGCTTGGGCTGGCCTATGCCTCCAAACTGTTTCGTAACAACCCCGCTCTGAACGATCTGACCAACTTTTCGCGCAACGGCAACGAAATCGTCTTTGGCACCATTGGCGACGCATCTACGTCTCAGGGTATGTTTTGGGAGTCGATGAATGCCGCCGGTGTGTTGCAGGTGCCGTTGCTGATGTCCGTCTGGGATGATGGATATGGTATATCAGTACCCGTTGAATACCAGACGGTTAAAGGTAGTATATCGAAAGCGTTGGCTGGTTTTCAGCGTGATGCAGACGACAGAGGCATGGAGATATTTACGGTGAAAGGCTGGGATTACGTCGCCCTGCTCGAAACCTATCAGCAGGCGGCCCATATTTGCCGTACTGAGCATGTGCCCGTACTGGTTCATGTACAGGAACTTACCCAGCCACAGGGACATTCGACTTCCGGTTCCCACGAACGCTACAAATCGAGAGATCGGTTAACGTGGGAGGCCGAACACGATTGCAATCGTATGTTCCGGCAGTGGATTCTGGAAAATGGCTACGCGACCAATGAGGAATTGGAAATCATTGAGAACGAAGCGAAGCAAACAGCGAAAAATGCCCGTGTTGCTGCTTGGAACGCGTACCAGGACTCGATGAAAGGTGATTTAAGTGAGGCTCTCGATCTGCTTCAACAAACAGCCCGCCATCATGCTAAGTCGGCTGAATTAATGGCTATTCGCGAGGAACTTCGCAAAAGCTTCTCGCCAATCCGTCGGGATGCCGTCTCTGCTGTGCGAAAAGCGTTACGTATTCTGCGTACGGATAACAGCCATGGTCGGAACCGGTTGAAGGCTTGGCTCGACCGGACCAATACCGAGAACACCGACCGGTTCAGTTCACATTTATACAGCCAGTCGCCAGATTCGCCCATGCGGGTTGAATCTGTACCCGCGGAGTACACCGACAATAGTCCGGTGCTCGATGGCTATTTACTTCTTCAGCATTATTTCGAAAGCCTGTTCACCCGCGACCCGCGCGTGGTCGCATTGGGTGAGGATGTGGGCCAAATTGGCGATGTCAATCAGGGTTTTGCGGGTTTGCAGGAAAAATTTGGCGAAATACGAATCACCGACACCGGCATTCGCGAAACGACCATCATTGGGCAAGGCATTGGCATGGCCATGCGTGGCCTCCGCCCCATTGTCGAGATTCAATATTTCGATTATGTCTATTATACCTTAGCCACGCTAACCGACGATCTGGCTACGCTCCATTACCGAACGAAAGGCGGTCAAAAAGCTCCGCTTATTGTTCGGACTCGCGGCCACCGACTGGAAGGTATCTGGCATTCGGGTTCGCCGATGGGTGCTATGCTTGGGAGTCTTCGGGGATTGCACGTACTGGTACCCCGTAACATGACTCAGGCAGTTGGTTTTTACAATACACTCATCAAAGGCGACGATCCGGCTTTGCTTATTGAATCGCTGAATGGGTACCGTTTGAAAGAAATACTGCCTGCTAATCTGAATGAATTCTGTGTACCGCTGGGTGTGCCGGAAACTATACGGACTGGCTCCGACGTAACGGTAATTACCTACGGCTCTATGTGCCGGATTGTACTGGAAGCCGCCAATCAGTTGGCCCAACTGGGTATCAGTCTCGAAGTAATCGACGTGCAGACATTATTGCCATTCGACGTGCATCATTCCATTGTTAATTCCATTAAAAAAACGAATCGGGTGTTGTTTGCCGATGAAGACGTGCCGGGTGGCGCATCGGCCTATATGATGCAGCAGGTTGTCGAAGGCCAGAATGCATATAAGTATTTAGATTCTGCTCCGCGTACCTTATCGGCCAAACCACACCGGCCTCCTTACGGCTCCGATGGCGATTATTTCTCAAAACCAAACGTCGACGACGTAATCGAAACGGTCTATTCGCTCATGAGTGAAGCCGAACCCGAGCGATTTCCACAGCTATAATTTTGATTGATAGAATGATTGACGGGGCCGCCCGCGCGGTGATTGAATGTAATGCGTCAGCTTATTCAATCATTTTATCAATCACTCATTTAAAAATGTCATACTTTCAGGACATACAATCGGGTATCCGAACGACGCTTAAAGGCCTGAGCCTGACGCTTCGGCATCTTCGGAATGCTACCAAACGCCGAACTTCCGAAGGGATAGCGAGTGACAATTATTTCGATTTGCAGAATGGTCTCGTTACGCTTCAGTACCCACACGAGCAACTGCCCGTTCCCGATAATGGTCGCTACCGGCTTCGCAACGAGATTGAGGATTGCATCGTCTGTGACAAATGCGCGAAGATCTGTCCGGTCGATTGCATTACCATTGACGCTATCAAGGCTACGGAGGAAGTCGGACGGGCATCGGATGGGTCGCCGATTCGGTTATATGCCGCCAAATTCGACATTGATATGGCTAAGTGCTGCTACTGCGGCCTTTGCACGGTGGTGTGCCCGACCGAGTGCCTGACAATGGATAAGAAGTTCGATTACAGCGAGTTCGATCTTGGCAAACTAACGTATCATTTCGCTGAACTGACGCCGGAGCAGGCAGATGAAAAACGGGCGTTGTATGAGCAGTTCGTTCGGGAGAAAGAAGAAGCAAAGGCGGCTCAGGTAGCTGCAAAGGCACTGATTCCGCCAGCAGAAACTAATCCAGTAACAACAGCACCGAAACGTCCTGTATTTCGGCCAACAGCCAAACCAGTCGCACTGACGGAAACGCCTGCCGAACCCGCCAACTCGGAAGGCTCGTCCATCGAACATCCGCTGACTGATGCAACGCCGGATGAAATGCAGCAGATTGCCCAGGGCGGGTTAGAAGCCAAAAAGAAACCGGTGTTCAGGCCGACACAAAAGCCCACGACGCTGGTAACGGACGTATCAGACGACGTATCAAAAACAGAAACACCGTCACCAGACTTGCAGTCAGCCTCTGCTCAGCCAGTTGTAAAATCTGGCGGTTTCCGGCCAACGATGAAGCCGCCAGTCGCGAAACCAACTGAAATAGTGCCGGACGCACCCGTAAAATCTGAACCTGAGAAGCCAAAACCTGCTTTTCGGCCAACGATGAAGCCGCCAAAAGCAGCGGAAATACAGCCAGAGGTTCAGCCTGACGGTCCGGCAGATACAGACGTACCGAAACCAATGGCTTTTCGGCCAACCATGAAACCCGCGAAGCCAGTTGAATCGGAACCAGAGAAACAGCCTGATGTTCCGAAACCAAAGCCCGCTACGTTCCGCCCAACAATGAAACCGAAGTCGAAACCCGACGACGAGACACCTGCCTAACCATCAATACTAACAAATTAGTGCTTCAATTCGCCTTTTATGCCTTTTCCGCACTGACGCTTGTCGGCGCACTGGCCGTTTTGCTGACCCGAAGCGTCATTTATGCAGCATTTTTTCTGCTGCTAACCTTACTTGGCGTAGCAGGCTTGTTTGTGCTGGCCAGTGCCGATTTTCTGGCCATTGCCCAGATTATGATTTACGTCGGGGGCGTGTTGGTTTTGGTAATTTTTGGCGTCATGCTCACCCACAAGCCCGAACGAACGACGACCGATAGCCAGCAACCCAACCAGATTATCTCTGGAAATAGGGTGGGTGCCGGGTCAGGATGGGTCGTAGCCGTGCTGGTTGCCGGTGCTTTATTTGTTGCCCTGTACACGTTACTGTCACGGGCAAATTTTACTTTATTGACTCAAGCTGTTGGCTGGCAAAGCACTGTCAATACCATTGGCAAGCAACTGATGACGGAGTACGTACTGCCGTTTGAAATCGTCGGGATTCTATTGCTGGCAGCTCTCGTTGGTGCTACGTATTTAGCGTCTCCACAAACCAAATCCTCGCCCGATGCAACCCGTTGACAGTCATTTATTCTTAATTGTTGGCGCGGCCCTGTTCAGCATTGGGCTGGCAGTGGTCCTACTGAAACGCCACGCTATTGTCGTGCTGATGGGCATCGAACTAATGCTTAATGCGGTCAACATCAATCTCGTAGCCTTTAGTCAATATGATCCTGATCGCTTGCAGGGACAGATGCTGAGTTTGTTTGTTATGGTCGTAGCGGCTGCCGAATCGGCGGTGGCGCTGGCTGTTGTTTTGCAGGTATATCGCCATTTCCGGACGGCGCAATTAGACGAACTGAACGAAATGAAACAGTGACAGATCTTTTTGACCCAATCATCGACGGAATTCTGGAGGACGGGTACGGCATTACGGATAATTTTTTGACGCAATCTGAAGTAATCGCACTTGCCAACCGGCTGCGCGAACGACGTACAGCCGGACAGTTTAGGGCGGCTGGCATTGGAAATCAGCAGGTAACGACCGAAAATACGATTCGGGGCGATGAAATTATGTGGCTGGACGATACCACCGCCACATCTGACGAAGCCGCTTTTTTGCAACGTATCGGGGAGTTTGTAAACTATATGAACCAAACCTGCTACCTTGGTTTGCGGGAGTACGAATTTCACTACGCACTCTATCCAACAGGCACGTTCTACAAACGCCATCTGGACCAGTTTCGCAGTGATTCCCGCCGGAAATTATCGGTCGTTTGCTACCTCAATACCGACTGGAATGAAACCGATGGCGGTCAACTGGCTCTTTACGTTCCTGGTTCAGGGAGTAAGCCCGAACGGCAGGTCATCATCACGCCAACGGGTGGTCGGTTGGTCTGTTTCGAGAGCGGGCGGCTGGAGCATGAGGTGCTGCCTGCCACCAGCGAACGGCTCAGTGTGACGGGCTGGTTGAAAACGGCTTGATTGTCGTTTGTTTCCATACTGTAGAAATGGGATATTTGCGGCCAATTCCGACGAACGACGAATGCCCGCCAATACCTCCCAACTGCTTCCTGTACTGATGGCTATCCTGCTGGGGCTACCCTTTGCAGGCTTTCTGGTGCTGACTGGTACCACCCGGCGGATGGCTGGTCTGGTTGCGGTTTTGCTCACCAGCGCAGGTCTGGCATTGTCGGTGTGGCTGGCGGTCGTCTTACCCGAGCAACCGGTAGTCGTACAGTCCGATTGGGCTACCATATCGGGGGTGTCGTTTGGCGTTAGCTTTCGACTCGATGCGCTGGCCGTCCTGATGCTGGTGCTGGTGCATTTTGTCGCCCTGCTGGTTCAGATTTATTCGATTTCTTACCTGCACAACGAGCCTAAGCTACGTCGTTATTTTTCTTATCTACAACTGTTTATTGGCGCCATGCTTGGCATTGTGCTGGCGGGTAATCTGCTGGTACTGTACGCATTCTGGGAACTGGTTGGGCTGGCGTCTTATCTGCTCATCGGTTTCTATGCCGAACGCCCTGCCGCATCGAAGGCCGCTCAGAAAGCATTTTTGATGAACCGCGTTGGCGATGTTGGCTTCCTGATTGGTATTTTTCTAACGTACTACTATTTCGATACACTTGAGTTTTCAGCCCTGACAAGTAGTACCCTCCCCGCCGTGCTGCCAACGGCCCTTGGGTTGTGCCTATTCATGGGTTGTATGGGGAAATCAGCGCAGTTCCCGTTGTTGTCGTGGCTCCCCGACGCGATGGAAGGTCCGACGCCCGTATCGGCCTTGCTTCATGCCGCTACGATGGTTGCCGCCGGTATTTTTCTGCTGGCCCGAATTCATCCGCTGCTTTCGCCCGATGCCTTGGTTGTCATTACCGTAATTGGTGCGATCACAACGATCTGGGGTGGGTACTCAGCCGTTTTTCAAACTGATATTAAAAAAGTACTGGCTTTCTCGACGGTCTCGCAATTGGGGTTAATGGTGGCCGGAATGGGGACCGATAACGTAGGCGGAGCGACGTTCCACTTGCTAACCCATGCGTTTTTTAAAGCTGGCCTGTTTTTGAGCGCGGGGGCGGTTATTCATGCCGTTCATACGCAGGATATGCGGCAGATGGGCGGTTTGCGACGGGTATTGCCGATAACGTTTTTGGCGTATACCGCCTGTGCGGCTGCGTTGGCGGGAGTGCCTTTCTTCTCAGGTTTTTTATCCAAAGAAGCGGTTTTGGGTGGTGCTTTTACCTGGGCTGACACACAGAGCAACGGCCTGGCATACAGTGTGCCAATACTGCTATTAGTATCGTCGGGGTTGACAGCTCTGTATATGGCCCGGCAGTGGCGGCTCGTTTTCTTCGGTACGTATCGAAACGAATCCATGCCGTTGACGCAGGCTCACGAGCCTGGTTGGTTAATGCGTGGTCCGGTAGCACTGCTGGCCGCCCTGTCCGTCTGGGCCTGGTTCTCAGTCAATCCACTTTCGGGACACGGTAGTTGGTTCTTCCGAATTGTGCCAGTGACAGAGGAAGAAACATTCGTTTGGCTGGCCCCAATTTCTATTGGGCTGGTGTTGCTGGGCGGCTGGCTTGGCTTCAGCATGCGCGATCCGAAATCTTATTCCAGCTACGTCCGCCTTTCGCTTCACTACGGATTTTTAGATTTTTTCTACAAGTATATGGTGATCCGACCGACGTTAAGACTGGCTGCGTTTCTTAACCGCACCGATCAGCGTGTGGTTGACCGGGCCGTAAATGGAACGGGCGTGGCTACGGTTATACTGGCACATCTTACCAACGGATTCGACCGCTTGGGCGTTGATGGTCTGGTAAACGGCGCGGCCTGGCTGACCGGTCGGTTGGGGCAAGTCACGCGTTCGGTGCAAAATGGCCGGGTACAATCGTATATTACGGTGATGGTACTTGGTTTATTGCTGGTACTTTGGTGGTTGCTTTAATGTCTCCGGCAGCAGGATGCTGTCGGTCTATCGTTGCGACAGCGGGATGCTGCCGGAGAGAATTATGATTCTATCGTTACTCATTTTTTTGCCCCTTTTTGGTTCATTACTGGTAACGCTGCTTCCAGAGAGTCAAACAGGTCTATTTCGATGGATTGCCCTGACCGTAACGCTGGCCGAAGTGGCACTGGCAGGCGTAGCGTATTCCGAATTTGACACAACGATAGCCGGGTATCAACTTCTCGAACAGGCCAATTGGATTACTTTACCTCTTGGCAATCTGGGCATTGCATCCATTGATTATTTGGTCGGTGTCGACGGTGTCAGTATGCCGCTGGTCGTGCTGTCGGCGGTGGTGATGCTGGTGGGCGTCATCTCATCGTGGCAAATGACCCATCGGCTTAGAGCCTATTACGCGCTGTATCTGCTGCTTACCGGCACCATTATGGGCTGCTTCGTGGCACTCGATTTTTTCCTGTTTTTCCTCTTTTTTGAGTTCATGCTCCTCCCAATGTACTTCCTGATTGGCTTATGGGGCGGCCCACGGCGGGAGTATGCGTCTATTAAGTTTTTTCTGTACACGCTGCTGGGTTCACTGCTGATTCTGCTGGTTATGATTGGCTTGTATCTGTCGGTCATGGACCCTGTCAGCACGGCGGTGGCGGCTGGTTTGGTAAATGATCCATTAGCTGTGACCGATGAAATGATTCGGGGTATTCAATCGTATCTGCAGAGCGGGCAGTTAAATCCGGCGCAGGTTGTTCACACGTTCGATATGCGCTACCTTGCCGATGGCGGCAACTATTTACCCGACGCCTTCCTGAATCCAGCCGCCGAGCCATTCGTGTTAGGACTACCCGCCCGGATGCTGGCATTCTGGGTCCTATTTATCGGCTTCGCTATCAAACTCCCCATTGTACCCTTACATACGTGGTTGCCCGATGCTCATGTTGAAGCTCCGACGCCCGTATCGGTGGTGCTGGCGGGCGTATTGCTCAAAATTGGCGGCTACGGCTTCATACGAATTGTCTGGAATTTCTTTCCGGATGGAGCGGCTGAGTATGCTCAGATACTGGCCGGGCTGGGCGTTTTGTCCATCGTATACGGTGGATTAATCGCACTGGCACAAACAGATATTAAAAAGATGATTGCCTACTCGTCGGTCTCGCACATGGGTTTCGTGTTGCTGGGTGTGGCTTCATTAACGGCCGAAGGCATTAATGGAGCTGTTTACCAGATGGTCAGTCATGGCGTTTTATCGGCAATGCTGTTCCTGATTGCTGGCGTTCTGTATGACCAAACCCACGACCGGCGTATCGACTCATACAGAGGCCTTATGCAACCCATGCCGCAGTACACCACACTCACCGCCATTGCGTTTTTTGCCTCACTGGGGTTGCCGGGATTTTCAGGATTTGTGGGCGAGTTATTTACGCTCATGGGCAGTTTTCAATCCGAATGGCTGCCGGGCTGGCTCACGGCGGTTGCCACAACAGGCATTCTGCTGGCGGCTGCGTATTTCCTTTGGACACTCCAACGCATGTTTTTTGGATCAACCTGGATTCGCCCTTTCGAGTCCACTCGGGACGTACTGACTACCCTAACCGACCTGACCGCCCGCGAAAAACTCCTGCTGATTCCGCTTGGGTTGATTGCGCTGATGCTGGGCTTATTTCCGAACCTTGTTTTTAACTTGACAAGCACAACCGTAGCGAAGTGGTTGGTGAGGTTCGCGGTAGAGTAGGATTTATCTAAAGTGATTGACCGTAGCGTACACAAAGAATTAGAATAAAGCTTTGTGTACGCTACGATCCGCCGTTGCGGCATCTCTGTGTTCAATAAATCTTCGTTCACCGTCCATACCGTCGTCTCCGCATTGCCTGCCAGATAAATCCCACGATGCCCACTAATGCCAGCGGACCGAGGACGTTGAGCAACTGCCAGCCGGTGCGGTTGGCATCGACCCGAATTTTGTCTAACGGACGTAACGTAATGGTCCGGGCACGGGCCGCAATCACACCGTTTGGGTCGACTAAATAATCAATGGCGTTCAGCGCGAAGTCTTTATTAGCGAAGGTGTTGCGCGTGAATCGGTCGAAGCCCAGCGGATAGGGCGTATTGCGCTTGTAATCCACATCGTTCACAATCAGATCACCATCGGAACAGATGAACACCCGCGACGGGACGCCTTCGGCCCGGAAGCCGCTTGCGCGGGGGTCGCCTGGTAAAATCCGGTTGGCAAACAGCGACTGGAAGCGGCCTTCGAGCAAACACCCGATGATCTTAATTCCGTCGTTGTATGTTTTGGGATTGGGTTGCTGCCGGGCTTCGTTGTAGGAAATCAGGGCGGGAGCCTTCAGCACTTTCGTATAAGGCGAGGTCAGCAATAATGGCGTCTTTTGAATACCCGGAGAGCGCACCGTATCGAGCGTACTGATAAATCGTCCCAGCACCATATCGAGGTTGCGCACAATGGGATTTCCACTTGAACCGAAGTTGTTGAGCAATGGATAAAATCGCCACGGCAGCAATTGAATATTTGGTTTGTCGCCGAGGTTGCCCACGTTGAGCGGAATAGGTGCACATAAGTAATCCTTCACTACATCGCGGTTGAGTCGGATGCCCCAGCGAAAAAATAAATCGTCGAGGTTGAGGCTGATGGGCTGAGCATAGGTGCCTTCATTGCTGACGCTGTCTACGCGCTGCCCATCCACAAAAAATAGTGCCCGTCCACCGTTCACTACAAACTGGTCGAGCTTGAAAATTTCCTCTTCTGTAAATGGTTTATCGGGTTTTGGTACCAGAATAGCATCTAAACCGGCAATGGGGCCTGGTTTTGCCATATCAATAAAATACAGTTCATAATTCTGCTGCACGGAAGCCAGCAAATCGGCGAAGCGCGACGGCGGCACCTGCGTATGACCGTAAAGCAACCCAACCCGTCGGCGGTTCTCTTTCGTCTGCGTCAGCTTCCGAATAGCCGAAGCGAACTGAAACTCGACACCTTCATACGATTGATTCAGTTGTTCTTCGGGCGATGCGGCTTTGTTGCCTTTCAATAGCTGAACGACGGTTTCCTGCCCTTTGTAGGAAACAACAGCACCCGGAAAAACCAGTTTCTCGGTGCGCTTTCCGCCTTCATTATCAAATAAATTAGTCGGTAAAAGGCCCCGCTGCTGTAGTTTGTCGATGAGCTTATTTTTCTCATCAACATTGGTAACCGCATCAGGATTGATAAAGCGATACGTAACGGTTTTATTCGCTCCCGCTCCAAACTCGTCCAGTGTCTCACGAACAGCATTTTCGAGCCGCTTGAAACCGGGAGGTAGGTCGCCGGTCAGGTACACATCAATATGAATGTCGTCGGGCAGATTAGCCAGCAGATTTTGTGTAGCTTCGGAAAGGGTATAGCGTTTTTCCTGGGTCAAATCGAGCCGAAAAAACACAAATGCCGACAACACATTGACGACAAGCAAAGCAGCAATAACAAGAAGGGTTCGCAGGGAAGCGGGTTTCATACAGTATTATCCTCCACCGGATTCAAGTCCGGAAGAAACAAAAATTTAGTTCAACCGCAGTTCGGGAATGGCCGTTAAGTTAATGGCCTTCGCGTCGTCCCGTGCGGCTCGGAGCGAGTCAATTTTTTCGGGTTCAATGCCTAACTCTTTCATGATCCGGTGCTGGCAGGACTCCATGTAAACCAGCCTCGCTACAATCTGACTCATTTGGGTGGCCTGCTGATCCTGCCGGGCCAATAAATAAGCCGTTTTAACTTCCAGTTCATCAAGGCGTTGTTTATCGCGTTCAGTCATAGTCGTTTACAGTGAGTTTAATCAGCAAGTTAGTGTTTTTGAGTGGCAATAGAGATGCCATCTTTTGTAGTACGCTATTCGTAAAGATGACATCTTTATCTCAGCCGACCTAAAAACCACCCCGGTCATAGAAGCTCCGTCGCCGACTAAGTTTTAACTCCTGAAGGATGGACGAGCGCGCCCGCAGGTCGAACGAGTAGTTGCCAGACCGGAAATTATTGCCTGAATAAGGTGTCCAGTTGAAAGCCATTTCCCAGCAATGCAGGTCGCGATTAATGCCAATGGTGGTCAGCGTTGGACTTTTGAACTGAAAATCATAGCCCGTAGTAATTGTCACTTTCCACTTGGGTGTCAGGCTTAAATCGCCCGTGAGGGTCAGGGCCTGAATGACCTGTGAGAGTTCCGGCGTTAGTTTTGTCAAGCCAAAGGTGTAACTGACGTTCATGGACCAGGGAATGTTGAAATCGACATACAGTTCTGGATTGTTGTTGATCGCTTTCAACGTAGCATCCGATGCCGTCGGGCTGGTTTTGGGTTTCTCCGCCTGTTTCGGTGCGAACCGTGCGCTAACGTAAGCCTGCATATTCGTCAGGCGAAGTAATCCCTGTCCGGCCTGAAAAGCATATAGATTGGGCACCCGAATATATTCCTGATTAATGTAATTCTGCTCCGCATTCAACGCCAGAATCGAGGGCGAATAGGAGAGCGGAGTCAGGGGGGCGTTGCTTGTTGGGAAATTATACTGTGCTGTACCGCCATAAGGCCGGAAAGCGTACGGATCGAAGGTAGACGAGAAGTTAAAGCTTATATTCTTGAAAATCTGCGTATTAGCGCTTACCGAAATCGGCGATAATTTATAGTCAGGAGCCAGCAGGTTATAACTCCCGTTGAGACTCAGGTTGTCGAAAATGGGAATTTTCTTGAAATCCTGCCCCGCCGAATCGCTGCGGGTACGCACTTTCATCTCCAACTGGTTGACGATCCCAAACGAGATGAACGCTGATTGTGTACTCGACGCGCCACTGCTGTTGTTGCCGTCTATGCCCCGGAAAGCGGATATGGTTCGGCGATACAGCGGCAAATTCGCCAGCGACCCCTTCGCATCCAATATGAAAAACTGCCCAAATGATGGGTTTGTGAAATCGGGAACGTAGCTAAAGGAAATCGACGGGGCTACCGTATGACGAATGGCCTCGATACGCTTGCCCCGGATGAAATACGTACCGTAGAAACGCGTGTTCAGGCTGGCATTGATTGAAAAATTGTATGACGGAAAAAAGCCGGGAATCGTATCAATTTTCACCGAATCGTGTGCGGCATTATACGCTACGTCGGGCTGTAGTTTTTTACTGTAAATATTTCCCTGGAGTGAAAAGCCCGGTGTGAGGTTGATGTATCGCAGTAGCTTGAGGTTTGGCAGCGAAATTGGAATGCTGTAACGGGCCTGCACCACGCGGTTTCTAAGAATTTGCGGCAGATTTTCCAGACTGAACGCAATCAGGTTTGGGTCGGATTCAACGATACCGAAGCGAACATTATTGGCTCGCCGGGTGCTGTCAAGAATCCGGTCGATCGAACTGATAACGGCCAGATTTGTAATAACCGGAAAACCCAGCCCGGTTGTATCGAGTTGCCTGCGAATGGTATTGCTGGCCGAAAAGGACCCGCTGATATCTAACCCCACCCGAAAACTCTCGTACCACCGGCCCGTGCCTCCTTTGAGCGCGAATGGCGAAATCTGATTGATGCCGAGGTTGAAATCCGTCGATACGTCGGTCTTGCCGTTTGCCCGAACGCCCGTTAGCTGGTTTACCTGCCCAAACTGCTGGTTCACCCGGATATTGGCCCCCGCCCGAACATACTGCCCAAACGTGCGGCTGTACTGCACCGACGATCCCGCTACGTTGGAAATATACGACTGTGTATTGTAGGAGTTAAATTGGTTGTAGCTATTGCTGCTAACGTTCACATTAGCCGAGAAACTGCCCCGCCCGCGCGGTATCGGCGAGTGCGCCCAACTGAAGGAAAAGTCGTTACGGGGTGTCTGTGTTGTGTCAACGCGGTCGCCGGAACGGTTGCGGTTGAATTGCAGGTTCACGCTTCCGCTATAGCGATACCGTTTATTATAGGCCGACGAGAGACCCAGCCCCCAACTTCCCCTTGAGTAAATTTGCCCTTTGAACTGGAGGCCCAGATTCTCATTCACGGCCCAGTAATATCCACCGTCGCGGAGATAAAATCCCCGCCCGTTGGGTTCTTCACCGTACTGCGGCACAATAATGCCCGACACGCCAATCTCCTTCCGTTTCGGGAACGGGAAGAAACCAAATGGTAAGCCAATAGGCAGCGGAATCTGGTTGATAACAAGGTTGAACGGCCCGGCTACAACTTGTTTGTTATGAACAATTTTCAGTTTGCTGGCATTGATGTGAAAGTGCGGTGTCGCCAGATTACAGGTCGTATAAATCGCCCGGCCAATGTAAAGGTTATCCTGATCGTCTTTCTTTACGGTCTGCCCGCGAACATTGCCTTCACCCTGCTGGGTAATCACACCCTGAATTCGCCCTTTGCGGGATTTGAAATTATAGCGAATCTCTTTGGCATCATACTTCCCTTCACCATCCTGAAATATGGGTTGCCCAATCAGCTTCTTCGCCGTCGAATCGTATCGTCCTTTGGCGTAAACCTCATTTGTGAGGTAATTCAAACGGATGTATTCCGCTTTGAGCGAGATGTCGCCGTAAATAACACTCGCATCACCGAATAACTCCACCGTTCGCCCGTCGGCCGAGTAAAATGTTGAATCTCTGGACTGGTATTTGACTGTTGTTTTGAATGAATCAGCCGTTTGAACCGAATCGTTGAGCGCTACACGCGACGAATCCGTACGGATCGCTCTTCGCCCCTCCGGACGAACGACGTTCGGCGAAACAAGTCCCGGCGTGGATGCGCCCGGCATGGACGTGCCCGGTGCATCCACACCGGGCCGGGATTGAATTGGCTTCGTTTGGTTGGCAAGCGCCGGTTGAACGGGTTTGGTTTGTTGAGTCAAACTCGTTTGCGAACGGGGAGCCGACACTGTTGCCGACGTAGCAGATGTTGACTCTGTTTTAGTTACAATTGGGACTTTTGGCGTTACTTTGTCGGCCGCTATGCGTAGAGAGTCTACATTGTTGCCCGCTTTGGCTGGTAATGGTTTGGAAACAACCGGTGGAACGGATAGCCGGGTTGGGGTTGGTAAAGCGGGCTTTGACTGGATACTATCGACTTGAACCCGTTTAGGCAGCAACTGGGCAATTGGATCTGTTTTTTGGGGAATTGTGGGTGCTGAATTATTGACCGGAACAAACCAGGCCTGTTTTGGCTGAACCAAACGAACAGGTAAACGCACCGCTAACCGTTGATTTATCTGCACAGATTTAGGTTGCAAACGTAGCAGCGGATTTAGGTTAACCGGGCTATCTTGGATCGAATCAACCGTTATTGCTACACCTTCCTTGGGTTGTGAACGAATGGAATCCCGCTCTGTCGGGCGGGCAACAGCAGGCGGCACTACGTCCTTACGTCGGGCTGGTGTGGGGCCAAGCCGGTTGGGTGCTGAATACCTGGGATTGAGTTCACGCTCTAAATCACTCTCAGGTGCGGTTTCAGTAACCCCAGTTTGCGAGTTGGGCAGTGTAATTGTACCCGACGATGGGCCTTTTATAGTACGGGAAGCAGGTTTTTTTTTATTGGTTGGTGATGTACTGTCAGATGGGGAAGTAGAGGTTGCTCCGGGCACCCGCTGGGCTGGAACGGTAGCCGGGGGTAAACCGCCCTTAGCAGGCTGCTGAGGGGTTGGAGTGCCCTGCCCCAACGTGTTCAACGACCAGAGAAGCCCGATAAGGCAACTCACTGTTTTGATCCACGTAGCGTGTATTCGGGAGGGCCGCAAAATAAAGTATGGTGTTATCCAGTTTATTAAAAAAATTATATTTGCCAAAACACCGTTAAGTCTATGACTTACAAAGGTATTCACGAACAGTTATTCCACTACCGCATTGAAACGTTTTTGGTCGTTAAAAATTATTAAATCAACCGGTATTCAGATTCCAGCTACGGCTCCCGGAATAGTGACAACGCTGGTTTTAATTGCGTTACCATTGCTCGCCCTGACAACGCCGGACATTCTGTTGCCCGAATTGACGCAGGATACCATTCGGCGGGCAGGGTCGCAGGAAACAGGAGCATCTGAGACAGCAACATCGGCCAATAATGACGCGCCGAATCGACTCCGTACGGTTGTGCTCGATGCAGGTCATGGCGGCAAAGACCCCGGTTGCATTGGCCGAAAAGTACGTGAATCGCGGATTGTTCTCAAGCTCGTGTTGCAATTAGGGCGTAAAATCAAGCAGGAGATGCCAAATATGCGCGTTATCTATACCCGCTCAACCGATCATTTTGTCGAATTGTCCGAACGGTCGGCCATTGCCAATCGGAACAAAGCTGATCTGTTTATCTCGCTTCACTGCAATGCCAGCCCTTCATCGAGCCGGGTCTATGGCACGGAAACGTACACGATGGGCTTGCACAAAACAAACGGTAATCTCGACGTAGCCAAACGCGAAAACGCCGTTATTTTGAAAGAAGCCAACTATCAGCAGACGTACAAAGGGTTCAACCCAAATTCGCCATTGGCTCACATTATGCTGGCCAACTATCAGCACGCCTTTATGGGCAGTAGTATTAATTTCGCTGAGAAAGTTGAGCGTAGCTTCCGGCGCAATGCCGAACGGAAGAGTAACGGCGTAAAACAGGCTGGTTTTCTGGTATTGTGGCGTACTACGATGCCCAGCGTTCTGATCGAAACCGGTTTTCTGACCAACCCAACGGAAGAAGATTACCTCATGTCGGTTCAGGGACAGGATGAGATTGCGAGTGCTATTTATAAGGCATTTGTCCAGTATAAACAGGAAATTGAAACGGGTGGATAAAGGTTGAGTGAAATCCGTAGTTCGGTAAAATTATCTGCCCCGGTCTTTAAGCCGGGGGCAGGTGTCTCCACTAAATTCACTAATCCTTGGGACGAATGAACCCAAAAGTTGGTTATAGGGTCAATCAAATTGGTTGGCGCCGTTCACCCTTCACACACGCATGAAAGTTTCGCAGGAAGTAAAAGTAGGCTTGTTGGCGGTCGTCTCGCTGATGATGCTCTACCTTGGATTTAGATTTCTGAAAGGTTCTGACTTCTTCTCTTCTACACATAAATATCAGGTTATTTATGACAACATTGATGGATTAGTAGCTACTAATCCGGTGAGAATCAATGGGCTTACGGTAGGTCAGGTGAAAAGCATTGAGATTTTGCAGGATCAGCAGAATAAGTTGCTGGTCACGCTCGAATTCAAAGATGGTATTGTTGTTACTAAAGGATCGCGAGCCGTTTTAGCTGATGACGGGCTGCTCGGAGGAAAGGTTGTCCGGATGGGCATCAGTCAGGGTAGCGCTCAACTTGAAGAGGGTGGAATGCTGGTGGCGGCCAAAGAAACGGGACTGACGGCCCTGATTCGGGAGAAAACCCTGCCCGTGCTGAATAACGTTGATTCGCTGACGTATCAGCTTAACCGCGTTGTTGCGCAATTCGACCAGACAGGCATTGTGCTGAACCAGACGCTTCGCAATGCCAATGCTGCCGTTGGAACGCTCGGCCTCACAGTGGCTGAAAATAGGGCGGGCTTGCGGGCAACGCTCGACAATGTCAACCGCCTGTCAAACTCACTCATCGAAACGGAAAAGCAACTCAAACCGATTCTGGCCAAAGCCGATACGTTTGCCGACTCGCTCCAGGGACTTCAACTGAAGCAGACGCTGGGGAGTGTAAATAAAACAGTCGATAATCTCCAGAAAATTCTGGCTGATATAAATAACGGTCGCGGTTCGCTGGGCAAACTCACCTCCGACGAGGCCCTGTATAGCAACGTCAACAGAACGACCGCCAGCCTCGAAAAACTCCTGACTGATCTGCGCGAAAACCCTAAACGCTACGTGCATTTCTCGCTCTTCGGTAAAAAAGACAAGGCTGCGTCCGCTAAACCCGGCAGTGCCACTGTAACAACGGTAACGACAACAACCGTTGATTCGACAGGGTCAACCAATAAATAACGTCTGGGCCAATATCCAGATTGGCCCGTCTGTAAATTACGCGGGTCAATCTGGATATTGGCCCAGATGCCATGCAGCCCTTAATCGACGAACTTACCCAACGTACTAAGCAAACCCAGCTCGGTGGCGGTCAGAAAAAAATTGACGATCAGCACCGTAAAGGTAAACTGACTGCCCGCGAACGTATTGCTTACCTGACCGACGACGAACAGCCGTTTGTTGAGATAGGCTTGTTCACCGGCGAAGGTATGTATGCCGAACATGGCGGCTGTCCGTCGGGTGGAGTTGTTGTGGGAATCGGATATGTGTCTGGTCGTCAGTGTGTTGTTGTGGCGAATGATGCCACGGTAAAAGCGGGTGCGTGGTTCCCGATTACGGCGAAAAAGAATCTCCGTGCACAGGAAATCGCGATGGAGAATCGCCTGCCCATCATTTATTTAGTCGATAGCGCGGGCGTTTATCTGCCGTTGCAGGACGAGGTTTTTGCCGATAAGGAACATTTCGGACGCACGTTTCGTAACAATGCCCACCTCTCGGCGATGGGCGTTTTGCAGGTCGCGGCCATTATGGGCAGTTGCGTGGCGGGCGGTGCTTATCTGCCCATCATGTCCGACGAGAGCATGATTGTGGAAGGCACAGGCTCCATTTTTCTGGCCGGGCCGTATTTAGTCAAAGCCTCTATTGGCGAGGATGTCGATGCCGAAACCCTCGGTGGGGCGGTAACCCATACGGATATTTCGGGCGTTGTTGACAACAAATACCCCGACGACAAAAGCTGTCTCGATGCTATCAAACGTATTTTTGATAAGCTGGGCCATCCTGAAACGGCAGGTTTCGACCGGGCAGAATCAGTTTTACCCGCCAAAAATCCCGACGATATTTACCAGATTCTTCCCGCCGACCGCGTCAAGCCCTACGACATGCAGGAAATTGTGGACAGGCTTGTGGATAACTCCGACTTCGATGCGTATAAACCCGGTTATGGACAGTCACTCCTGTGCGGTTACGCTCGAATTGACGGCTGGGCGGTGGGCATCGTGGCTAATCAGCGCAAGGTCATAAAGGCAAAAGGCCGCACAGGTCAGCCGAGTGAGATGCAAATGGGTGGTGTCATCTACGGTGATGCTGCCGACAAAGCCGCCCGGTTCATTATGAATTGCAACCAGAAACGGATTCCATTAGTGTTTTTGCAGGACGTATCGGGTTTCATGGTTGGGAGCCGGGCCGAGCAGGGCGGCATCATAAAAGACGGTGCCAAGATGGTGAGCGCAATGGCAAATTCAGTCGTGCCGAAGTTCACCGTTGTCATTGGCAATAGCTATGGCGCGGGCAACTACGCCATGTGCGGCAAAGCGTATGACCCCCGCCTGATGCTGGCCTGGCCGACCGCACAAATGGCCGTGATGAGCGGAGCATCGGCCGCCAAAACGCTGCTTCAGATTCAGGTTGCGGCTCAGAAAGCGAAGGGAACGCCCATGACGCCGGAAGAAGAACAGGCCCAGTTAAAGAAAATCACGGACCAATATAACGCGCAGCTATCACCTTATTACGCAGCGGCCCGGCTTTGGGTCGATGCCATTATTGACCCGCTCCAAACCCGGCAAACACTGTCGGAAGGCATCGCAGCCGCCAATCACGCACCCATCACGAAAGCGTTTTCGGTCGGGGTCATCCAGACGTAGCTTTCTTTAAACACAGAGAGACGGAGGTTTCACGGAGTACACGGAGAAAGAAAAACTGTGTGTACTCCGTGAAACCTCCGTCTCTCTGTGTTTACTAATTATTTTGCCCTTAACGCCTTTACATCGTCCGCTGTTACCTCATTGGCCTTATTGCCGAAACTGCTTCGTATGTACGTCAATACGTCAGCGATTTGCGTATCGGTCAGAAAGTCATGGGCGGGCATAGCATTGTCATATACGTCGCCTTCAATTTCCTGTCCCTGCAAGCCTTTCAGAATAACGTTGATAAGTCGGGTTTTGTCGCCCAACACCCAATCTGTGCCGCGCAGGGGCGGGTTCAGGTTCGGTACGCCGGAGCCATTCGCCTGATGGCAGGTCAGGCAGTTTTGTTCATAAACGAGTTGACCGGGTAGTTTGGCCGTTGCCGCAGCAGGTTTTGTTACAGACTGACTGGTCGGCTTTTTCGATTGAGCGATTGCAACGGTTAATGACAGAACAGCGACGACTGTGAGCGTAAGTTTCATAGACGTATCATTTATTTTCCCCATTTCAGCGTATTCAGTAGGTGTATAATGTCTTTTCTAATGTACTGAATAACAGGCTGTAGTGAATCGTTTTGGGTAGCCGTGTTGAAGTACAGCGCACCCCGCAGGAAATGGGTTGTCGAGTCGGTCGTGACAAATTGCACCTGGCTTGGCACCTCACCGGAGAGGTCGATCAGGCTGGCTTCCAGGCCGGATTTTAGCCGGATTTTGCGCTGCTCAATGGCATAGGCTTTTATGTTGTGCCGGGCGGCCAATTTATACGCATCTTCGAGCATAGCCCGTAGTCGATTCATATCGTTTCCCACAGGTTTGTACGTCAACTGAACGCTGGCTTTATAGGCTGGATAGTGAATGAAAATCCAGTGCGGCTCCGACCGGGCGAACGTATCGGGTAAAATCCGGGCGATTTTGTTGTATTCGAACCGATAAGGGTGCGTCGGATCAATCAGTTTGTAGCTGGGCGCGGGCAAATCGAAACGGGGAAATCCCTTTGGTTTCGGTACGTAGTTTTCCGACGAACTACTGCCGCAGGCAACTAACAGTGAACTTATAAGAAGAAACAGAGAATACTTTATCACAGTTGTGTCAGCATGTGAGCAGATTGACAAATTAACGAAAAAGCCCGGCGATTTGGTGCCAGGCTTCGTTGAAAGTCAACCATGTTTCAATTACACATTTACGTCTTCCAGTTCTTCTTTCAGAATTGGCTGGCCCAGTAACGTAGCAAACCGGTTCACATTAAACGTAGGTTCAAACCAGACTTCGCCCATAACCGGATGTTTCACCGGCACTTCGGGATTTTGAATTTCGTTCAGCAACACGCCCGTGTCGCCGGTTGTATGCCGTTTCACCTGCCGGATGGTATAAAGCTGGTCGCGTTTGGGCGTTTGTATACCAAATTCGGCATAAAAGGCCAGCACCGGTGCCGGAAATTTATCGTTTGTGCAGATTACTTCCATTTGTTGTGTCTTGCTCAGGTACGTGTCACAAAGATAACAACTTGTGCAAAAAACTGATTCCCGATTATCACTCAAGCAAATTGCCCAGCTTGCCCAGTACAGAGCCGCCTTCTTTACCGGCCTGCCCACCCCCCGGCGATAGTCGCTGCACTAATTTAGAAATCGGCATCGACTGAATCCAGACTTTTCCCGAACCGCGCAATGTAGCCAGAAACAGGCCTTCTCCGCCGAAAACCATGCTCCGCAAACCACCTGCTCGCTGAATATCGAAATTAACACTCGGTTCAAAACCAACCACACAGCCTGTGTCTACGCGCAGGGTTTCGTTGTTCAGTGTTCGTTCAATAACTACACCCCCGGCATGAATAAACACCATGCCGTCGCCCTGTACTTTTTCGAGAATGAACCCCTCGCCACCAAAAAAACCGGCTCCTAATCGCTGGTTAAACTGGATGCTTAATTTGGTGCCGAGAGCCGCGCACAAAAACGCGTCTTTCTGCACGATAAGCGTATTGCCGTACACATTCGCCATGTTGACGGGCATGATCGTGCCGGGGTACGGAGCCGAAAACGCGACTTTACGCTTTCCAACGCCCCGGTTGGTAAAGTGCGTCATAAACAGCGATTCGCCCATGATCACACGCGACCCGGCTTGCAGTAGTTTGCCCAGAAAACCCTGGTCAGGTTGCGAGCCATCGCCCATTTTGGTCTCAAACGTAATGCCATCCTCCATAAATAGCATCGAGCCAGCTTCGGCAATAACGGTTTCGTTGGGGTCCAGTTCGATTTCTACAATCTGGATATCTTCGCCAATAATTTTGTAGTCAATTTCGTGCGCGTACATGGTCAGTTTCTGATTTGTTCTATAGAGGGAATCATGGACGAAAACTAC
>JANPJE010000144.1:0-2757 GCA_031425355.1 Spirosoma sp. | reverse complement strand
CAGGGTTTTTGTTTCGCTGTCGGTAAGCGAAGCTGTAGGTTCATCGAGCAGTGAAATGTCTGGATTTTGCGATAGAGCTTTGGCAATTTCGACCATCTGCTTCCGCCCCGGAGACAACTCGCCAACCAGCGTTTCGGATCGTATGTCAATCAGGTTAAGCCGGGTCAGCAGGGTTTGAGCAGCGTCGTACAAAGCCCGATAGCGGATCAAGCCGAAGCTATCACGCGGCTGACGATTGGTAAATATATTTTCGGCTACCGACAGGCTATCGACTAAGCTAAGCTGCTGATAAACAATCGCAATGCCCAATTTCGTAGCGTGTGCCGGATTGTCGATTCGTACGGCGTTACCGTTGATAAAAATCTGTCCGGCAGTCGGTTGCAGGTTACCCGTGAGGATGTTGAGCAGCGTACTTTTGCCCGCCCCGTTTTCGCCACAAAGCGCGTGAATTTCGCCCGGCTGGGCCGCAAACGACACCCGGTCGAGGGCGGTTATACCCGGAAATGTTTTGCTGATCTGGCGAACTTCGAGCATGGCGTTTGGCAATGGGTTAATCGAGTTGTACTACCTCATTCTTTGCTGCCGATTCGTAAGCGGCATACACCAATCGAATCGTCTCGAAATTATTGGCACCCGTCGTTTCGGCACCGCCCAAACCCCGTAAGTCGTTCAGCAAATTACGATTACAATCGACAATCGACGCGTGAACGAGGGCGTAATTCGGGTCGGCCCAGGCATAGACCGGCGGGGTGGCCTTTTGCGACTCCGTCGTTCGTACTCCATCGGCCTGTGGGGTCGTTGTCCGAATCTCGAAATCGCGGCCCAACACTACCGAACCCGCCGAACCATCGACCGTGACGAGCGTTTGCGGGAAGACTTCATGCTCCTGAATCGACGCATACGACATCGCTACGTAACAGGTCAAGCCGCTCTGCATCGTCATCAGCACATTCGCCACATCTTCTCCCCGAATAGTTGGATTGACCCGCGTTGTCTGGCAATGAAGTGATGCCGCTTCGCCAAACAGAAACCGGCAGATGTCCAACACGTGCGAACCAATATCCGTGAGAATAAACTGCTCTAAATCAGCCAGAAACGGCTGATTAGCAAACACCGGAAACGCCGAGCAGAACGACACCGTGGCCCGAAAAGGCTCGCCAATTACGCCCGAATCCAGCACAGTTTTGAATCGCCGAACGGGCGTTTGCCAGCGAAAATTTTCATGAACATAAAAACGAACACCCTGCTCCCGGCACGTTTCGACCATCTGCCGGGCGGCTTCGAGCGTTGGCCCCATCGGTTTCTGACAAATCACGTCGAGCTTGTATTCAGCAGCTTTGGCCGTAAAGTATTGGTGCGTGTCAACGTCGGTGATGATGTCCACAAAATCAAGTTCGCTGGCGTGGCGTTTCAGCAGTTCGTCGATATCGTCATACACGTACGGTACGTTGAACTGATGGGCAAACGCATCGGCGCGGGAGCGGGTCCGGTTATAGACAGCTACCAGTTCGACACCCTCCAGTTCAAACCAGGCTGGTAGTTGATAAGTAGCCCAAAAGCCGGTTCCGATAACAGCAAACCTCAATTTTTGCATGAAATTGTTTGAATAGTTAAAAAGAACCGTACCTTCGCACCCAACAGTACTCTACTGTACTGTATTTATTAATTGTTGGCAAATGTAAAAATTTCCTGAACAGTTTATGCATAATCAGAGAAAGTAAACCATGAATGATACGCTTATCGACCACACCATCGACCAGCCTAAATACCAGCAATTAATCGAGGCCGTTTTGACCGGCATCGAGCAAGGAACGCTGGCACTTGGGCAGCAACTGCCGTCGATTAATGAACTGGCGGGGCAGCATGGCGTGGCGAAAGTTACCGTTACGAAAGCTTATGAATCGCTGCGGCAACGGGGCGTCGTGCTGGCGCGGCATGGCAAAGGATTTTACGTTGCCACCACCGATGTTCGGACACCGCTCAACGTGCTGGTGCTGTTCGATACGCTCAATGCCTACAAAGAAACGCTTTATGATTCGCTGAAAGCCGCTCTCCCAATCGACGCAACGCTGAACGTATTCTTTCACCACTACAACCGAACGCTGTTTGAAAGCCTGATTCGCAACAATATTGGCCGTTACAATGCCTATGTAGTCATGCCTCATTTTAACGAGGACGTATCGGAACTGGTCGGGTTGATTCCGGCAGATAAACTGCTGTTAATCGATCAGACAATACCGGCCTTACCGGGCGACTACACCGCCGTTTATCAGGATTTCGAGCAGGACATTTACAACGCGCTGATGGCAGCAGTAGACCGGCTTCAGCGTTACCGGAAACTGACATTAGTCTTATCGAAAGACCATTTTCAGTACGTACCAGCGTCCACATTAGCTGGTTTTCAACGACTTAGCCACGACAGCGGGCTACATTGTTCCATAGTCGATAATTACAGCGACGAACTGGTTCAGGCCGAAGAAGCGTTTTTACTCTTCGCCGAGCGAGACCTGATTGCTTTCATCAAACGGGTGAACCGGGAGGGCTGGACATTGGGGCAGGACGTTGGATTGATTTCGTACGACGACACGCCGGTAAAGGAGATTCTGGCCGGGGGCATCACCGTTATTTCAACGGATTTCGCGCAGATGGGGCAAACTGCCGGTCAACTGTTATCGAACCGGAAGCGGGCGAAATTAGCCAATCCGGGCGGACTAATCCGGCGGCAATCGCTATGAACATGCAGTTGGGCATCAGCAC
>JANPJE010000143.1:0-4872 GCA_031425355.1 Spirosoma sp. | reverse complement strand
TCCCACGGCAGACCCGCGTGGCGGATGCTCGACAGGGGAGAGGCTCCCGTGCCGCCATCGTGCCCCGAAATCAGGATGTGGTCGGCGTGGGCTTTGGCAACTCCGGCGGCAATCGTGCCGACGCCCGCTTCCGATACCAGTTTAACGCTGATGCGGGCGTCCCGGTTGGCGTTCTTCAGGTCAGAAATAAGCTGGGCTAAATCTTCAATTGAATAAATATCATGGTGGGGCGGGGGCGAAATCAGGCCCACGCCGGGCGTACTGTGGCGCGTCCGGCCAATCCAGTCGTCCACCTTAAAGCCGGGCAACTGACCCCCTTCGCCGGGCTTGGCTCCCTGCGCCATCTTTATTTGCAACTCGCGGGCGTTGGTCAGGTAGTAACTCGTTACGCCAAAACGGCCCGATGCTACCTGCTTGATACCCGAATTCATGCTGTCGCCGTTTTCGAGTGGGGTATAGCGCAGTTCGTCTTCGCCCCCTTCGCCCGAGTTACTTTTACCGCCAATGCGGTTCATGGCAATGGCGAGCGTGGTGTGCGCTTCCCACGAAATCGACCCGAACGACATAGCACCCGTAGCGAAGCGTTTGAAGATGCTTTCGATGGGTTCAACCTCGTCAATGGGCACAGAAGCCCCCTTCTTGAACCGCAGCAGACCACGTAACGTAATGGCTTTTTGGGTCTGATCGTCAATGAGTTTCGAGTATTTCTTGAAGATCGAGTAATCGTTCTTTTTCGTAGACTGTTGCAGCAGGTGAATGGTGTCAGGGTTGAAAATATGTCGTTCGCCCCGCTGTTTCCACTGATAAATACCACCCACTTCGAGCCGGGGTGCCGACACGGGCATGGCCGGGAATGCTACGCAGTGCCGCACCAGAATTTCGCGGGCCACTTCGTCCAGACTCATGCCGCCAATGCGCGAAACCGTTCCCGTAAAATAGCGACTTACTACGTCGTTATTTAAGCCGAGGCACTCAAAAATCATGGCGCCCTGATACGACTGAAGGGTTGAGATACCCATCTTCGAGAAGATTTTGAGCAATTCGCCGTTTACCGCTTTTACGTAATTTTTGTAAAGTTTATCGACATCGTAATCCACCGCCAGCAAGCCTTTTTCCTTCATATTGGCGATGGTTTCAAACGCCATATACGGGTTTACTCCCGACGCGCCGTAGCCGATGAGCGTGGCTACATGGTGCGTTTCCCAAACGTCGCCCGCTTCAACCACAATGCCAACTTTGCCGCGTAATCCCTGACGAATCAGGTAGTGGTGAATGGCCGATGTAGAGAGCAGCGACGGAATCGGTGCGTGGCTGGAGTCGATGGCCCGGTCGGAGAGGACCAAAATCGAATAACCATCCTGAATCGCATCTTCGGCATACCGGCAAATCCGGTCGAGGGCGCGTTCGAGCGATTTTCCCTGTCCATCCGCCGTAAACAGGCAGTTGATGGTTTTGGCCTGAAACTTTGGCCGGTCGATAAAGCGCAGTTTATCAAACTCCTGCGTGGTCAGAACGGGCTGGTCAAGTTCAACCTGACGGCAGTGTTCGGGTGATTCGCTAAGCAGGTTATACGTTGCCCCTACAAACGAGATGAGCGACATAATTGACCGCTCCCGAATGGAGTCAATTGGCGGGTTGGTCACCTGCGCGAATAACTGCTTGAAGTAATGGCTCATGTGCTGGCTCTGCTCCGAGAGTATAGCCAATGGCACATCGGTTCCCATCGAGCCGAGCGCTTCTTTGCCCGTTTCGACCATCGGAGCCAGAATCATCCGCAAATCTTCGGACGTAAACCCAAAGGCCTGCTGCATCCGCAGCAATTTGACCGGATCGTAATTGTTGTACGACCGAATAGGAGCCTCTAAATCCTGAATCTTTATTTTATTATCATCGAGCCACTGCTGATACGGCTGGCGCGAGCACATTTCGGCTTTGATTTCCTCATCCGATACGATACGTCCCTGCTCCATGTCCACCAGGAACATTTTGCCGGGCTGCAAACGACCCTTTAACACTACTTTGGCGGGGTCAATATCGAGTACGCCCACTTCCGACGCCATGATAACAATGTCGTCGTTGGTGACCCAGAAACGCGATGGCCGCAGGCCGTTCCGGTCGAGGGTTGCGCCAACGATACGTCCGTCGGTGAACGAAATCGACGCCGGGCCATCCCAGGGTTCGATCAGGGCCGCGTGGTATTCGTAAAATGCTTTCCGGACGGGGTCCATGTGCTGATTGCCGTCCCAGGCTTCGGGAATGAGCATCATCATGACGTGCGGCAGTGATCGGCCACTCATCACCAACAGTTCAATGGCATTGTCGAGGTTAGCCGAATCGGACTGACGCTGGTCGCAGATGGGCAGCAGCATATCCATTTCGTCTTTGGTAAACTTCGCCGATTCGAGCAACCCTTCGGCGGCTTTCATCCAGTTTACGTTGCCGCGAACGGTGTTGATTTCGCCGTTGTGGGCAATGTAGCGGAACGGTTGGGCCAGCTTCCACGACGGGAACGTATTGGTCGAAAAACGCGAATGGACAACGCCAAGCGCCGATACAACTTCTTCGTTCTGGAGGTCAGGGAAATACGGCTCTAACTGGAGTGTCGTCAGTTGCCCTTTGTAGGTAATGGTCCGGCAGGAGAGCGACGAAAAATAGAAAGTGTCAACGCCCGCAATGGTTTCGTTGATGATGCGGGTGCTATAATTACGCAGAATGTAAAGTTTTCGCTCAAAGTCTTCGGGGTTGGTTATATCGGCAGGGCGTTTGATAAACACCTGTTCCATCTGGGGTTCGCAGGAGCGCGATCCGTTGCCGAGATCACTGTTATTGACCGGCACGATGCGGTAACAAAGAAGCTCCAGACTGAGCATTTTCATCTTCCGGTTCAGCACGGCCCGGCACTCCTCGCGCAGCCATACGTCTTTTGGAAAATACACCATGCCTACCCCGTACTCAAACGCAGGGGGCAGGTGAACGCCTAATTTGCGGGTTTCGTCCACGAAAAATTCGTGCGGAATCTGAATGAGCAGCCCCGCGCCGTCGCCCGAATTGGGTTCAGAGCCAACGGCTCCCCGGTGTTCCATCCGCCGAAGCATCTGGAGCGCATCCGAGACAATTTTGTGGGACTTGCGGCCTTTAATATGGGCTACAAAGCCGATGCCGCAATTATCGTGTTCAAACTCGGGGCGATAAAGGCCCGCCGGTTGGTCAACCTGATCAGACATGGTCGTAACAGTGTTGGATAAAGCCGTCGTTTAATCGATCTCAATTAAGAAAATCACAAAAAACAGGGGCTATTTTTGAGAAAATAAAAATTAACGGGTAGCCCGACGGTATGAATCAAGTAGAGGATAGCAGCCGGACTGACGGGAGTTTCTGACAAAGTCACGCAATATACTAACAAAAAAATTTGGCAAAAACAGCTTTTGTCAGAATTTAATAGGTAACGGTACTAATTGTGAATTTGCTTATAAATCTTCTTGAAAAGTGAATATGCTTTTCAGGCAGGATCACGTCAATCGCTACCATTTATATTCATTTTAATGCCTATATCGCCATCGTACGCTGACCCTTAAGCCACTGGATTGATAAGGAATTATATTACGGTGCATATAGTACTTAACCACCATACTATTTCCTTTCCTGAATATTTGTGTACTACAATTTAAGTAATATAAAGAGATTTTTTTGTATTTATCGTAGAGTATTAGTACGTTTAATAGTCAATAAATACTATCAGATATGAAAAATTTTATATATATACTGTACTTCATTTGCTTGCTGGGGGTAAACAGGTTGGTAGTCGCCCAAACACCTCAAACGATAATCGACAGTGCGGCAGTCTGGAAATACTGGGCTTTCACGGGACCACCGGCCACCAACAACTGGAAAGGCGGGGGCGCGTTTAATGATACGTCGTGGCCCTCCGGGGCTGCACCGCTGGGCTATTCACCCAGTCGTGGCGATGGAGAAAGAACCCGCGTACCAACGGGTTGCCCAATGCCCGGCGATACGTTCAATTGTGGCAACCAGAAACATCCGACCATTTATTTTCGGAGAACATTTACTATTTCCAACATAAACGCTTATAAGCAGTTTGTCATTCACTTCAAGCGGGATGATGGAATTGTACTGTACATAAATGGAGCGGAAGTAAAGCGGGAATTTATGCCCAACGGTGTCATAAATTACGCCACACTGCCCACCCAAGCGACGCCTAATGAAGGCGTGTGGCAGACCGTTACCGAGAATGTAGGGCCGCGTGCATTTCTGCATTCGGGCGAAAACGTGATTGCTGCGGAGGTACACCAGTTTGGCACCAGCAATGATCTGCGGTTTAACGCCTGGGTAGAAGCCATTCCGGCAACAACACCCGTGCCCGCGCTTCTGCGCGGACCCTACCTGCAAATGGGAACCACCAGCACCATGACCGTTCGGTGGAGCACTGGCGCATTGGCCAAAGGACAGGTACGCTACGATACCGTAGCAACTAACCTGACGGTAACCAATCCCTCGGCGATGGTTGCTGCGGAGCCTGTTTCGGCAACGGGCGTAACGGACCATCAGGTAACGCTGAGGAACTTACTGCCCAACAAAAAATACTATTACATCATCGAATCGGCCGGGCCGCCGGTGGTGCAATTGGAGGGAGTAGCCACCACAGCATCGCTCAATTATTTTTATACGGCTCCCGCGCCGGGTACGGCAAAGAAAACCCGCATCTGGGCTTTGGGCGATTTTGGCAGCAACAATGCCCGGCAGGATAGTGTGATCGCTTCGTTTAAAACATTTAAAGAGCAAAATTCGATCAGCTACGTCGATTTATGGCTCTGGATGGGCGATAATGCGTACGACTGGGGACTCGATGAACAG
>JANPJE010000142.1:0-9972 GCA_031425355.1 Spirosoma sp. | reverse complement strand
TTTACGAGTTAAGTTCACAAAAAAGCCCGTCAGCACCACGTAAAGACGGTGCTGACGGTGCTCGCGTTTCTGGTTAAAAAGCGATTTTTTCGTTTACTGATTGCTATTCTGGCCGTTCGAGCTATTGCTGCTACCCGAGCCGGTACCATTGGTGGTGCCCCTGTTCCGGCGGTTTTTGTTTTTGCCACCCGCTTTTTTGTTCCGCTTCATGGTGCCCTGCCCGGACATGCTTCCGTCCGACTGGGTCCCTACCGTGGAACCTGATGAAGAACTACCCGACTGTGAGTCAACCGTTGATCCGCCCGTCTGTCCCGTTGTCCCTGTACCTGTTGTTCCCGACGTACCACTCTGTCCTGATGTGCTGCCCGAGGTTGTGCCCGTACCCGACTGGCTTGTGCCCGAGTTGGTAGTACCCTGCGAGGAAGTACTTCCCGAACTGGTGTTTGCAGACTGGGCCTGAACACCCACGGCGGCTACGGCGATCAGCAGTGCGGCCATGATTACTGTCTTTTTCATACGTTGATTAAATTATGTGTCTATGTTGGTTGATACTCACATCTTTAACTAAATGGCATTATGAAAGGGCCATCAATTGTCAATGAGTGAGGAAACGGCCTACGCCTGTCGATTCACTACTGTTTATAGTTTATTGGCGGGTTTGCGTTGAGTTAGCAGACCGGCTCCCAATTCGAGCACACCGAACGCTACGTGTGGCCAGATGATACGTTTGGCGAACCCCAGATGCTGCTACCAGTACACCACTCAGCGTATCGACGGTGAGGTGAGTCGCCATCGGGATTCGCCTGGTGACTCCGGCTTCATAATCTGTAAATACCGATAGACCCAGCACAGCAACGCCCGTGCCGACTGCCACCGAGCGGGCCGCGTCATCGTCGGCAAAGTCAAGCAACCAGGGCGATGCGATAAACAGTGCGCCGGTTGTATAGTCCAGCAAACCATGGACTTTAGTTGGAATTGGCTTCATAACGTTAGCTGATATTATTGCCTTATTGAGTAGTTAGTTATATAGCCGGTATTAGGGCAATCACCTATGTTCATCACCCTGCCACCAGCCTCGTCCCGGCGGCACCAGCGTTGCCAACGGCCGACCGCCTATGAGTTGCCGGATCATGTCGGCCAGTCCGGTTGCCTGGGGTCGCCCGTTCCGTACGTCGAAAACGCCGGGTTCGTAGAGGTCCTCCCGTCGGGCAAGCAGACAATGCCAGTCGTAAAGGCCCAGCAACGCCCAGGCCGTAACGGCCCGCACATCGGCACCCGCACGCCTTGCCAGTTCGGCCTGTTGCCACACTTCACCCAGCCACCGCATCTGCTCATCGACACTACAGCCCAGATGCGCTTCCGTAATGGCAATTGGCAGACCATAGCGTTCGCAGACTTGCATCAGCAACGTACTCACTCCCAGCCGCTGGTTCGGTGCTGTCCGCACAATTTCGGTATCGACGTACTGCTGTCGTCCGTTAGTGCTGTACATCCGGGAATCGTACGCGTCGATGTGCTCATCCAGATAGCGTTCGCTGGTGACGTAGTGGTTAACACCGATGATAGACGGGGGACACGAATTTTCGACATGATACCACAATTCGCGCTCGGTAGCTCCGGCCCCACGCAGGTAGTCCCACAGATCATGATCGGGGGTTACCCGGCCACAAAGCAGATCCCAGCCAAGCCAGCGACGGGCATTTTCGAAATCGGCCTGGTAGCGGATACCGGGTGAACTGTGTATATAACCCAGATCGTCCGTCTGCACTAATTGCGCGTCGGGTTGTACGGCCCGAATTTCGGCCATTGCCCGCACCGTTGCCCGCACCTGCCGCAGCAGAATACGGACGAACATCGCATCTGACCGCCCATGCGGATACCAGATACCATACAAACCCGCAAAACGGGCCGTCGTTACCGGCTCATTGACAGGCGTATAAGCTCGTACCCACGGGTAGCGCTCGGCTACGAGCCGGGCATACCGGGGCAGTTCCCGTTCAAAGGCCGGTGTATCGAACGTAGCGTAGCGGGGACCGCAGCCGTGGTGTACCAGCCCAACAATCGGCCGAATACCCATCATACGCAGTCGATTTAATCGTTCGTCGGGCCATCGCCAGTCCAATTGATCGGGATGGTCGGGGGCGGTACGTTCCCACAGGACCGGGTAGCGCAGGGTTCGGATGCCCAGTTCAGCCACGCAGTCCAGATCGTCTATGCGGTCATGATGACCACTTCGGAAAACCTGATCCTGATATACGTCGCCCACCCGGTTAACCGTACATTCGAGACCACCCCACAAAGCCAGTTGAGCGACTTCAGGTGCCATATGCACCAGTTGTTCGCTTGTTTTACTGCTCATCTGTGTCGCTTAAATAGTCGGTGATCCACCTGTCACCTGCACCGTGCTACCCGTCATGTAACTTGAATCTTCGGAGGCCAGCAGGACATAGATAGCAGCCAGTTCAGCGGGTTGACCGGCCCGTTTCAACGGCACTTCCTGCCCGAACGTTTTTACCTTCTCGGGCGGCATAGTCGATGGAATGAGCGGAGTCCAGATGGGGCCCGGTGCCACGCAGTTGACCCGGATTCCCTTTTCGGCCCACACCTGACCCAGGTTGGATGTAAAGTTTTGAATAGCGGCCTTGGTGGCAGCATACGCCAGCAACTGAGGATTGGGTTTGTAGGCGTTTACTGATGTCGTATTCACAATGGTGCTGCCGGGTTTGAGGTGCTCCTCAGCGGCTTTGCACAGATAAAACATGGCGTAGATATTGGTGCGGAAGGTACGGTCCAATTCCTCGCTGCTAATATCCTGCAACGATTCGTGCGCCATCTGATACGCGGCATTATTGACCAGAATATCCAACCCACCGAGTTCATCGACCGCACGGTTAATCAATTGCTGGCAGTGAGCCTCGTCACTGATGTCGCCCGGTACAAGTACAGCTTTCCGGCCTGCCTGCTCTATGTAACGGGCAGTTTCGCGGGCATCTTCCTCTTCGTTCAGGTACGAAATCAGTACGTCGGCCCCTTCACGGGCAAAGGCGATTGCCACCGCCCGGCCAATGCCTGAGTCGCCCCCGGTGATCAGGGCTTTGCGACCTTCCAGTTTACCCGAACCCCGGTATGATGTTTCGCCGTGGTCGGCTTTGGGCTGCATCTCAGCCTCGGTGCCAGGTGGTTCCTGTTTTTCATCTGAGTAGGGCGGCTGAGGATATTTCGTCAGCGGGTTTTGCCGGGTAGCCAATGTGTTTTCAGTTGTCGAATTCATAAGTTCATAAACGTTTGAGTACAAAATTACCGATATCAGTACATAAACCTCGCCAAACTGAATCATTTGTCAAATTCTTAATGGAGTGAGGGAACGGGATTTATTTGCCAGTCAAATTGGCAAATGGGTCGGGTCCATTTCCTCACTTAGAGCGTTTCTCCCCTAACTATTTGCCTTTAATTGAGTTTCATTTTACGAGAAGAATATAGACTGTGAAGGCCAATCATATCCAGAATAATGACTAAAAACGTATATCTCCTGCTATTGGGATTAAGCCTGATCGCTTGTTCAACTCAGGAGCGGGAAAACTTAGATGCGGGCAACGCAGCCGGTACCGGCGATGCCTATGAAGCCAGAGAAGTAGTGGGGGTTAGGTTGCTCAGCACAGACTACAACTATCAGGAGCGATGCAACTATCTCCCCGAAGAATTTGTCCGGAATCTGTTTCAACTGGGCGAGGACGTTGAGTTAGCCAAGTACAGTGAACTGAACAGTTGTGAACTACGGTGGCAATCCAACAAAATCGGTTTCTATCTGGAAAGCGACAAACCGTTCGAGTCCACTTTCCAGTCAGAGTACCATTTTAATAAGTTGTTCGAGCCGAAGGCCAATCAGGTCGCTGGCCAGAACGCGTCGCCCAAGCCAACTATTTTTGGTCCGGCACCGCAGGGCACCAACTCAGAACTGCCTGCCAGCACCACAACTACCAGCCCTGAGCAGGACTCGATTCGCGGTGGTGACCCGTCCGCACCGCTTGAGGGAATTACCGACGCGGCTCCTCCCCTTGCGACCCCTGCCCAGAATACAGCTACCGGACAGGCCGTTAGCGAGGTGGGCGACAAAGCCATCTGGGAACCGGGCAAAAAAGCCCTGCACGTACTGCATAACAATCATGTCTTCACGGTAGTGGCGCAAATGCCGGGTAGTACGGATCAACTGAAACAAGGTGCAATCGGGCTGGCGAAACTGGTTGTCAACAGCCTCAACGATCACACGGATTAAGTCAAAATTATAGCTGGAAACTTCATCCTGCAAAGCCACCGGCCTCATTCGCTACGTAACGAATGATCTGCCGGACCGCCACGCAGGGTAAAGTACACGTATCAATTTATTAGTCGCTTTTGCAAAACCAACCCAACGAATGAAAAACACAGGTTTAATACTCGGAATACTCCTGCTGGCTGCCGTAACAGGCGTTCAGGCCCAATCCGGAGGAGGAGCATTAACTGGCAATACCGGCCAGCAGGGTTCTTCTCCACAGAATAATGGCCGCAAGGCAAATACCAGCCAGACTATGGGAAAAGGTGTTCCATATAGCAAAGACGCCGAGCAGAAGAGTCGGATAAAGGCGAAACAGGCAGGCGATGCTACTACCGGAGCAACGGGTGATGTTGGGCGGAAACAGGGCGGAAAACTCAGCAAAAAAGGCGGGACTGCTTCTTCAGGAAAAGCGACCAATCAGTAGAAGGCGATACGTTACACAACGTTAAATAAAGAAGGAGATACCCTTATGTTAGCCATGAATTATCGCGGTCCGTATCGGGTCCGTGCCGATCAGAAACCAATGCCCGAGATCCTGCATCCCAGCGATGCTATTGTTCGGGTTACCCGCGCCTGCATTTGCGGGTCCGACCTTCACCTTTATCACGGACTCGTGCCCGACACCCGCGTTGGTACAACGTTTGGTCATGAGTTTGTGGGTGTAGTCGAAGAAGTCGGCCCATCCGTTGAAACACTGAAAGTAGGCGATACGGTACTGGTTCCTTTCAACGTTGCCTGCGGGAAATGCGCGTTTTGTAAACAGGGATTGTTTGGAAACTGCCACGAATCGAATCCACAGGCAACGGCCGTAGGAGGCATTTTCGGCTATTCACATACAGCGGGTGGCTACGACGGCGGGCAGGCCGAGTATGTCCGGGTTCCGTACGCAGATGTGGGGCCTACCATTATTCCGGACTGGATGGATCATGACGACGCCGTTTTGCTGACCGACGTTTTTCCAACGGGTTATCAGGCAGCCGAGATGGGTGGTATCAAACCGGGCGACACCGTCGTCGTTTTTGGGGCCGGGCCGGTGGGCATCATGGCCGCTAAGTCGGCCTGGCTGTTTGGTGCGGGTCGCGTTATTGTCATCGACCATGTGGAATACCGTCTGGAATTCGTCAAAAACTACGCCCAGTGTGAAGTTTATAATTTCAGATCGATGCGCGATCCGGTGTTGTTTTTGAAGAAAGCCACCGACTGGTTCGGGGCCGATGTGTGTATCGACGCGGTGGGTAGCGAAGCATCGGGTAGTGCCCTGCAAACCATCACGGGCAAAAAACTGATGTTGCAGGCGGGTTCGGCGACGGCTCTTCACTGGGCCATTAATTCGGTTAAGAAGGGGGGCATCGTTTCCATCGTTGGCGTGTATGGCCCTACCGATAACCTGATTCCAATTGGAAACGTAGTTAATAAAGGGATCACCATCCGGGCTAACCAGACATCGGTAAAACGGCTTTTGCCGAAGTTAATCGACCATATTCAGGCAGGACGTGTTGATCCTAAAGCGATTATTACCCACCGCGTGCCGCTGGAGGAAGTGTCGGATGCGTACCATATTTTTTCGGCCAAGCTGGACAACTGCATCAAGCCCATTCTGATTCCCCCATCTGCCCGCAAATAAAGCACGCTATCATGGAAAACAAAGCAAACGATTACGCACATATTAACGGATGGGGAATAGATGCCGACCCCAGGAATGAACCGACCTATCCTCTGAAAAACTGGACGGGCGATGACCATAAGCGCCTGAATTGGGAAAGGCCTCCGCTGCAACCCGTAACGGTAGAAGTTCTTCATTCCAACGAGCGGCCCAATTTAACAGCCGTTTTCGGGACCTCTTCCCCACCCTCCGGCCTGAGTGGCGTTATCCGCCGGTATGCCTTCACATTTAGCGAATCCGAGTATGGCCACTGGCTCCCGTTACTGATAGCCGACCGGGTTAACGTAGTAGAAGGTATTCTGGATGATCTGACGCGGGGCCATATTCCGAATATTTTTGCCGAAAAAGGCTGGAAAGCGGATTGGCAGCACAACCGGGCGGGTTTAGTGAAAAACGTGCTCGTAACCGCCGTTATCGCCACAACGGTTGTTGCCCTGCTATCCCGAAACAAAACGAACAGGAAACGGATTGCTAACAAATGGCGGTGGTTGACGTAGCTTTATCATCCCTGGCCGAACCGTTCCCAAACAGTTCGGCCGGGGATGTTTTCGTATTCGGACAGTTTTCTGGAAACCGCTTTTCATGAGAACAAATCAGCTATGAAAATCAGCAATGTGGTTGATCAGGTTCAGCACGAAGCCAAACTGGCGCAGGGCGATGAGGTGAAAGACGTGATCTACAGTAGCCAAAATACCTTCTCCGATGAACAGGCGGCTAAGGAAGCCTTTGCCCATTCGGTCACTAAATTGCTGAACGTGAACGGCTGGTCGGACCTGTCTCTGTTTGCATCTGACTTCGCCCTGCATGACCCGGCGGGACAGCTTAAGCCGGGTGGCTCCGCTCAGATGGGCGATTATATTGCCATTACGTTGCCCGGCCCCATGCCTAAAAATTGGGTACAAATTATTCATCTGGATGTGCAGAAAAATCGGGCGGAGTTCACGGTCCAACCCAGCCACGACCCCACAAAAAATAAGCCCGACGAAACAGCGCATTTTTTTTGTCAGGAGGCTCGGAGCACCTTTCGGGTAGACCGGTCGGGGCAAACGATCAGCGCGTTTGAGATTGGCCAACAGGAGCGAATCAACAATGAGGGACCGCAGGCGGGGGAACGGGCTATCATCAATACGGTTATAGCCGAAGCAGGCTGGCTATTTTACCAGAAAATCCAGTGGAAACTACTGACCGATTACTTGGTGCATTTATAAACGCTACCGGGCAATCAGATACTTTTACGCCCGCTTTAGCTGAATTGCCTAACCGCTTCTGAACACCATTATGGGTTAAGAAAGGTTGATCTGAACGCGTCATCAGTTCACGAAAAGGTAACAAACCGTATATCGCTCCCATCTGTTTAAGACTTATTGGTATCTGCTCACGAAGTATGACCCGGCTGTTTGTACGTGGTCAATTTAACTGTCGTGCCCGTATTTTTAAAGTCTATTCATATGCAACCGATACACCTATTAATCGGCCTGTTCTCCAATCTATTGTCGCTGGCGGTACTCGGCGCTAACGTTTATTTATTTCGGGCATGGTACCAGCTTAAAGACAGCCCCTACGAGTATGCGCGCGACGATGCCCAGCGTTACTTACTCTGGGCAATTGGCTTGCTGGTCCTTGTTCTGTTGGGCGGATTTCTATTTAAATTTCTATTAGGCAAGTCAGGCTCCGACGAGCCGACAATGGAGCGTAGCGAGGAAACAACCCTGCTTCAACGCCCTGAAGGTCATAAGCTCTTCGTTGAATTCAGTGGGCCTAAAGATGCTCAGCCGCTGATTTTAATTCACGGATGGAGTAGCGATAGTACGCAGTGGTATTACCTCAAAAAGCGCTTGTCACGCTCATACCGGCTTATTATGATGGACCTGCCGGGGCTGGGCAAGTCGGAAAAACCTCAAAACAACGACTACTCGCTCGACAAGTTCGCCCGCGATTTAGACGCTGTCATTGAGTTGGCAGGACCCCGCAAGCCGATTGTGCTTGGACACAGCATTGGCGGCATGACCATTCTGACGTACTGCAAGCTATTCAGTAGCCGGTTGACGGACCGTGTGGCGGGTTTAGTGCTGGTTCACACGACGTTTACCAATCCGGTCAAAACATCCATAGTCAGCGGGTTGTTAACCGCCTTGGAACGGCCCGTTCTGCGGCCACTGTGCCATTTGTTGATTTGGTTTGCCCCATTCGTGCAAGTTTCTAACTGGATAAAATACCTGAACGGCTCGCAACACCTGACTAATCACGCCATGGGCTTCGCCGGTACAGAAACGCGCGGTCAGTTGGATCATACGTCCCGGCTTAGTGCCTTTAGTCCGGTAGGTGTCATTGCGCGAGGTATGCTGGCCATGTTTGACTATGACGCAACCGACACATTGCCCACAATTAACGTACCGGTGCTGGTGATTGCTGCTGCCCAGGATAAGCTAACCAAACCGGCAGCGAGCGAGTACATTCAGCAACGCATACCCGACGCCCGCATGGTCGTTTTGCAGCCCAGCGGACACATGGGCGCGCTGGAACGGGGCAACGAAATGGCCGAAGCGGTCGACCAGTTTGGCCAATTGATTGTGAGGGATAAGGTTGGCGTATAGTCCATAGGGTATAAAGCCTGTATTCCTTCAACAAACCCTTTTCTTCACAATTTAACCGCCTGCTTTCCTGCTTTCAAGATCGTTGTTTTGCCTTTCCAACGCAACGTACCGGTCAGGTTGGCAGGCAGCGTGACGCTGCCCGTCAGGCCACCTGCCGGAGTTTTCTGAAATTGCACAGCCACCTCGCCCAACGGATGCGGGATTTTCCCGTCGACACTTGTCAAGTCACCCAGAAACGGCTCGATACGTACGGATTTAAACCCCGGCTCGGCGGTTCGGATGCCGCAGGTGGTAGACAAAAATTCGTATAACGGCGAGGCACTCCACGCATGACAGTCGGAGCGCGTAGGCTCGGGTTGCTCAGCAAAGGTGGTCAGGCCAATGGCCAGCATATCGCGCCAGGGTTTGAGTTGGGGAATGAACTGATCGCCGAGACCCGTTTTTTTGAGGGCTTCGAACAGGTAAAACTTGAAATAGAACGTAGCCTGGGTTATCGAAGAATCAGTCATGATTTTCTGCAACAGAGCGGCCTGCTGGTCAACCGGAACGGCGTTGGTCAGTACGGCCAGTATGTTAGCGTGCTGACTAAAACTGGTCTTTTCAGGGGTATCGGCAAACAGACCCCGACCAGCGTCCCAGCATTGGGCATACGCAGCTTTGTTGAGTTTCCGGGCCAGTTCCCGGTAATGTTCAGCGCGTTCGTTCTGACCGTAATGCGCCAGCAAATCGCCCGCCCGGAAATACGTGTAAGCCTGTTGCAGCGACAATATGCTCGACCCGCCTTTTCGGACACCCGCCGGAACGCCCCCGGCAGTTTCATCCTTCGCGTTTTTCCAGTCTGCCCAATCCACAAAATTCCACCAGTCGAGTGGGCCATTCAGACCGGTTTTGGCAATGCGCTGTTCGTGCCAGTTCAGTACGCTCAGGATGCCGGGCAGCATGGATTTCACGAATGCGTCGTCCTGCCGATGCATCCAGTAATCATGCACCATGCAAATCCAGAATAGCGAAAACGTTGGAATCACCTGAAAATCAGCCGATGGGTAGCGGCTTTGTGTTAGCCCATCGCTGAACCGGCTGTGGTCATAATCCATGATGGCTTTGCGCATGAGCCGGTCATCACCCGCTACGTAGAGCGAAATCAGGGCCTGAATTCGGGTGTCGCCGGTGTATTGCAATTGCTCGTAGTAAGGGCAGTCGTAATACGTTTCGCCCGCACAAAGCCGGGCCGTTCGCCAGCCAACGTTCCAGATACTTTTCAGGGTCGTGTCACTGGCCACAAACTGTCCTTTCTCCTCAAACGGGTAGCCTGTAAATCGTCCGACCAAGTCATCAAGCACAAGCGATTCCTCCTTCGTTTCGACGGTCAATTGCAGATACCGATACGTCCGAAACCAGAGCGG
>JANPJE010000141.1:0-12093 GCA_031425355.1 Spirosoma sp. | reverse complement strand
CCCGACCGAGACAGCATCTTATGCAGGGCGGGAGTGGTTTTAAAATCGACGTAATCAGACTCCTGATGGGTAAAATCAGCGACATCCGGCAAGCGCGTAAACAGGGGAGCCAAACGCGGATCAGGGCGGTTCGTTGCCCGTTTCGCATCGGCAATCCGGAACACAATTTTCTGATTGACGGAAACCCGATAGCGCGTTTCGGACAGGCCACTGGGCCACACCACCCGTATCGAATCGACTACCGGCAACGTACCGGCTCCCACCACCAGCCCAGCCCCCACCGACGACAGGTAACCGCGAACCGGAAAGTGTTCCAGCACCTGTTGTGTCTTACCCGTCCAGACCGTGACGGTGGCTCCAATTCCGGTGCGGTTAGCCGTGGGTCCACTGAACGACACGCTCAGGTACCCATTTTTCAGTTGCTCCCGGCTGTTGTTGCGAAACAGCGAGGCCGCTTCGTCGATGTTATTAACGATCAAATCCAGGTCACCATCCCCATCGAGGTCAGCATAGGCAGCTCCGTTGGCGTAGGCAAGTTCATCGAGTCCCCAGACCGCCGACACGTCGTCAAATGCCAGGTTGTTTGCCGTGTCGCGGTTGCGGTAGGCGTAGTGCCGGAGTTTAATTTCAGGAATCTTCTGCACTAATTTATCCCGTTGCTGCTGCCTTGCCTGGTCGGTGCCGAAGCTGGCAAACTCTTCGGTAAAGCTGATAAAATCGCGGTCGGTCACGTTTTTGCGGTAGCCGTTAGTCACGAATATATCTTTAAGACCATCCTGGTCGAGATCGGCCAGCAGCGTAGCCCAACTCCAGTCCGTTTGAGCGACCCCGGCCAGCATTCCCAGATCACTAAAAACGGGTGTTCCGTTGGTATTTCCCCCATTCATCTGGAGTGTATTGCGCATGTACTGAAGCTGGTAATCGTACTGAGGCTTAAGGCTTAACTCTTTTTTGTCGTAATCCTGAGCACCCATCATCTGTTTCAGGCGGGCGTTATCCTGTGGTAGCATGTCCAGTTGCATCAGATCAATGCGGCCATCGTTATTCAAATCGGCGGCATCGACACCCATCCCGTACAAACTCGTATGCGCCAGCGATGCGCGGGTGCTGTTGCGGAAGGTTCCGTGACCATCCGGTCCGGTGCCGTTATTGAGATACAGAATATCGCTGCTGATAAAGTCGTTCGAGCAGTACACGTCCGGATAACCATCGCTATTGATATCCGACACGACTACGCCCAGGCCCAACCCTTCGTAGCGGATACCGGCGGCTTTCGATACGTCGCGAAACACAGGCCGACCGGCTTGGCCGATGCCTTCGTTACGCAATAACCGGTCGGTAGACGGGTAGTTGCCGTCGTTGATGGCCGGACGCAGATAGTTTGGATTCTGCACATCGGGAGCCGTATTGAGCAGGAATACATCGAGGTCACCATCCAGATCGTAGTCGAAAAAAGCGGCCTGGGTGGTGTAACCGGCGTAATCGAGACCGTAGGCAGCGGCTTCTTCCCTGAACGTTGGCGAAGGTGTTTTTTGATTGATAAACAGCAGGTTATGGCTTTTTCGCATGGTCGAATGTGCGGCCACGCTCACATAAATATCATCCCACCCATCCTGATTAATGTCCACTACCGACACGCCCGAACACCAGCGGTCAGTACGTACGCCAGCCGAATCGGTTAGGTCGGCAAACTGAAAATCGGACTGCCCGGCAGGGGTATTATTGACGTACAGACGGCAGCTTTCCTGATTGCCCGTAAAAAATAAATCGGAGCGACCATCGTGGTTAAAATCCCCTACACCCACGCCCCCGCCATTATAAAAGTTGGTAAACGTAAAGGCATTGAGCGAATCGTTGGGCGTCAGGTTATTGGCAAAGTGAATCCCCGACTGGTCGGCGTCTATTTTGCTAAACAATCGTTCCGGTTCACTCCGGCAACTCAGCAGGCTGTAGCCCAACAGAAACGTAAAAAAAATGGACAATAAGCGCATGAAATGGAAGAGAAATAGTTAAACACAGAGGGAACGGAGATAAAAACAGAGAACGCAGAGTTTTTCCTCAGTGCTCTTTGTGTTACCTCCGTTCCCTCTGTATTCAATCAATACCTTAATACCCAGGGTTCTGATCTTTCTGATCGAGGGCCGGGCTATTGTCTAATTCCGCCTGTGGAATGGGCAGCAATTCATGCTTACCGGCAATAAAATAGGGCAGCGGCTCTGACTTCTGCTTCTTATTTTTCCGCCAGCGAACGATGTCGAAGTTGCGTACCTGCTCGGCAGCCAATTCAACCATCCGCTCGTGAACGATGGCATCGAACACCTGGTCCTTGGTACCGGCCGGGTAATTTTTGGTCGGGTAGGGCGGCATATCCACCGATTTACGGGCACGCACCTGATTCACCAAAGCAAGAGCAGCGGCCTGGGTGCCAATTTCGTTTTCGCACTCGGCCAACATCAGCAGCACATCGGCGTAGCGCATAATCCGCATGTTAATACCACTCTGCGCGTAACCGTTGTCGATCTTGTACAATACCGAGTATTTGCGCCAGCTCACTTTCTGGGTTTTACCATCCACCACTGATGCGTTGCCCTGCACACGGTCGGCAGTTAGCACGCTGGTTCCGTTGTTGAACTTGTCACCCTCGGTCCAGTACGACAGCGTATAGCGCGGATCGTCTTTGGCGTCGCCTTTTGATACGCGCTCGTAGGCATTCAGGATTTTGTTGGACGGAATCACGTTCCTCCAGCCGATGGCCGAATACTCCTGTGTCCGTACGGTTTCTTCCTGAACCGCCGAACCGTCGCTGTCGCCACCCCAGTTATAAGCCCCGCCGGATGGTGCGTAAACCACCTCGAAAATAGACTCGGTGTTGAACTCACCCTCTTCGTTGGTCAGGTCGGCGTAGTTGTCGACAATTTTATACAGGCCTGAGCTAACTACCTTCTGAAGTTCGGTTTTTGCAGCGGTATAGTCGCCCAACTGAAGGTACGTCCGGGCCAGCAACGTTTGAGCAGCCGCTTTGGACGCGCGACCCTGGTTTTTGGCATCATACGTAGCGGCCAGACTTGTTTCAGCCGTTTTCAGGTCGGCAATAACCAGATCGTACACCTCTTTCTGTGTGGACCGTTTCAGTGCGCCACCAACCGACTTGACGAATTCTTTATAAATCGGCACCCCGCCAAAGAACGTACCGAGTTCATAATAAGCCCAGGCCCGCAGGAATCGGGCTTCGCCCAGCAGTTGGTCGCGGGCAGCGGGCGTAATATTCTTCACGCCCGCCCCTCTTTCGAGGATTACGTTGGCGCGGTGAATGGTGCGGTACCAGCCCCGCCAGATGCTGGCAGCGAGCGAGTTGCCGGTATCATGCACACCAATGAGCAACTGGTTGCGGGGCGTTTCCAATTGTCCACCTCCCGAAGCCATCTCGTCGCCCCGCAGATCGTGCGTAAAAAACCACTCCCGCGAGACTAAACTGTTTGACTGCACAAGCGCGTAAATCGAGTTTACGCCTGCTGTCAGTTCATCGGCATTACTAAAATACGCATCGAACGTAACGCCGTTGGGATTTACCTTATTCAGGTCATCTTCGTTGCAACTGATTACCACACCGAGCATCAGGGCACCACAAAGGATTGTCTTTTTCATAGTTTTAATGAGTGATTGAGTGTTGACTGATCGAGTGATTGAATAGCTGGCACTAATACGTATTCAATCCCTTAATCACTCAATAATTAAAAGCTTAAGTTAACGCCGACCATCAGCGTGCGTGCCTGTGGATATTGTACGTAGTCAATCCCGTTGTTCAGCAGGTTGTAGTTTTTAGACGAAACCTCAGGATCATAGCCAGTGTATTTGGTGAATGTCAGCAGATTCTGGCTTGACACATACACGCGGGTTTTGCTGAGTATGTTGCCAGTCAGTTTGCCAATAACAGCCGCCGGAATGGTGTAGCCGATGCTCAGGTTTTTCAGGCGCAGATACGAACCATCTTCCAGAAACCGGTCGGAGGTGCGTGAATTCTGGTTGGGGTCGCCACTGATTGAGCGCGGTACGTCGGTATTGGTATTCTGGGGTGTCCAGGCGTTTAGCACGTCGGCGGTGGCATTGAACAACCGTAGTTGTCCCTGCCCGATCACTTTGGTCCCGTTATAGACTTTATTGCCCTGCACACCCTGGAAGAACACGGTAAAATCGAAGTTTCTGTAGGTACCGCTCCAGTTCAGGCCATAACTGAATTTCGGAATGAAACTGCCGAGGTATTGCCGGTCGTTGGCATCAATTTTTCCATCGGCGTTCAGATCGCGAAACCGAATATCGCCCGGTGCGGTCTTGTCATTCTGGTACAGCGTAGCGGCATTACCGTCGATGGCGTTCGCAGCTTCTATCTGTTCTTTGCTCTGGAAGATACCATCGACTACCCAGCCGTAGAACGACTGGATTGGCTGACCGGCTTCGGTGCGGGTAATGTCGAAACCACCAAAGTCGGCGTTTGCACCGGAGTTGATCGTGGCATTTGGCGTATCCAGACTCAACACCTTGTTGCGCGTAATATCGAACGTACCAGTCAGATTCCAGTTGAAGTTCTTGCCGGAATAATTGTAACCCGCCGACAATTCAAACCCCTGATTTCGCATACTGCCTACGTTGGCCAGCGGGTTAACCGAATACCCCACCGATTCCGGCAGCGGAACGCGCAGCAGAAGCCCGTCGGTCTGCCGGTTATACACCTCGGCACTAAGGTTGATTTTGTTGTTAAACAGCGACGCATCGAGGCCAATGTTGCCCATAGTCGTTACCTCCCAGCTTAACTCGTTGTTGCCCAACTGATTGAAGTACGACCCCAATTGTGTCTGGTTACCAAACGGATAAAGCGTGTTATTCGCCTGAATGAGGAGTTGCCAGTCGTAATCACCAATTGCGTTATACCCCGTCTGGCCGTAGCTGCCCCGCAGTTTCAGTTCCGAAATAGCGGGCATACCTTTCATAAATGCTTCTTCGCTGATACGCCACCCCGCCGAAATTGCCGGGAACGTACCCCACTTCCGGCCCGGTGCGAACTTGCTTGAGCCATCGCGCCGGATCGAGGCACTGACTAAGTATTTACCTGCATATTCATAGTTCAGGCGACCCACGTACGAGATAAGCAGGTTTTCGGCCAGCGAACTGGTTCCGTTGGGGTTCGATACGCCCTGAATCACCTGAATGTTGTTATCGGGCCGCTGACCGCTGGCACTCAACGCCCGGAACGTACTGCGCTGCTGTTCGGCGACGCCCGTTACGTTGACGAGGTGCTTCCCGAATGTCTTCTCGAACGTCAGTTGATTGGTCATCACCGACGAGAAAAATTCGTTGCGATTTTCGTTTACGTTGGCAATTACGCGGCTCCGATTTCCGTCGTTATAGATAGGAAGAAACCCGTTAAAACGTGTGTTTGAATAATCGGCCCCGAAGGTGAAGCGGTAGCGAAGAAAATCGGTAAACTTAACTTCGGCGAAGAGCGACCCTAATAGTTTGAAGCCCCGGTCGGTCTGGAATTGCTGCTCCTGTTCGGCCACACGCAGCGGATTTTCGGGGTCGGTCGCATCCAGTCCCTGGGCGGTGGTGCTGAAGCCACCAATTTTGGTTGGATCGCGTTCGGGCCAGTACGGCGTCATCCGCATGATGTTCATCACTAAGCTGCGGCCACCGCCGTCGCGTTCTGCCCGCCGGAAGTCGGTTGAGGCCAGCATCGTTTGGCCGATGGTCAGGAATTTACTGACTTTATGATCGGAGTTCACGCGAAAACTCTGCCGGTCATAGTTTGTGAAGGGCAAAATACCATCCTGTTTGAAGTACCCCAGCGACGTATAAAAACGGGATGTCGCGTTGCCACCCGACAATGAAATCTGATGGTCCATAATCGGTGCCGCGCGAAACATGACGTTCTGCCAGTCGGTATCGGTCTGGCCAAAAGTTTGGGTAGCCCCAGTGTAGATCGGTACGCTTAGATTTGAGAAGCGGCCCGGTACCGGTTGCCCGGCCGCCGTCAGCAGTGACGTACCGTAACGGATGTATTCTTCGCGATTCAGCAGGTCTAATTTCCGCCAAGCCGATTGTGTGCCGTAGTACGAGTCAACGTTAATAGTCAGTTTTCCATTCGTAGCTCCTCGTTTCGTCGTAATCAATACCACGCCATTGGCCGCCCGCGAGCCATAAATAGCTGCCGAAGCCGCATCTTTCAGCACTTCCAGCGATTCGATATCTTTTGGGTCAATGTTGTTAAGTCCGCCCGCCGGCACACCGTCGATAACGTACAGCGGGTTGGGGTTCAGGCTAATAGAACCAACCCCCCGGATGCGAACAACCGGTTCGGCACCAGGGCTGCTGTTGTTGGTTACCGAAACGCCCGGTACCCGTCCCTGCAACGCCTGAACAGGACTAACGACCGGGAGTGCCCGTAAATCTTTTGGCGTTACGGACGATACAGCACCCGTCAGTGACGACTTTTTCTGCGTACCATACCCCACCACCACCACTTCGCTAAGAGCCTGAGGGTCGGACACCAGTTTCAGGTCTATAATAGAGCGGTTTCCTACGGCAACCTCCTGGCGGGTGTAGCCGATATAACTGAATACAAGCGTTGCCTGTCGGCTAACGGACAGGCTATACTTACCATTTTTGTCGGTTGTAGCCCCACGAGCGGTCCCCTTCTCAACGACGTTTACACCTGGAAGCGCTTCACCTGCTTCATTGGTTACGGTGCCTGATAATTGCTGCGCAAAAGCCGTGCTCGTGAGAACGACAAATGCGACAACCAGCGTTACACGGAACGTGTTTAACAATCTGCCGACTCGGTGCAGTGATGGTTTAAAGTGGTTCATGAGGAAAGGATTTGATTTAAGTACGGTCTACACAATGAACAAAATAGAACAGTGTATAAAAGACACTTAATAACGGTATATACTTAATTTATAAGGAAACAAATCATCATAAAAGGTCTGTAAATCAGACTGTAACCCAGACCCATGCCTGAATAATTCAGTATTTTTACTTAGACTAAAGCATTAAGTTTAAATAATGCAATTAAATATTTTTTTAGTTTAATAATTTAATAAAATAATGTATTTCATTAAATTATTTTATTAAATTATATAACAATTAAATGTCATTTATATCAATCTGCTTATCCTTCAGAGAAAACATACTCACTAAAAATGCACTTGATTTCTCGTGTAAAAACTGGGCATTTATCTTACACTCACATTAAGTCTAAACGTAGTAACGGCTACGCGTTCGGTACTATCTGTAAACAGAAAAGCCCGTCAAACATTACGTTTGACAGGCTTCAACTTGTTGGCGGTCCGGACGGGGCTCGAACCCGCGACCCCCTGCGTGACAGGCAGGTATTCTAACCAACTGAACTACCGAACCAATTTAGATTGTCGGTCAACTGTAACGGCGGACCGTGCTATCGTTTTCCTTAATCGTGGCACAAAAGTAGGCGTTTAGGGTATTCCGTGCAAGAGCGTCCCGAAAAAAATTTGTGACTAAAGTCAGCTTTTATTGCCTATCCATTGTAAATCAGATGATTCGCCGGAACATTCTTTTACATATTCCGGCGAATTTCTGTATTTATCTGCCCGTAGCCTGTTTGATAGCCGCCGTTTCTGCCGGATCGACGGGGGTTCCATCCTGCTTGAAGACTTCGTGAAACCAGATCGCCGGTTCACGCCCGTCTACATAAGGTTTCTGCCAGCTATCCCACGGAAGGAACGTCTGCGTTTTTCCAGCGACAAAACCCCAGTTGATCATACCAATCTTCGCTTTCTTAGCGATTGGAAGATGCGACTGAAACTTGCTGGCAACACCCCGTGCCATGTATTCGGTACAAATAATCGGTCGGCCAAACGTTTGCAACGCAGGAATCACTTTTTCCAGCGCTTCCGGACTCGAATACTGGTGAAACGTAATGATGTCGGAGTTCTCAAACTGCACTTTCTCCATCGGCGACCACTTTGCCGAATCCTGCCAGTCGGCGGGGGTGCGATAAATCCAGACGCCGGATGTAAGGGGCTGGGTAGCTCCCGCAGCCCGTGACCATTGAAATACGGAAGGAAGCAAACTGGTTATGATGGCTATCTTCCGCTCCTTGGACAGTTCGGTTTTTATGGTATGATTCTGCCCGTAGCTATTGTCATTGGCATTGTCAGGTTCATTCCACATATCCCACGACAGAATTCGCTTATCGTTTTTAAAGGCTCCCACAACGCCTTTCACATAAGCCTCCAGACGCGGATACTGCGATACGTCCGAGAGGGCATCGGCACCGGGACTTTGTAGCCAGCCCGAGTTATGAATGCCCGGTGTTGGGTCCTTCTGTTTGCCTAATTTCGGCAAGGGGTCCCAGCAGGAATCGAACAAAACCAGCATCGGGCGAATCTTGTGTTTGGCACAGATCGTTAAAAACTGGTCGAGCCGTTTGGTGAATCCTGCCGGGTCCTGCCAAAGCAGATCGTGCAGAAAAACCCGCATGGTATTCATACCCAGACTTTCGGCCATTGCCAGTTCCTTATCAATCGTAGCCGGATCGAAACTCTCAGCCTGGAACATTTCCAACTCATTTATGGCATTGGCGGGTGCGTAGTTGGCGCCCACCAGAAAAGGCTCTTTAGCATACCAGGCATTGGCCTTGGCTGCCGACCAGCGGCTAATGCCGGCATTTTGCTGGGCCAGAGCAAAAGTGGAAACGAAAAGAAGTACTAAAAACGAAAAACGCTTCATAATAAATGAATTGGGATTATTGGATTATATAGCTGGGTAATGATGTTCACGATTCCTGATTTATTCATCAGCGGGCACGGCCATAGGTGTTTTGGGAGCGGGTTTGCCGAAATTAGGTGAGCCGTCGGCATTCCACGTAAACGGCTGAATGTGAGGAGCCCGTTTGTTGCCGCAACCATCTGTCGCTGATGGATTTGCGTGATAGATCATCCAGTCCTGTTTACCCGGTTCGCCGTTGCGGTCTGCCGACCGGAAAAATCCACCGTGACCGGGTGCCCACACACCATTTTCTGGGGCCTGCCTAAACACCGGACCCGCACTCTTGACCCAGTTTTTAGGGTCGAGCAAATCACCTTTCCCGTTATACGTGAGCAGGCCTAAACAGTAATCGAGCCAACAGGCATTGGCCGAGTAAACGATGAATAGTTTATCATCATGGCGCAGAAATTCCGGGCCTTCGTTAACGTATATCTTAGGAACTTCGCCATTCTTCTGCCACTCCTTCGGTACGTCGCCGTGTTGCTCCCAAGGCTGGTCGGGCTGCGAAATCTTAACGCGGTCGCCGTCGATGGTCCAGGGGTTTTTGAGTTTGGCGATGTAAATATCCTGCCGCCCGTTGGCGGGGCCTTCCCATCCCGACCAGGACGCATAAAGCTGCCCATTGTACTCGCCAACCGACATATCAATTTCCCAGTGATTGCCTTTATCACCGATTTTGCCTTTCATCGTCCATTCGCCCTGCATGGGATCGGGTGACGGGTTTTCGATGACCCAAACCCGGTGGGAGAGATTATTGAGAGAGTCGGCGGAGAAGTAGATGTACCAGCGAGTATCTCCCTGATCACTTTTTAACGAATGAATTTCGGGTGCCCACAGTTCTTTGGAATACGGTTGCCCGGCGGGTGGCGTGTAAATGACTTTGCTTTCGGCAGTAGCGAGGTCGGCCATGTTCCGGGTCCGCCACAAGGTAAGGTTGCTGCCGGTGGTGTTCATGTAGTAATACCAACCACCTTTTTGCAGCACCCACGGGTCGGGACCGGACGATTTTATTGGGTTGGTAAACGTGCGCTGAGCCAGCAACTGCTGACCCGAAAGCACAAGAAAAACGACCAGAAACAGACGTTGAATGTGATTCATAGGGCAGGGAATAGGATTCAACAGGTAAAGAAGGAAAGTATCCATTTTACCCCTCCGCATCCGAAACCCGTGTAAGACCGTCTGCGGTTTGTCGTTTGTAGTTGGCTGACGCATAAACACTCTTGCGTCAGCCAACCACAAACGACAAACCGTAAACCGCCTTACCCCGCCTTCACCGCCGGTTTCGCGTGTTCGGGTTTGAGCACCACTACGTCACGCACGATACCGCCCGCGTTGAGTTTTTCTACCATTTTATCCAGCAATGGCGCGGCCCAGTTGGGAATGTATTTATCAGTCGTTTCGATAAGCACTTTCGGGAAGTCATATAAAGCCCGGCCCAGACCGAATTGTACAGCGCACCGTTTCATGGCATCGCTGATTCCGCCTTTCACCGGCTCTACGTTTGTGCGGCTGGCACCGTCCGTTTTTCGCACCATTTCGCCACCGGGCAGCACCGCCGTAATCGTACACAGAAAACCACCTTCAATTTCTTTGATCTCGTTTTGCCAGCCCGCCCAGCCAAACTGGTCGTCGAAGCGTTGCATCACACAACGGTTGGTGATATACGGCACGACAACGATTTTCTGACCGTCTTTGGTCTGACTCTGCACCCGCCACTCAATTTCATGCACCGTGAGCGGGGCGGTTAATGCGTTTAGCTCCATGTTGTTTGTTGTTTACTTTGTTAATGTTAAGCGGCCACCTGCCAGCGTGTTTCTGTAGCCTGAGACAACAAGCCCTGCAATTCGGTAGTAAGCCGTGTTTTCATTTCCTGAAATTGTTCAAGCATGAACGCATTGGCATCATCGGCTCTCGTGTGCCGACGTATTGCTTCATTCATTCGCTTCACCTGTTCAAGCAAAAATCTGTATTTCGAGTTTATCATTGATTTCCATAGCTAACGTGTAGTTCGATAATTCCTTTCGGTATAACGTTGTACTGAAACAAATACCCATTTTTATCAAAAGTAAACGTTTCACTTTTCATCACTCTGCCATTTTTAGCAACTCGTTAAGCCTCAGTAACGCTTCGATGGGTGTTAGCCGGTTTATGTCGATGGCGCGTAGTTTTTCTTTGATAGCTTCGGATTTCGGGTCGCCGGATTCGATGATGCGGAGGGCCAGTTCCCGTTCTTGAGGAACTGCCAGCCGAATTTTTTCCTGGTTGTCTTCGCGCCCGTGCGATGCTTCCAATTGCGTCAGAATCTCGGTGGCGCGGTTCACAATCTGGGCGGGCATACCGGCCATCTGCGCTACGTGAATGCCGAAACTGTGCTCCGAACCGCCTTCCTTCAACTTCCGAAGAAAGATCACTTTGTTGCCCATCTCCTTCACCGACACGTTGTAATTTTTGATACGCGAATTGTCGGCGGCAAGGTCGTTGAGTTCGTGGTAGTGCGTAGCAAACAGCGTTTTGGGGCGGCAGTCGGTTTTGTTGTGGAGGTATTCGGCGATGGCCCACGCAATCGAAACGCCATCGTACGTACTCGTACCCCGCCCGATTTCATCCATCAATACTAAGCTGCGTTCGCTGAGGTTGTTGAGAATGCTGGCCGTTTCGGTCATCTCGACCATGAACGTACTTTCGCCCCGCGAGAGATTGTCCGACGCGCCAACACGCGTAAAAATCTTATCGACGATGCCAATCTCTGCCGACGATGCCGGTACGAAACTCCCTGACTGCGCCATCAGAACGATCAGAGCCGTTTGCCGCAACAGAGCCGATTTACCCGCCATGTTTGGCCCGGTAATGATGATAATCTGCTGGGTTTCGTCGTCTAAGAAAATATCGTTCGGAATATAATGCTCCCCCGGCGGTAGTTGCTGTTCGATTACCGCGTGCCGACCATCTTTGATATTCAGCACTTTACCTTCATTAATCTGCGGACGAACGTACTTGCTTTTAACGGCTACCCGCGCAAACGAAGCCAGTACGTCCAGCACCGACAGTACGCGGGCGTTCTGCTGAATGGCCCCGACGTACTCGCCAGCCGCCAGCACCATTTCGTTGAAAATCCGGGCTTCGATCTGATAAATCTGCTCTTCGGCATTCAGAATTTTCTCTTCGTATTCCTTGAGTTCGGGCGTGATGTACCGTTCGGCATTGACAAGTGTCTGCTTCCGAATCCAGTCGTCGGGCACGCGGTTTTTATGGGCGTGAGTAACTTCCAGATAATAGCCAAATACTTTATTGTAG
>JANPJE010000140.1:0-14664 GCA_031425355.1 Spirosoma sp. | reverse complement strand
GGCCAATATGCTTCGAATTATACCGTTTTTTACGACAGAAGCGCAGCTAATAACCGCGTTAAAGCGGGGCGAAAGCCGCGCACATAAAGTCGTATATGATCGGTTTGCTGGTAAAATGCTGGCCGTATGCACCCGTTACTGCGCTAATCGCGCAGATGCCGAAGAGGTTATGCTGGACGGTTTTATGCGGGTATTTGAAAAGATTGACCAGTTTCGGGAAGAAGGTAGTTTTGAGGGCTGGGTACGACGTATCATGGTAACAGAATCGCTGATGTTCTTGCGAAAAGCAAAACAGTGGCGGCATGAGTTACCATTGGAAGAGGTTACTGTTGAACCCGATTATGAATGGGCAGACACGGCAGTCAATGAAAATGACCTGCTTCGGCTGGTCAACCAACTACCCGATGGATACCGGACAGTATTTAATTTATATGCTATTGAGGGATATCCCCATGCTGAAATCGCTGAGATGCTGAGCATTTCTGAGGGCACATCAAAATCTCAATTGAGTCGCGCCCGAATGATGCTGAAATCGAATCTAAAAAAAATGGAGCAGGAAATACGAACCGTTCGTGTCGAAACCTATGAAAAAACATACAGAAAAAACGCCAATCGATGACCTGTTTGCCCGAAAGCTAAGCAATACGTCATTGCCGGTTAGCCCTGGCGGTTTTGAACGGTTGCAAGCCAGAATGGGCCAGAATGTACCAGAGGCTCGTGTCATAATCTGGCGCAACCCAACCATACAACACTATATGGCCATTGCCGCTTGCTTAGTGCTGATGTGTTTATTCGGTTGGCTCTATTGGCCATCAACCGAGATGAAAACGCCGGTCGCCACAAATCGACCAACGCGTTCTAATCAACAAAAGCCTGTCGAGAAGCAGGTAGGAGGTGAACTGTCGGCACCCATGCCAACTGATAACGAACCCGCTTTGGCCGGGCAAAATGCAACTACCGAGCCATCCACTTTGGCTAATGAATCATCGGATTTACCAAAGGCAATAAATGAGCCTAAATCCGTAAGCATCGATAAAGTGAGCAAATCAGATCGGCAAGATAAAAGCGAACTTACGGTGACACCAACGGAACCGAGCGAGAACAAGTCAAATTCCGATGTAGTAGCGTCGAATGATCTGACGCCCCTCAATCAACCAGCTACACAACTGGCTGAGGACAAGCAGACCGTTGTACAACCAAACACGGCTGTTGAGCGTGTTTTGATAGTCACGATTGCCGAGCCTGAAGCATTGATTGCCGCTCGGCAAGTAGCGAAGACATCATTGGACGAAAAGCCAATGGTGGCAGTGAATGATAAACTTGAAAAGGCAACTAAAGGAGGGGTCCTTTGGCAACAGGTCAAGCGAATTAAGCAGGGAGACATATTTGCACGGGGCAATAAAGCCGATGTAGAAAGCAGCCTGCTTGGCAGGGCTTATAACGGCCTGAAACATAGTTTCGATAAAGATAAATCAGTAAAACAATGAATAGTTTCCTTCAGATAGTCGCTACGGCACTTATAGGATTAATTATAGTAACAGACGGACGGGCTGCATTGGCGCATCCGGTAGATTCCTTAGTGATTCGGTTTGCGAACCGAACCCGCATGGTCATCTACGCGCCGGATAAGGCAGGCATTCAAGCGTTATCGAATTATGATTTGAATAAAATCGTGCGGGAGATGGGTATGAAACTCGATTCGGTACCGGGTGGCGAAACGGCTATTTCACAGAACGGAGATCGCTTTCTGAAAGATACGGTGTTGGTCGTTACAAGGAAAAAAGACGGCGTTACAATTGTTATTAACAGCAAAGGTGACACAACGCGCTCTGACTCAGCAAAGAGCAGACGCGATTACACGCAGACGACCAGCCGACGAAGTATCTCCTCATGGGCACGTAGTGTAGATTTTCAGATTGGCTTAAACGCTTTCTTGACCCAATCTGCCCAATCGGGTTATCCGGAAGATTTATACAATACGAGACCATTAGGTTCCCGCTATTTCGCCATCGCTTTCGCACAAAGACCAACACTGATTAACGGCAAACGTGTCCGCTTGAGCCTTTACTACGCACTTGAAGGTTCCTGGAATAATTATATGTTTGAGAACAATGTTATTGCAACAAAAGGCTTGTCGCAAGTGGAGTTTAATTCAGCTACTGAAGAATTAAAAAAGAGTAAACTAACCACATTCGCCTTGCAACTGCCTGTTGTACCGCGTGTGAGCTTTTACAATGCATCTGGTCGAAAAGTATTTCACCTTGGACTTGGCGGTTTCGTAGGCTACCGGCTCGATAGTTACAGCAAAATCAAACGAATGAACAACGATAGAGACCGTAATCACTCGAATTTCTACCTGAATGATTTACGCTATGGATTGGTTGGGCATGTTGGCGTCCTGAAAACCAATTTGTTTGTGAAGTATGACTTAAATCCGGTCTTTCAGGTTGGTAAAGGGCCTGACTTGCGGACGCTTAGCTTCGGTATTACGTTCTGATGAACCAGAAAATTGTATCAATTATCGGTTGTGGCTGGTTAGGGCTACCACTGGCCGAACAGCTTGTGCGTGAAGGATATAGCGTAAAAGGTAGCACAACATCGGTTCAAAAAGCAGCTTTGCTACACCAGAAAGGAATAGATGCCTACGCACTAAGCCTAAATCCCGAACCCGCTGGCGATTTGGCATCCGTACTGCAAGCCAACATACTAATTATTAATATTCCGCCGAAGGCCGGGAAAATGGGTGCCGCCTTTCATCCACAACAAATCCAACATCTGGTTGACGCGATACGTCAGTCACAGGTGGAGCATGTTATTTATGTCAGTTCAACGTCAGTCTATCCAGAACAGAATCGGGTAGTTGTTGAGGAAGATGTTACAATACCCAAAGAATCAGCATCACCCGGCTTAGTGCAGGCTGAACAACTTATTCAGCAACTTGGCCCCGACCGACGAATAACGGTGTTACGTTGCGCTGGCTTAATGGGATACGATCGTATTCCGGGCAAGTACGTTGCCGGTCGAATCGTAGACAGTGGGGCCGTTCCTGTAAATTATATTCATCGCAATGATGCTGTGAACGTGCTGGACGCCATAATTCAGCAGGAAATCACCGGTGTATTCAACGCCGTTGCACCGGAACACCCGACACGCGAAGCTATTTACCGGAAAAGCTGTGCTGAATTTGGGTATGAACTGCCCACATTTGTCAATCCCGAAGAACCGGTCGCTTACAAAGTCATTTCGCCTGAAAAAGTGATTAAGGCAACGAATTACGTGTTTCAATACCCTGATCCACTACAGTTTCTGTATCAGTTATGATCGTAATAAATGGCGGACGCGTGTCCAGAAGAAGCCACCTGACGATGGTTTGCTTGTTGGCGTAGCAGCCCTGTTTAAAGCCCCCAAAAACAGAAAGTAACCTTGTGCGTGCCACGCCCGAAACCGCTCGCTTAGCTGCGCGTCGTGTCGCGGAATGTAGTTTAGCAGTTGGTCTAAATCGAAATTGTCCGATGCAATGCCAACTCCGGCCCGTTGCCCGTCTATGGCGTTACAAGCCTGCTCGAAATGATTGGGCTGCGGAATCATAAGAGCCGGTTTGCCCAGATAAGCCGCTTCGCAAACTGACTCAAAACCCGCTGTGGTAACAACAGCCCTGCAACGGGCCATAAATTCCAGAAAACGCTTCCCGTCGATGGCGTGGTACGTAAGCGTGTCATCAACTACCTCATTTGGGCCGGTTGCATTGGCGTGGAAGGCGTCCATCCGAACAGTCGGCTGCTGTTGATGTGCTTTCACTAATTCACTTCTGAGGCCTGATTGCGTAACATAAGCAAGCAGCGACTCACCTGCAACAGGCTTTAATTCAGTCACTTCCTGACGCAGAAGGGGTGGCACGATACGTAGCCGTCTGCGCGGTTCGTCGGGTTGCTTGTCGAATGAAAGGGCGAGCAATGCCTGTGCGCCGAAGCACGTTAAATGTGTGTTGAGTTTAAACGCCTGTTCGTAAAGCCATTGTCCTTTGGGCCGCTGAAAATTGGGGTGGAAAGCCATATACTGATGGGCAATACACACCATCGGGACCGACGGACGTAGCAAAGCGTAGGTCATCCCGCCAAGCATTTCGTAGAAATTAACAACTACGTCTGGCCGCTGGGCTTCAATCTGGTCGCGAACCTGTTTCAGGCTTCGCCAAAACGGGCGTATTGTCCGAATGGCATTGATCGTAGTCCTAAACGGTTCCAGCGCGTTTGTGCCTGCATTGTATACCAGACCCGGACTAAATACGGGCGTAATGGGTGCGTCAAATTTCTCGCTGAAAAATGTCGGAACACCCCGCTCGGGCGTTACGCCAACCAGTGCCCCAAGCACTTCGTGGCCAGCCATTTTTAAAATCTGTGCCAGCGATAAGGCTTGAGTTAAGTGGCCCCGACCTTCACCCTGTACCAAGAATAAAACACGCATGATAGAGAAATTAATGAATCTGGGTTGATAAGGTAGTATTGGTTATCAACTGGTTTGCCGGGGGCTTTATCGAATTAACTTCGTCGTCGTCTAAATCGGACGTGTAATAAAGCAGACTCCAGTTCCCGCTATGGTCCTCAACCAGCGCACTAAGCGACTCGACCCAATCTCCGGAATTCATGTAAATAATTCCGTCGATATTACGGATAGCGGGCTGATGGATATGGCCGCAAATGACCCCATCGCAACTACGGGCGCGGGCCAGCTCGGTTAACTTCTGCTCGTAGTCTGATATATAACTAACGGCCTGCTTTATACGGGATTTAACCTGTTGTGATAGCGAATAGTAGGGCAATCCCCGCCAGGTGCGGTAGTGATTATAAAACTTGTTGACCCAGAGTAGAAACGTGTAGCCCACGTCGCCCAGATAGGCCAGCCATTTCATCTGTGATGTGATAGAATCAAATACATCGCCGTGCGTAACGTAGAATTTTTTGGAGCCTGAAGTCAGCGTGTAATCTTTACGAATGGAAAAATTTTTACCTACTTTGAGGGGCATCACCTGATCCAGAAAATCGTCGTGATTGCCGCGCAGGTAAATAACTTTGGTATCATAATGAACGATTTGTTTTAAAACCGTTTTAAAAAAGGCGGTGTGTTTCTTTTTCCAGGTTCCGTATTGCTTTAGTTGCCAGCCGTCGATGATGTCGCCGTTAAGAATCAGCTTCTGACAGGAGTAATTACGCAGGAATTCAGTAGCTTCTTTGGCTTTCGAACCAGCCGTACCTAAGTGAATATCAGACAAAACAATCGTTCGGAACTGCGTACTTAATTTCATGAACGAAGCTAACGTCCAGAAGTGAAGTAGTATTTACCACATTGTTACCAAATTGCCAATATTATACGGCTATAGACAAATCGGTTCACATTGACTTAACAAAACCAGCATAAATGAATAATCCAGTGCTTATTTTCGGTGCCGGGAGCTTGGGTCTCACGGCTCTGGACCTGTTTCAACGCAACAACGTAGTGGTGTATGGTCTGTTGGATGATGACAAAAGCCTCCACGGAAAGGAATTTAGTGACGTATCAGTGTTGGGAGAAACCGACGATGATGGCTTTTTGAAACTGGTTGGCCAAAAGTGCGAAGCATTTGTCGCCATCGGTGATGGGCGTGTTCGCAAGCGGTTGGTGAAGATGCTGAACGAACGGCGCAAGGTGCAGCCAGTCAATGCAATTCACGATACAGCTACGGTCTCTGCGCTCGCTACCATCGGGCATGGTAACCTGATTGCTGCCCGCGCGGTTGTGAATCCGTTTGCAGAGGTTGGTCAGCACTGCGTTATTCAGTCGGGTGCAATTATTGAAAGTCGCGCTAAACTCGGCGACTATGTTCAGGTGGGTACCGGTAGCCTGATAAACAGTAACGTAACGGTTGAAGAAGGGGCTTTTATCGGTTCCGGAGTAACGGTCGTAGCGGGGGTAACCATTGGCAAAAACGCCCGAATCGGGGCTGGCTCGGTCGTTGTCGAAAATGTTGATGCGGGAGTCACCGTGTTCGGCAATCCGGCGAAGAAATTGTAGAAACAGTATTTGGTGTGAAGGGAGTGAAGTAAGAATAGATGGTAGGGTTTACGATAACCCGATTGCGCTTGCTCCACTCCCTTCACATAGTATTATTCAACATACAAAACCTCGTTCGCCAGAAAATCCTGGTAGGTACGTTCGAGACCCTGTTTTAAGTCAGTGGTGTGTTTCCAGCCAAGCGTATTAAGCCGTGAAACATCCATCAGTTTGCGGGGTGTACCATCAGGTTTGTCGGTATTCCAGCGAAGTTCGCCCGTGAAACCAACAATTTCCTGTATCAATTCGGCTACTTCCCGGATGGTAACGTCTTCGCCTGTTCCAATGTTGACGAATAAGTCGTCGTTGTAATTTTCCATCAGAAAAAAGCAAGCATCCGCCAGATCGTCAGCATGAAGAAATTCGCGTTTTGGTGAACCCGTTCCCCAGACTTCCACAGTGGGCTGACCATTAACCTTAGCTTCGTGAAACTTCCGAATCAGAGCCGGGAGTACGTGCGAGCCTTGCAAGTCGTAGTTGTCGTTCGGCCCGTATAAATTGGTTGGCATTGCCGAAATAAAATTACAGCCGTACTGACTCCGATACGCTTCGCAAAGCTTAATGCCGGTAATTTTGGCGATGGCATACGGCTCGTTTGTTTCTTCAAGATAGCCACTCAACAAATATTCCTCTTTGAGTGGTTGCGGAGCCAGTTTCGGGTATATGCACGACGACCCCAGAAACAGCAACTTCTGAACGCCCGTTTGGTGGGCACTGTGAATGACGTTTGCCTCAATAAGCAGGTTATCGTAGAGAAATTCGGCCCGATAAATATTATTGGCCAAAATGCCACCTACTTTGGCTGCAGCCAGAAACACATAATCGGGGCGTTCCTGCTCAAAAAATTCGGAAACCGCAGCCTGACTGCGTAAATCAAGTTCCGAAGAAGTGCGGGTAATTAAATTGGTGTAGCCTTCAGTCTGAAGTTTACGAACAAGAGCCGAACCGACCATACCCCGGTGTCCGGCAACATAAATGCGAGCGTGTTTTTCCACGGGAATTGAGTATAATACGTACTGCCAGGAAGGTTGGCGGGTAGTTGAATAAAATAATATCGCTTTAAACAGCGTTGCAAAACTAACAAACTTCAGGCACCAATCGTTTGCTAATGCCATGTTTGCTCCAGACTTGAAACAACAGATTATACTCTTATTACTTACCGGCCTTCTCGTACCCGCTCTGCGGGCACAACCGGCTATATCGGCTCCGGCATCGCTAACAACGGCGTCAAAGCCGGTTCTGGCTCCATCAGGCGCATCTGGTCCGGCTTCGCTGACAACACTTGGGCTACCCAGTATGGCGTCCCTAAAAGAACAGAAAGACGCGTACATCGCTGGGATCATGCCTGATCTGGGCTTGAAAGTCAAGCAACTAAAAAAAATAAAGACTGATCGAAAAAGTAAACAAAAGCTCTCGAAAACGGAGTATGAGGGTCTGTCAATGGTCAAATCGTACACCAAGTTTGGTAGTGGCGACCGAACCGTTGTGGAAGAATTTTATGTCCTGCGCGACAATGACGCAGCTAAGCCGTTGCCCTACGTTCGGGAGGTGTACCGCTACTATCCGAAGTCGGCCCGCGTAACGAGTTCAATTGTGAAAGACGAAGGGACGGGCTTATTGATGCATGGGCCTTATAAACGCTATCAGAACGGCGATTTAGTGGAAGAGGGATACTATTATGCCGGGATGAAAGATGGTCGCTGGGAAAAGTACGACAGCAAATTTATGCTGGTTGATAAAACCCGCTGGCATCAGGGTGTCCCGGCAGAGTCGCGGCTGGTCTTTCATGATTCCACCCATCGTAAAATAAAGGAGATTATCCCAGTAGAACATGGCAAAGTAAAAGGCTCCTACACAGCTTTTTACGAAAATGGATTAATCGCCGAAGAAGGGAAATATGATAATGGGGTGAAAGTGGGCCGCTGGACGGAATTTTACCCGGTCAATGCCAGCGGCCGACGGTTGCGCCGGAAACTCACTCAACATGCCACCGATCAGTGGGAGGCAGACTTTCAGCCCTATACGATCACTGAGTGGGACGAAAAAGGTAAAGTGACTTACGAACGGGCGAAGGAAAAAGTGGTGCAGGAAGAGGAAACGGAGAATTAGGAATTGTTATGGAAAACTCACTTAAACACGCCTTTCGGATCGGGGTGTTTGGCCAGTAACTCGTTGAGATAGCCTAAGTCAATAACAGACAGATCGAGGTTGCGGGCCTGATGAAAATAATCCCACGCTTTTGGGTAGTCGGCTTTGAGAAATGAAACGACAGACAATTTCTGACAGGCGGGCGCGCTGGCCGAATTGATTGATACTGCCCGTTGCAGATATCCTTCGGCTTCAGTCAATAAATCACTATTCGGTTTTTCCTGATAATACTTAATCTCCACTGTTGCTAAATCAGTCAGTAACACGGTATTACTGTCAGCAACCGTCAGCCCTTTTTTCAGCATCCGAATGGCAGTCGGTAATTGATTTTTCTGGTAAGATACGACGCCCAACCCCCAATAGGCATCGGGATTCTGGCTATTGAGCAACCACGACAAATTGAAGCGATAGGCAGCCGTATCCAACTGGCCATCAGCAACGTAATCCCAGCCACGGGCCGCAAAAAAGTCGCTGGCTTCGGTTCGTGTGGCGAAATTACGGTCGCAGTCGTTCAAAAAATGAATTTCCTCGTCAATCTGCGCCGTTGTCTTTGGCCGTTCGCCAAATAATGGAAGCGTATTTACCGGTCCGGTCAGCGTTTCTGTCGCATCAGAAGCCGTCGATTCGGCAGAGCTTGCAACTGTAGCCGATTCAACAGGGGTTTGGGTGGCACGGTTTTGGCGCACCGAATCGCCCGAACGCGCCGATATAATAAGTTGCTTTGGTTGGGCTGCCGCCAAAAAAGGTAACACAACTAAAGTCCACTGTATCAGATTGATCCGAACGCTCATAGAAAGTACTGTACCAGGGGTTTTGTCTCGATAGAACGAAATGGGAATCCAAGTTAGTACATTTTCTATCGACTACCGACGTCCCCCGCGTGGCCCGGACCGCTTAGCCCCACCGGATTTATTAACGACCGATCCACCGTATTTGCGCGTGAACCCACCCGGACGTGTTGCTCCACCCGGCGATGTAGTTTTTGTCGCACCCGGCAGTTTGGCTTTGCCTTTCAGTCGCCCTTTGCCAGTGGCAGCGTTCTTGCCCTTCTTCTCATGAAAAGCACCCAAAAATGTTGGGTCGTCCTTGCGTCGCTGCTCGTCAATTTCGCGCAGCATCGCCTGTTGCTCATCAAAAGGCGTTTCAACGACCTCAACCACCGCAGGAAGCGGTAAGCGCGGAATGGTCATGCGGATGATTCGCTCGATTTTCTGAACGTGGTATTCTTCGGCCATTGTCAGAAACGTAATAGCCTCGCCCGTGTGGTTTGCGCGTCCCGTCCGGCCAATGCGGTGAACGTAATCTTCGTAAATCAGCGGGAGGTCAAAGTTGATGACGTGGCTCACTTCGGCCACGTCAATACCTCTCGACGCTACGTCTGTTGCCACCAACACCTGAACATTGCCTTCCTTAAAGGCATCCATGGCGTTGATACGCGTATTCTGCCCTTTGTTGGCGTGAATGACCCGTACCTGAGCCGTTTCGACTACTTTCCGCGCCAGAAATTTGTAAATATTATCGGCGTTTCCCTTCGTGCGGGTAAAAATAATGACCCGCTGGAAGGTGTCGTTACTAATCAGATAATCCAGCAGATTAATTTTCGTACGGAAGTTCGGTGTCTCGTAAATCACCTGACTGACCATCTCCGCCGTCGATGCCTGGGGCGTCACTTCCACCTTAATCGGAGCCTCCAGAAATTCGCCGGATAGTCGCTCAACCCGTCCCCCGAACGTAGCCGAAAACAGCAGATTCTGGCGCTTGCTCGGAATGACTTCAAGAATAGACCTGATCTGGGGCATGAACCCCATATCCATCATTTTATCGGCTTCATCCATCACCATCGTGCGAATATCTTTCGTCACAATCTCGCCCAGTCGGTACAAATCCATAAAACGACCAGGGGTTGCCACCAGAATATCGACCCCTTTCCGAAGGGTTTCAATCTGCGTTTTTGGGCCGAGGCCACCAAAAAGAGAAAGGTGACGCAGGTCCGTGTATTTGCCTAATTCGCTAATCGCTTCATTGATCTGCATAACCAGTTCACGCGTCGGAGCCAGAATCAACGCACGTGGGTTCGACCCCTGTGCGTACTTGATTTTCATCAGAAGTGGTAACAGGTAAGCCGCCGTTTTCCCGGTACCGGTTTGGGCAATGCCCAGTACGTCGTGGTTTTCCAGACTCAGCGGAATTGTTTGTTTCTGAATAGGGGTCGGCTCTGTATAACCGAGTTCGGCCACGGCATTGAGCAACTGCCGGTTTAACTCGAACTGCTCGAAAGAAGTAATTTCCATAAAAAACAATTAGCAAGTAGCTGACAGAGATGTAGTTCCCGCGCTATCTACGTGCTAACTCATTAAAACTGTTTCAATATTCGTTCTACGCCACTAACGTAACCGGAGCCAAACAGATTCACATGGACGAGTAGCGGATACAGATTATAGATGGCGACGCGCTCCTCGAAACCATCTTGGAGTGGGAATGCTTCGTGATAAGCATCGTAAAAGCGGTCGTCGAAACCCGCGAATAATTTGGTGAAAGCCAGTTCAGCCTCGCGGAAGCCATAATAAACCGCCGGGTCAACCAGGGCGGGCTGGCCATCTTCATTTACCAGTACGTTGCCCGACCATAAATCGCCGTGAAGCAACGCAGGACGCTCGTTCGGAATCAGGTCGGGTAAGCGATTTCGAAGCCGAAAGAGCGCATTGTAGGTTGATTTGGACAACAGATCTTTATAAAACGCTAAACCAGCCTGGGGCAGTAGCCGATGCTCGAAGAAAAAATCTAATCCGTTCGTCGTCAACGTATTGCTTTGCGGTAATGCGCCAATGTAATTATCGAAATCAAGGCCGAACAGAGGTTGCGTATGCGAATGAAGTACCGCCAGCGATTGCCCAAGCGTTTCCCAATAGTCGTTGGCAGGTTTGCCGGGATCAACGTATTCAAGAATCAGGTACGACTTGTCTAAGAGGTGCCCATGTCCGATCACCTGCGGAATGTGCAGCGCATCGGTCCGGCGAAGTAAATTAAGGCCTTTGGCTTCCTGAGCAAACATATCGGATTGTTCGCCGGGGGCCTGCTCCATCTGATTCCATTTGACAAAAAAAACACCTTCCGACGAAAACACCTGGGCCGATGTATTGATATTGCCCCCGGATAAAAACTGCGTTTCAATAACCTGAACCGGTTGGCCTATCGCTGAAAACAAAATGCTTTCAAAAAAAGAAAATTGCTCGTCACCCCAAAAATCCATTCGGTAATCGGTTTATGGTTCACTGTTTTCGGTAGTTTACGGCCATAATGGTCAGCAATCCGGCTACAAATTAACGGTAAACCACAAACAGAGACCCATAAATCTACCATGAATCCGCAAATTCAGCACCTTTATTCGATTGCCCAAAAGCCCAAACGCCGAATCATTGGTCTTATGTCCGGCACATCGCTCGATGGTCTCGACGTAGCCCTTTGCCGTATTTCGGGGAGTGGACCCGATACCGCCGTCACGCTCGAACGCTTCGCTACGGTGCCGTATCATGATAACCTGAAAGCGGAGATCCGGACCATTTTCGCAAAAACACACATCGAATTCGAAAAACTCTGTTTGCTGAATCCATACATCGGGCGGCTGCACGGCCAAATGATTCTCGACTGTTTACGCGACTGGAATATTGACCCCAGCGCGGTAGATATTGTTGCCAGTCACGGCCAAACCGTTTACCACGCTCCCAAAAGTCAGCACCAGCGCGACTCGTTCCCAAATGCTACGCTTCAAATTGGCGACGGCGACCATATTGCGGCTGTAACAGGGATCATTACATTCAGCGATTTCCGTCAGAAACACGTAGCGCATGGGGGCGAAGGTGCTCCATTGGCCGTTTACGGCGATTATTTCATGTTCTCTGAAAAAGGCGAGAACCGCATTCTGCTCAATATGGGCGGTATCGCCAACTTCACGTATCTACCCGCCAATGGCGATGCCAGCAACGTTTTTACTACGGATACGGGTCCGGGCAATACACTCTTAGACGCCTACGCCCGAAAATTTCTGAACAAAGCCTATGATGAAGATGGTAAACTGGCTGCTCAGGGTCAGGTAAATACCGACCTGCTTCGGGCATTGAAAACGAATCCGTTTTTCGATGCCTCTTTCCCGAAAACAACTGGCCCCGAAGTGTTTAACGGTCAATACGTTGACGAAGCACAGACGCGTAGCCAAACAACAAACCTGCCCCCCGCCGACCTGATGGCAACGCTCGTCCAGTTCAGTGCCGACACCATTGCCGACGCCATCGGGCGCGTGATGCGTTCCGGCGAAACGTACCGGATCTACATGAGCGGGGGCGGAGCACACAACCCCGAACTAACCAGCCGATTACAGATATTACTACCAAAATGCACCTTTGGCCGCACCAACGAACTCGGCATCAACGGCGACGCCAAAGAAGCCGTTCTGTTCGCTGTTTTGGCGAATGAGAGTTTAGTTGGGGGAACAACATCGTTCGGCAACCGGCAGGGCGTCCCAACGGTCTCGATGGGTAAGGTGAGCTTTCCAGGGTGAGTGTTTTACGATTTTTAGAACTGAATATGAGAAAATATGTGAAGTACTTAGGCATAATTTTGTTGGTGAATGTTGCTGTGCTCTCGCTTTGCTACGTGTTTTGGACATTGAATGTTTTTCGAAGTTCTAACATGATAGGCGAAATCAGAACATTGGAGTTTTTTGGAAATTACTATATGCTTCCAATCCACTTATCTGTAAGTGTTTATTTACTAACTGATAAATCATCCAAGCAAATAGGAGTACTTAATTTGATTGGTTTTCTTGTAGTTTTATCACTCGTAATGTATGAGAAAGAAATTTAATTTTAAACCTCATTTAATCTCAGCTTTTCGGCCTGAACACGGTCATTTTGTCTTCATGCGTCGTTAGAAATGGGCCGCCGATAAGGTCGATGCAGTAGGGAATGGCGGGAAATACTACCGACAGGCATTGCCCAATTGCTTTGGGTTTACCGGGGAGGTTCAAAATAAGTGTCTGATTACGGATACCAGCAGTCTGGCGGGATAAAATGGCCGTTGGTACGTATTTGAGGCTCTCCTGACGCATCAACTCGCCGAAACCGGGCATCATTTTCTGGCAAACGGCTTCGGTTGCTTCGGGTGTTACGTCGCGGAGGGCCGGGCCGGTGCCGCCTGTGGTCACGACTAAACAGCAACCTTCTGCGTCAGCCAGTTCAATCAGTGTGGCTTCGAGTTGGTCCTGCTCATCGGGGATAATGCGATAGACCGGCTGCCAGTCACAGCTAAGCCATTCGGTTAAAAAACTAACGACAGCTTTTCCCGGAATGTCCTCGTAAATGCCCGCGCTGGCCCGATCTGAGACGTTGATGATGCCGATTTTAATCATTGGAGAATAGAGTTGAGGATCAACCAATATGGTTGATTTTTTGTTCTTTATGTGTCAGCAGTTGGAGGACTGGTTCACCGGTAACTTCACTGGTAAGCAACCGTTCAGCAGCGAAGTTCTTAAGCAATACCGTAAAGTTGTCAGTCAATTAGCGGCTACTCCAAATCTGGCAACGCTACGGGCAATTAAAGGACTGAATATACACGAACTTAAACGGGATTTAGCGGGCAAATATGCCGTTCGTGTCAATAAACAATACCGGATTGTGTTTGAGTGGACAAAAAACGGCACGCTGGAAATTATTGAAATTGACGACTTAATAGATTATCACTGATGATACTCGACAAGAATGGGAAATCGCTGGTAGCAGCAACCGCCACGCATCCCGGAGAGGTACTGGCAGATGAATTGGAAATTCGTAATATGACGCAACGCGAAATGGCTGAGAAAATTCAGGTGAGTGCCGCTATGATAAGTGCGGTTGTGAAAGGGAAAAAGAATGTTTCGCTTCGGCTGGCATTGGGTTTAGAAGAAGCATTAGCCATACCCGCTGAGTTTTGGCTTAATCTGCAACGAATTCATGACCAAACGGTGAGTTACCACAAAATGAAGCGTGAAATGCAGCGGCTTCACCTGCCGGATAATCGGCAACAGCAGATATTAAGTCAGTATATTCCAACGTAAAGACGTATCGCGGGTTTCCACCCGCGATACGTCTTTACGTCATAACTTAAAACTTCTTCCGTTTCAGAGCCAAATCATGGGCGGTGTCGTAGTAGGAGCGAAGGCTGCTCCAATCGAATACGTCGGCGATGCTTTCGACCCGGTTGCGCTGCTGAATACGGTCGCGCTGGGACATCGTGACGAACCGATACAGTACGTCAGTTAACTGGTCGGCGGCTTCGTTGAAATTCTGCGTCCGCCGGTTAATGACGTAAATGCCCCGGTTTTCGTAATCGCGCATAATTTGCATGATGAAATCACCAAAACCCGACTGATCGCTTGTTACGGTTGGAATGCCGCGC
>JANPJE010000139.1:0-19035 GCA_031425355.1 Spirosoma sp. | reverse complement strand
GATGCCTGATGGCGTAACTGCTCATAGGCCAGCGCCTGCCGATAGGCCCCTTTGGCTTTCGCAATCTGGGCCAATACCTGATAGACCTCCGTCAGGTGTTCCTCTTTCCGTTCCGGATCACGCCCAATGCGGTTCAGTGCCAGTTTGGCGTAGCGTTCGGCTTCCTTCATGCGCTTCAGATGCAGCAGGGGGACAGGTAGGTGCAGATAGGCGTACAGTTCACGCCGTCGGTTGCCCTGTTGACGGCCAAAGGTTAGACACCGACGAAACACTTGTTCGGCTTCGGGATAACGACCAGCCACCGACAAATACGTCCCATAATTATCCAGAAGACTGTAATAATCGTCCCAGTCGCGATTAATTTGCAAAACCATCAGAACTTTTTTTTCGACCGAAAGTAGCGAATCAAGCTGCCCCTGCCCATCCCATTTATCGATCTCAATGAAGAAGCTGGCTACCCGGGTCGGTAACTGGTTATAGCGCCGGTTGAGCTGGGTAAATTGCCGGAAGTAGTCCCGGTACCGGGTCTGATTTCCCAGCACAAAGTACACGCCACTAATCCGCTGACAGACGATTTGCTGCTGATCATAGAGATGAATGGCCCGGTAGCCCGTGAGGGCCTGAAGATAGCGCTGAATCGCCACGGGATGATTGCCTTCCGTTCTGGCCAAATGGGCCAGGCGTTGATTGAAGTACGCTTCCCAGGCCGTCAGATGGGCTTGTTGGGACGTGTTTAAAGCGTCTTGGAGCAGGTTTCTTGCTTCCAAAAACCGGGACTGCTGATTGAGTAATCGACAATATTGATCGATCCAGGGGAAGCGTTGAACGGGGGGCAATCCGGCGATTCGCTGACGAATGCTCGTTTCCTGTGGGCTCGGCTGCATCGGTTGAGCCGAGCCACAAAGCCCGGTTAGCAACAGCAGCAGCAACGTTCCAGCACGCATCGAATTCATCGAAGGTTAAAGTGGCGCAAAAAGTCAGGCTTGAAAAGCCGACCCAACGGTAAGGTCTTGGTGGAGAGGGATACCTCCCGTTCGGTGAACGTACTGATTCGGTTTAGATTAACGGCGTAGGAGCGATGAATGCGGACCAGCCGGGGAAAGTTGAGCCGCGTTAGCACCTGACTAATCGTCAGCCGAAGAGCATAGCGATGGAGGATCGTTACCAGGGTCGTATAGCCACCATCGGCTTCCAGGTACTCGATGTCGTTAAGGCTGATTTTAACGAATTGATAATTATGCTTGATAAAGACGGCATCATCAATCTGCAAAATGGCTTCCTGCCCGGCTACGTCCCGGACCTGTTGAGCAGGCCCCTGAGGAACGGGGAGGTCCGGCCCGGTTTGCGGGGGCCGGGTAAAGTTGCGCAGGGCCAGTTCCACGGCCGCCCGCAAGCCGGGTACGGTGACGGGTTTGATCAGGTAAGCCGCCGGGTAAGTGCTCATGGCTCGCTCAAGGGTCAGCCGGTCGGTCATCGCCGTCAGAAAAATGATGGGAATGGGTCGTTCGGCCAGCAGGTGCTGGACGGTTTGGATCCCGTCCCATTCCCCCTTGATGAGAATATCGCACAGGGCTAAATCAATTCGGGTTGTCTGATGCAAACTCAGTGCTTCGGGCCCATTGTTGGCCGTGCCCATAACGGTATAGCCTTCTTCTTCGAGTAAATCGCCCAAATCCATGGCCAGCACGGCCTCATCTTCCACTATCAGAATGTTGATGGGCGTTTCCATAGCTAACGACACTGTTGATAGTCAATGACAACGGTATCCCGGATGGTCGTTAGGACATCGGTACTAAATTGGCCCGTCATATAGCCTTGGGGGTCCGTGCGGTAGGTGAGCCTCAGATCGGAGCGTTTAATGAGTTGAGTCGGCGTGTCGGGAGCCGCGTATCGATAGGTTTGGATGTGGCGGGCCAGATGCGGATTGAGGGGGAAAATCTCCCCCCAGGTCATCCAGGGGAAGCGGTTGAGATCGTACGGAACGCCCCGAATCAGCGCATAGGGACTGCCCACCGAGGTCTCAAAGTCACCTTGCTTCACCCGGTGATACAGCACGCCCTGGTCGGTTCGCACATCGAGCTGCACGTATCGCCCCTGCTGATCCAACTGGTACTGCGTCGAATAAGCCGGCAGGCCACTATTATTTAAAGGCGTCCCGCGTAGCCCAACAATCTGTCCCCGGGCATTGAGACTGACTAAGTAGTGATAGATGGGCTGCCCGGCCTGTGAAAACTCGATGGATGTCAACCGGCCGTTACGATAGGTATACTGGCTCGAGCCATTCGGATCGCGTACCTGCTCCAACACTCCATCTTTGGTATAGGTAAGCTTTTGTTGGAAGGGATAATACTGGCCACTGGTCGTTAGCTCGGCGGCTGTGCCGTGCTGGAGCCGGTTGGTGGAATCCAGTGTGTAGACGTAGTAATTTAAATTATAGGCCCGCCAGATCAGCCGTTTACAGGAACGGATCGACTCGCTGTGAATGGTGGGAGCAGGCGGCCTGGTCCGGGCGGGTGTCTGGGCGTGTTGGTCGGTGGTGCAATTGCCCATAGTGGTTAGTACGATTAGAAAAACAATCAGTTTTTTAGTCACCTCACTGACCCCAGATGGCCGGACGAATAGCCCTCAAAGTACGTAATTTTAGCAATACCAATTACAGGCGTCTGCTTTAGCAAGCTGCTGGTAAATCCTGGGCGGAGGTTTTCCAGCACGGTTGGCTCATAAGCTGAGTAATTTGATCAAAAATGGGTGAAGAAAACCTACCTAACTGATAAATGTGCGTAAACAACTTGTTTGTGTCTATAAACAACCCAAATAAAGGAGTTTAGGCGACGGCTTAGGGTTGACATATGCCAAACCTGCCTGTCTGATCCTGAAAATAAGTTGTCAGATAGTCAAGGCCCGGATTTTTCGCCTGTCGAATAGCTGATCTGCCACGAAGTCCACGCTCTTGCACTGATAAATGCTAGAGCGTTCAGGTCGATCTAATCGGTGAGCCGCTGATCGTTTGCGCCAAGGCCGCTTACTCGGCAAATTAAGCCCTTCCAGAATATACAAACGGCGTACCCGCTTGTGATTGTCACGCCATCCCTCCCGTCGAAGTAAGGTAAAGATGCGCTGACAACCATACCGAACACGAGTTTCAGCGATCTCCCGGATGCGCTTCCTGAGCACGGAATCATCCCTATATCGCGCTTTGTAGAGCCGGGTTGATCGACGTAATTGGACGACTTCACAGGCTCCCCGGTTCGATACTCGGTAATCTTCCATCAAACTCCGGGCCAGACCTCTTTTTTGGACTGGCTTTAAAGCTTTTTTTAATCACCTGGAGCATTTGTTTATCTAAACTCAAATCGGCGACCAAGTGCTTTAATTGTTGATTTTCTTCTTCTATCTGGCGCAGACTCCAAAGTTCAGTAACACCCAGGCAACCGTACTTCTTACGGTCCGCCGTCGCGGTTCCATTTGTAAAACGTTGCTTCGCTAATGCCCATTTTACGGCAAATCTCAGCGACGACCGTTCCGGTGTCAGCTTGGCGGAGCGCGAAAACAATTTGCGCATCAGTAAATTTGGTCTTCTTCATGGCGATTAATTAGTTGTTAAATTATCGAAAAATCGCCCGAACTCTCTACTTTAGATTGGTCCAGTTTAACGGGAGGAGGTCAATCTATTTCAATGAAAGACAAAGTTAACTACATCAGATTGTAATTAATTTTAGTAAAAATTAGATAATGCCAAAAATGAAGAAAGTAATTTATTTAGATGTTTATTGTTTGCAAAATAACATTTAAGCTAACTACTACTGTACGACAAGTAGCAAATTAAATAGCTGTTGTGTGCGACTTCTCTTATCGTAAAAATCCTATACTCAAATAAGGCGGTATTTATTGCGTCCCGAGTCTTTACACGCTAACATTAAGCTGTAGAACAACCTACACAGCAGAAAAGCCCGGTTGGTAAAATGGCATTGCCTCTCGACAGGAAGGGTGCAACATGTTGTTTTCAGTGGCGGCTGATCCCTACTCCTCTTGTTATGCTGCGACGTAAAGCACTCAGGCAAATACTATTTGTAAGTGGCTCCCTTGCTGCTATTGGCAGTTCAGCGACTGCCTGGACTTATACTCAACTCAACAAAACCCCAGACTGGCCTTTACTCCTGCGTCATCAGGATCTACTGGCCGACCTCACTGAACTGATTTTGCCTGCCACAGATACACTGGGTGCCAAAGCGGCCGGTGTACCGGCGTACGTGGCTCATATGGTGCAGAAAGGCCTTGATGTAAAATCACAGAATAATTTTATTAACGGACTTACCGAAGTTAGTGAATACTGCAGGTCAAACTTTGGGAAACCGTTCAGGCAGACGACCCATGATCAGCGAATTCAGACTCTTACTCATTTTGAGTACAAGGCCCGCTCATTTAACAATTTGACTACTAAAGCCCGCAATCTTCTGATCGGCAAACCTTTTTTTTTAACTCTGCGCGACCTCACAATTATCGGCTACTGCACATCTGAACCTGGGGCTACGCAGGGGCTTGCTTATGACTACGTACCGGGTGCCCATATGGCTTGTTTACCTTATGTAAAGGGGCAGAAATCCTGGTCTACACAATGAATTTATCGCCATAAACGTATCCCGCCATGACGCCACCAATTCCGTACCTGAATATCAAATCCACGCCCAAGAACACGTACGACGCTATTGTGGTCGGGTCGGGTATTAGTGGAGGCTGGGCAGCTAAAGAACTTTGCGAAAAAGGGCTGAAAGTGCTCCTGCTCGAACGGGGCCGGCCTGTAGAGCACAATATTGATTATAAAACGGCCATGAAACACCCGTGGGAGTTTGAGAACCGACTACAGCTTACCGCAAAAGATACCACCGAAAACCCCGTTCAGAGTAAGTGTTATGCCTACACGGAAGCAACGCGCGATTTTTTCGTGAACGACCGGGAAAACCCGTATGAGCAAATCAAGGACTTCAACTGGATTCGCGGCTATCAGGTTGGCGGCCGCTCGCTTACGTGGGGGCGGCAATGCTATCGCCTGAGTGACCTTGATTTCGAAGCTAATGCCAAAGAAGGCATCGCTACAGATTGGCCCATTCGTTACAAAGACATAGCCCCCTGGTACTCCTATGTTGAGAAATTTGTTGGCATTAGCGGTAACGCCGACGGATTGGCGCACTTGCCCGACGGCGAGTTTTTGCCACCAATGGAGATGAACTGTCTTGAAAAAGAAATGCAGATCCGCATCCGTCAGGCCTACCGTGACCGAACGATGGTCATTGGCCGCACGGCTAATCTTTCGCAGGCGCATGGCGGACGCGGACCCTGTCAATACCGAAATTTATGCGCCCGGGGTTGCCCGTATGGCGGCTACTTCAGCAGCAACTCGGCCACTATTCCGGCAGCAATAGCCACTGGAAATTTAACAATCCGACCTTTTTCGGCCGTTAGTGAAGTGCTATATGACGAACAGAAACAGCGGGCGACGGGCGTACGAATCATTGATACACAGACGAAAGAATCAACCGAGTATTTTGCCCGGATTATATTTCTAAACGCGTCGACCATCAACACCGCCATGATTTTGCTCAACTCGGTATCGAATCGTTTTCCCAATGGGTTAGGGAATGGCAGCGATCAGGTAGGTCGTAATCTGATGGACCATCACCATTCTGTAGGTGCAGGCGGAACATTTGACGGATTAACCGACCAGTATTACAAAGGCCGCCGGCCAAACGTTGTGTATTTCCCCCGCTTTCGGAACGTCAACACCGACTCGCAGAAAGACTATGTGCGCGGCTTTGGCTACCAGGGCGACGGCGAACGATCAGGCTGGCAGGATATGATGATTAGCGAAAAGGGCTGGGGTGAGTCAATGAAAGAAAAAATCACAACACCAGGTCCATGGACATTCTGGATGGGAGCCTGGGGCGAAACCCTGCCCTATGAAGACAACCGGGTTACCCTTAGTCCAGACAAAAAAGACCCGATTGGGTTACCACTTGTACAGGTGAATTTCGAGTTCAAAGAGAACGAGAAGCAGATGCGGAAAGACATGAAGCAAAGCGCCATAGAACTCTTGAATACGTGTGGTTTTAATACTATTAATGGCTTCGATTATCACTCTCCGGGCGGCTCGTGCGTGCATGAAATGGGCACGGCCCGGATGGGAAATGACCCAAAAACATCGGTGCTGAATGCTTATAATCAACTCCATGAAGTGCCCAATGTCTTTGTAACTGACGGTAGTGCTATGACCTCATCAGGCTGTGTAAATCCTTCACTCACCTACATGGCCCTGACGGCCAGAGCCTGCGATTTTGCCGTAAGTGAAGCCAAAAAAATCAATATATAATTAAAAGATCTATAACTGCTTGTATGATTTAATTGTGGTGATTTAAACAATTATTTGCCTCTCTACTGATGGGTGAAAAGCAAAGTAAAACAAACTAATTTGGTTCAGTTAATTGAGCAATCGTAATCTATTAATTAATCTTAATACATGCTATAAAAACCCTGCAACAAATTATCCTGACATTGAAATTATGGTGCTGATTGTCAGAAGTATAAGGTTGATATTTACCAGAAAATCTACTATCTTACACTCGGTTTAACTTTGAAATTGGAGTAGATATTCTGACGCTATAAAAATTGAGAATAATGAAAAGAGAAAATTAAAGCAGGCTTCAACTTGAAAGCCTGCTTTTTATTTTACCCAATAAAACTCGTTAGTGAATGAAATAGCTTTCAGCGAATTACCTATAGAATAGCATCTCTCTTTAATAACGAAATGTACTGGTAACTACCTTTCACGTTCAGGTGTTGATAATCAGTAAAAAACTCATTACCCTGCACAGCATTTGAATAATCAATGACAGGTAATCCAGTAGCGGTTGAAATCTGCTCTTTCCAAGGCTGAAGATGGTCCAGTTTTGCTGCAAAGGCCGGCAAATAGGGATTCACGACCAAGTGAACACGAATATTTTTTGCATGAGCCAGTTTAATAGTTTTTACTAAGTTTTGTAAAATATCCTCGGAAGCAATAGACAATCCATATGGCTTGCGTGAGGCCATGGCGTCAATCATGGTTGGCGAAATGGTGCGGTTGATCAACCAGTTTTCATCCGACTTTCTGAGATAATATAAGGCACGTTGAAATACTTCGCTATTGTAACGAACAAGGCTGATCAGCTCCCCCGCAATGCCCATTTTAGGGTCATACACGTTAATGAGATGAGCTAATTCGGGAGAATAAGGTGCGTAGCAACCGAAGCTCATAATTAATTCCTTGTTAAGCTTGTTGCACATAGAAACCTCTATAATCAGATCATTGGGTGCTGGATTTCGTTTAAGGTAGTCCTGAAAGAGCGTGTACCCCAAATCCATTGGCAAGGCGTTATAACTCAGGTTGAAACTTGTACGTCCGGTTAGTTTACGGACATGTGGTTCATAGAAAGATAACCCGCGTGAGTTACCCATAAACAGAACTTGGGCACCGGCCGTGCCATTATACAGTCGCGAATACCTGAACTGACTAGTATCAACGAAATGGTGAAGCACGGCCCCACCTAAACGGTCGCCCAGAATGGTGAAGCCGATAAGCGCGAGAGTCCAGAGAACATGTTTCATAAGAGTAAGACGCGTAAAGATTTTATAGAGTAGTGGCTATATAAACCTGTTTAATACCAATACACGATCAGTCTACTGAAAGCTGATCGGCATTAATTAAAACTGGAAATAAATAAATGAGCTTGCCCCAAACGTGCCCATTAGCGCAATGAGCCAGAAAAGACAGGCGTAGGCAACAATGCGTAAAACTGGACGCTGAATAAGCAACTGAGCGTAATGGAAGCGGAAATTGGTGACTTCAACAGTGAGCAGGATAGCAATTAACAGGAAGCATCGAAAGGCAATAAATTTGTTGGTTACGCTTGCCCAGTTAAAGTTTTCAAATGACAACACGCTGCTGATTACCTGCTCAGCGACGGCAAACGTAGGACTACGAAAATAAATCCAGGCGAAACAGGTCAGCAGATATACGATTAGCATGTCTAAGCCCCGTCCTAAAAAAACGGGCAGTTGTAATGTCTTATAGAACTGACGGGCATAGGGCTGAATAATTCGCTGAACAACCTGATAGGAGCCGTGCAAAAATCCCCAGAATAGAAATGTCCAACTCGCTCCGTGCCACAGCCCGCCAATAAGCATTGTCAGCATGACATTACGGTAGGTACGAAGTTTACCGCCCCGGCTACCACCCAGTGGAATATAAAGGTAATCGCGCAGCCAAGAAGAAAGTGAAATATGCCAGCGTGTCCAGAATTCAGTGAAACTCCGTGAGAAATAAGGCGTCTGAAAGTTCTCGATAAAGGTGAACCCCAGAATGCGGGCCAGACCAATTGCAATGTCAGAATAGCCGGAAAAGTCGCAGTAGATCTGGAAAGAATAGAAAAATATACCAATCAAGATATGCAGTGAGGATAGCGTGGTGGGTGCGGAAAAACATTGCTCAACAAATGGAGCCAGTGAGTCGGCAATGGCTACTTTTTTGAAAAACCCCCATAGTACGCGCGTTAGCCCCGACATGAACCGATCCCAATCCCAAGGCTTATCGGTTTTGAACTGCGGCAAAAAATCCCGCGCCCGCACAATTGGTCCGGCCACTAACTGCGGAAATAGTGAGACAAACGCAGCAAACCTGACCAAATCGCGTTCGGGTTCAATTTCGCGCCGGTAAATATCGACCGTGTAACTCATCGACTGAAACGTATAGAACGAAATCCCAATCGGCAGGATGATACTCAGCGTCGTATCGCTGGGATGAAGACCGAAGGCCAGTACCATTTCCCTGAACGAGTCAGCGAAGAAGTTAAAGTATTTAAAAAAGCCTAAGAAGAGCAGGTTAATTGTTACGCTGAAGTAAATCAGCCGCTTGCGGTCGCGCTCAATGGTGGAACGTTCCATCAGGATGCCAAGCGAATAATCCATGAGGGTTGTTAATCCAATAAGACCCAGGAACCGCCAATCCCACCAGCCATAAAATAAATAACTGCCCAGCAAACAAAGCCACAGACGTGCCCTGCCCTTCAGCGAAAAATAAAGCAGTAGAAACGCGGTGATGAAAACCAGAAATTCTAAGCTATTGAAGATCATTTTACTACAGTTTATCTTAAAAATTGACGCCGTATTTTAGGTTGCCCGTCGCACTTTCTCCCAAATGCCGGTGTCGTTACCGCGACGGTAGCGTAGATAACCCAATAAAGCGCAACCGTTCATAAAGGAGAAGTAATACGGCACGAAAAGCAATTTGATGCGAATCTGGCTGTCTTCGAGGTAATACCCCAGAAGTGCAGACGCATAAAAAGCGATCTGAGCAATCAGCAGTCCCTGATAGAGTACAGATGGCAATAAACCAACTCCCGGCAGGACCACCAACAGGGCGTTTAGCAGCACAATGAGCGGCAGACAAAAGGGAGCCACTGCCCAGCGCATAACCCGGTGTGAAGTGTATTGAAAAGAAAGCCAGCCATACCGGAATATATTTAGCAGCGGGTGTAATCGGGCGATGGCCTGAAAGCCGCCAGCCGCAATCCGCACCTTCCGCTTTTTCTCGTCACTGACCGAAAACGAGGGTCGCTCAAGCGCGTAGGCTTCCGGTTCGTAAACAACCCGATACCCCCGTTCGGCAATGCGGAGCGAAATCACGAAATCGTCGAGCAGGGTGTCCTTCTCAACGGGTTCATATAGTTCCGTACGAACCGCGAAGAGTTCGCCAGCGGCTCCTACTACGCTGTGCAGTTCAGTATCAAGTCGTTTCAGAAACGATTCGTATTTCCAGTATATCCCTTCACCCGCTCCGGCAGCCGCTTCATTGGTCAAGAGCTGAATGCGTTTTTCTCCGGCTACGGCACCAACATTTGGGTCGGCAAAGTGCCTGATAATGTGCCTGACCGCTTCCGGGTTCAGGGTCGTATTGGCATCTGTAAAAATTACGAAAGGGGTATCAATCTGGTGCATCGCCTGATTGACGGCTTCGATTTTTCCCAGCCGTTGCTGCCCGCCCATGACCAGAATCCGGGAATTGTCCAAAGCTTCTTTTTCGAGTAACTCGGTTGTTCCGTCGGTAGAGCCTTCGGTAACGAAAAGAAACCGGAGTTTGTCGGCGGGGTAATCGAGCGCAAGCGAATTGCGCACCTTTTCGGCCATGTACGCATGCTCATTATAGGCAGGCACGACGAGTATGACAGAAGGAAAAAAATCAGACTGGTCGGGATTAGGACGTACCCGTCCCATCAGCCGACGAATTTTTACCAACCCGAAAATAAGAAGGCCATATCCGAGGTAAGTGTAAAAAACGGCCAACAACATCACCCACAGCAGAATTTCAATGGTTGGCTTCATGTTAGTGAACGTTGATTCTCACGCAATTGGACAGACACGTTGCCTGTTATTTTTTGACTAAAAAGTAGTTGTTGCATTGTATTGAGATGTAGATTATGTGCGGTTAGCACTGATATTTAGCCAATAGCTTTGGGACTACTCCCATGTGGCGTGTGTAAAAACTCTTTTCGCGCCCGCCGGAAATTGAGAACGGACCGCGAAAAACGAATAAAGAGTACAGGTACCATGAGCACTACATTTAACCCGATGAGCCGACGCAAATAGCGGGGTAACGTAATAGTCAGCGTAATGAGTAGAACGAGTAGCTGACAACCTAAAAATTCTGAGAACCAGTTCTGATTCATTAACAGGCTCACAACAAATCCAATCAAAAGGATGCCCAGCAATAAAATACGGGGCAGCATAAGCGTCTGAAATACCGTTTCAGCATAATCGAAATTTCGTTTCAGCAACTGAGTAATGCCCTTTCTCAAATGCAACTTAGCCTGTAGAATCTGTGCTTCGACCCAACGGGTGCGCTGGTGCTCGAACATAAACGGCGTTTGCACTTTCTCATCAAAAATATAGGCGTCCTCTAAGTAACCAATCCGTATCCCATCTAAAAGCAATCTCATTTCCAGTTCTTTATCATATCCGCCAACGGTATTGATCTGCGCCAGGTGCTTCTTGATCAGATCAAATTCAAAAGCCATTCCTGAGCCAATCAGGGTAGCCGAAAAACCTAATGCCCGGTGACCCTTCCGAAAGAGATGGTTGTTGATTTCTTCGCTGATGGCGTCAAGTATGGCTACGCTGGTATTTACGTTTTTAGCTACCCGGTGTCCCTGAACAACGCGCCAACCCGCATCGAAAGCCGCATTTATACGCATCAGAAAATCAGGTGCCATATGATTATCCGCATCCGATACGACTACGATATCATAGGCATCATCGGGTAATAACCGAAGGCCTTCGTTCAGGGCTTTGCTGACGGTAGAGTTGACAAACGAAACCTCTATTACGTGTATGGGGAGCTGATTTAACTGCCGAATCGTTTCGGTTTTAAAGGAATCCGCAATAACGATCAGTTCGTACAAATCATCCGGGTAATTCTGCTTTAAATTGGCCCTCACGGAGCCGATGATGACCGAATCTTCTTTATAAGCCGGAATTAATACCGCAATGCGCCGGAGAGGGTGCGCTGTTTTAGGGAGGTTCCTGTCATCGGCTCCACCAAACAGCCCCGCCACAGCCCACACAAATAGGTTTATCGTGTTAACAGCGGTGTACCCCCCAATAAGCACCGCAATAAGATGGAAAATATCTGTCATATAAGACTTGCGTAAGTGTGTGAATATGAATGTCAACCTGCCCATACCTGGTAGGCTGAGCATTGCTTTAGTGTTTCGATTTCCAAGACCAACTGAACTCTTCTTAAATAATAAAAGGAATAGAAAGTGACAGCACGACGAGTTGGCGAATTAATCACCGATCCCCGTGATAGAATCAGGCGTTCTGTAAGTCGGAAACCGTTTTGGGCATATGTCGTACGTCACGCTCAGAAACCATAGTTGTACAAAGCAGGACGATACTGATAGACATAATGGAATTAGTTGGAAACTGACCAAAAACAGGATTTCCGTAACTGGCCACCAACACACCTACATATCCACACAATAAGGACAGCAGTAAGGCTTGTAGGTCTGGATCCCTTAGCCGCATGGTTTTATAAGCCCCTAAGCACATAAAGAACAGGAGCATACCGATATGCAGACTTATTCCAACGATACCCGTCTCGGTCCAGATTTTTATATACCAGCTATCGGGCGGTGTTTCGGCCAGAAACGAATCGGGTGCGAATCGTTTTGCCCAGTCGCCGGAACTCCCGATGCCACAGCCAAAAGGGCGGGTAGACAAGTAATCAACCAGTTTCATCTGGTTATCCAGGCGTACCTGAAACGAGTCATCTTCGGGATTCAGAGCCGTACGCATTCGGGTGATTTCGTAGATGTCGCTGCCAACCGAAGTGTACTTTAACAAGCCAAATAAGCTGCTGCCAATGATGACTCCTGCAGCCAGAATAAGCATGTTACGCCTTAAGAGCAGATAAACAGGAAAGCCCGACAGAATAACGAATAAAGCTCCCCGTGTACCCGACACCGCATAGCCCCAAAACACGATCAGACCGATGAGGAAGAATAAAAGCTTTCGGTATAAGGAACGGTCTTCGAGTACGCGAATCATGCAGAGCAAGGTCGCATAGGCCATTTCAACGCCAAACTGCCCGGCATCTGAATAAAACGAAAAGCAGCGCAGACGCCCAAACAGGATGTGCGTAATTCCTGCGCCCTCATCGAGCCAGCGTTGTTCGCCTGCCGTAACACCTATGTAACGCTGTTTGAATGCCCAAATGGCGGCTACAACAGACCAAACCAGCCAGAGATTAACAATCTGATAGATGTCTTTTTTGGTTCGAATCAACATCAATGCCAGAATAGTGACCTGTATCCAGTAGAGAGACTCGATACGTACGGCAAAAAACCAGGCCGCCGGATAAATCGCTTCAGGATTGAGCAACTCCAGAATCGTATAGATAGTCCAAAGCAGTACTAAATAGAATACGGGACTATGCAGTCGCCCCCAGTCCATCTGGCTGGCATTCAGCACAATACCCAGCAAAAGTAGGGCCAGCATTCCATCGGCTAACAAACCGAACGGAGCCTGAAAGGGCGTGAACCGGCTGATACCATTGATCACGAAGCATAATTGCAGGTAGATAAACAGCCCCGCTTTGGGTTTATACAGACAGATGCCGACTACCGCTACAGCAACCGGTGCCAGCAGAAGTACGGCAACTCCTTTAAAGTCCCATCGGGCAATCGTCAACCCTGCACCCACCGCGCCCACTGCACCCAGCAGCGCGTAAAGCAGGGTCTGCCGGTCAATGGATGTTTTTAACTGCTGGACGTATGCGTTCATGACGAAGTCGATTAACTTGGTTGACCAACTCGGTCCAACCTGTTTGAATACAGCCGATCAGGGATACCGGAATATACCGGCTCAGCAATCGGAAGCCTAAAATCATGCCGGTGGCGAAGGTGAAAATACTGACTCCTGCCAGTGCCGTTGTTGACTTAAATGTCAATAGTGCAGTTAAAGCCCCACCTACCTGAATGACAAGCATGAACAGCACTTTGATAAGATTTATGTTCGGCTTACCAATGGCGTCAAGCCCAACGCCGGAGTAGCGGTCGAGGGGTAACATGGCCCCATAAACCATAAAAAAGCGCATCAGCGCAGCCCCATCTCGGTATTCTCCACCACCAAGAAGTATTACCAATGGTTCGGCCAGTACAAAGCCAATGACGGATATGGGCAGCATAGCCAGCCAGAGCAACCCGGCACTCCGCTGAAAATAATGGATCAGAACACTCATCTGCCCCTGCTTCTGCAATTGAACCAGTCGGGGCATGGCCGTAACCACTACACTCCGTACAGGCATATCGAGCAGTTGGGTCAGCCGTTGCGGTATGGCATAAACAGCTACAGCCTCCGGTCCCAATATCGCACCAAGCAGTAGGGTATCCGTGCTACGCAACAGGTTTGACCCAACCAGTGTGCCAATGGTGAACTTGCCGAAATGCAGCAGTGCTGTCCGTTCGGTGGCAGTTCCTTTTCCAATGGATGCCCACCGGCTCCACCCACTCACGAGCGTCCATAAACTGACAACCCCATTGGCAACGGCATACAACACGTACAGGTTATATTGGGGGAGAATATGAAACTGAAAGATGGCGGTAATAAGCAAAAGGAATACGGCCTGTGTGAGAATGCGTATCCACTGCAACGGGCCAAACCGGGAACGGGACTGTAAAAACCAGGTAGCCATGTTAGCCGGTAGCGAAACGAGACTGATTACCCAGAACCAGACAGCCGTTTCGCTGGTACCCGTCCATTCACTGAGTTTCGGGAAACAATAGACCGACCCAATAAGCAGAAACCCAACAACCAGCGTAAATCCGATACCCAATTGCCAGACGGCTCCTTCCCACCGTTGTATAGCAGACTCATTTCCGGACGATTCGCTATGCAGGTTGGTTGTATGCTGAATAATCCCATTCAACAGCAAACCCGAACGCAGACTATCGAACAGGGTGTAGCTAACCAGAAAAAGTATCCAGCCGCCAAATGCCTCACGCGGAATCCAGCGGGCCAGCAGGCCCGTGGTGAGCAGTGACAGTACAGCCGCCGTTCCATTTCCAATCAATGAAACGGCGGCATTCTTACGCATGATTAATTGAACGATACCCAGAGTTCGGTTAATCATTGTTAAGCCGTTTCCTTTTTTGTTGTGGGTGCCTGCATGAGGACTGTCGCTGGTTCTGCGCGAACCAGCGATGACTGACTATCGGCTGGCTTACTTACGCCAATTAAGCTGGGCGAAACGTGATTGAGAACAGGCAGAATGGGAACGGTCGTCGCTTTTCGATACAGTTGATACAAGCTCTGATCGTGTCTGGTCCAGGCAATACGGGCACTAACCACCAGCAGCAGCAGATTACTCTGCGCCACCAGATGCGTGGCAATGGGTGTCTCGCTCAGGTCTGGAAGTTCCAGCAGAATAACGTCATAATTCTCGGGATCGAACTGAAGCTGGTCATCGACTATCTGATCGACCCGTTTGGCATAGGCAAAATTGCTTCGGACTTCGTACGCAATCGGCGTTACGTCCTCAGGCAGGTTTAGTGTCTGGGTAAGTGCGTGAGGATGCAGGTACGCTACCCGTTTACCAGCCAGCCCGTAGCGCTCGGCCAGTTGAGTTGTCAGCCACGTTTTTCCCTGTTTAGGCCGGGTACTCCAAACCGTAATGAGTGAGTAGGGCCGGTATTCGGGCACAACCATCATATCAATTGCCGCTGTACTCCGCAGTTGCTCGAGCATGTACTGTACCATGACGCGGGCCTTCTTGCCGCTCTTTCGCCGATTGACTGCTGGAAACGACGCTACAACTGGCAGACCCGACACCGTTTCAAACCGGACCGGATCGTAAATGCGCCCATCGGTCAGGTAACGTAACAGCATCAGAATCAAAGCCAGAACGACCCCAACGCCAAGGGCTGCTCCGATTAGCAAACCCCGCTTTGAGGGTAGCGATTGAAGCGGAAATTCGGGCGCATCGAGGAGACGTAGCGGACCGGTCATCTCGGCATTTTTCTGGCGGGTCTGGGCCTGATTCAGGGCGTTCAGCGTTGTCAAATATTCTTTCTCAGCCACACTGATGTCGCGCTTCATCTGAATGAGTGTCGATCCTAATGGAGCAAACTTCGCAGCCTTGTCATTGAACTCGCCAAGTCGTTTTTCGAAAACGACCAGCCGAGCCGTAGACTCTTCATATTGAATCAACTTGGCAAGCCACTCGTTCAGCAGGTTCACCTGTGGAAGTGCGTCTACCGAATTACCCGCTTTGTAATATTTTTGAGCCGCACTTTTCAATTCTTCCGACAGTTGGGCGGCTTTCGCCGAAAGTTGCCCGATAGTCTCGCGTGAGCGACCATAGACCTGAGCCTGAGCCAACTGGCCGGTTACGGTGGTGAGTTCAGCGCGTTTGTCGGCCAAGTCTTCGTTCGTTTTTAGTACCGACATCCGGTCTTCAAGGCGCTTGCCAAGTGCTTCCAAAGACGCTTTTGCCGCTCTCGATTTCATTAACTCTTCATTATACTGACTTGAAATACCTTCTTTTGTAGCCGCAATGCCCCGGCTTTCCTCATCGTAATTGATGATTCGGTTGCTCTGCTCAAACGCTTTCATCTTCGTTTCAGCCTGCTGGAGCTTCCGAGTTGCCTCCCGATTCTGACCTGTGTAATACTGAACAACGGGATTGGTTTCCGACGATTTGAAGCCCGTATATCGATTACTGAATACGCTGATTAGTTCCGTCAATGTCGTGTACGTAATGGCCGCATCCTCCGACTCATACGTCAGTTCAAGCATATCGCTGTCTTTCCGGCGAATGGCTGTTAACGCCTTGCCAATCTTCGTGGGACTATACCAGAATGAAGCATCGTTCAGTAGTTTTTTTATGGGGTTGTTGCCTACCGAATGGGCCATGCTGTCGATGCGTTGGTAGATAACCTGCTCATCCAGCTCAGCCGTTAGCGTGGCCCTCAGGTCTGCCGGAATTGCCCGATGGAGTTTCTGAAATCCCTGGCTTGCCAGTACTAAAGAGTCTGGCTGTTGAAGCAGAAGATGCCGACTCAGCAACCGAATGCCGACCTGCACCATCGTTTCGCGGGAAGAAATAGTCGAAAGCAGATTATCGAACGCATTATCGACTGCCTGATGATCGACCCGCGCATTGTTTTCATTGGTCAGGATCGAATAACCGGAAGCAAGACCGGTGTATAAAGTTGCCGTTGACCGATAGGTACGTGTCTGGTTGCGCGTGAAGTAAAAAGCAGTAGCAGCGGTCAACACAGGAACCAGAACCAGCCAGAGACTATTTTGCCGAAGCAAACGGCGAATAAGTTGTGTGTTCATAGATGGAGTTAATTAGTTAAAAACGCAGTAGACAGAAGCACACGAAAAAGCGATGAACGGGTTGCTGCTGAACCAACTAATAGACTGATTATTTGAGCATTAATGACTGAAGTGGTACGCCAACCAGGGCTTCCAGATCATAAAAGCTAATCATGAAATCACCCCGTGCGCGTTCGGCGTAGGTTTTCGTAACGGTATACGCGTTGCTGATGTGGGCTAACTGGTCAGGGGTCGTTTTGCCCTGCTGGGTCTCTACTTCAGCCACCCGATAGGCCGTTAGCGTCACCTGTTCATCGCGTAGCCGGACCTGCATGGTACGTTGGGCGACCACCAGATTCTGGTAGATGACAATTAGTTCGCGCTTGAGAGCCAGGGCAATGACGCCTTTCTGGGCCTGAGTGACCCGGTAGTCCGCTTTTGCCTGCTGAACGAGATTACGTCGGCCAAAAATTGAGGTGAGCGGTATTTGAACGTTAACGCCCCATCGGGTGCCATTGCTCAACTGAAGTCCATCTGTGGGATTGGTTCCTGTTGCGACAAGCGTCTGATTGCCCTGAGAGTAGTTGACAAACGGGTAAATGTTATCCAGCACAAGAACTTTTGTGTAGCGGTAGTTTTCCATTTTGCTATCACTTACTGCATTCTGAACCTGTAACAAAGGCGAATACCGCAGAGCCGCCTGATAAATCTCATCGAAAGGAACCAGTTGCTCGGTTAAGTCTTTATTCATGTCGAAGTAAGCGGTGTCGCTTACCAGCACACTGCCCTTAGATGCCGGACTCTGAGCCATCAGGGTGAGATTGCTGAATACGGTTAGGCCAAAGAGCCACCCGAAAACGTAATGTGAGGGTGATAAACGATGCTTCATCTAACTTAAGTTTATGGGTCAAAATTGTCTGCTCGGAAATGCGGCTTAATACGTCAATGACTTTTTCAAACACTGCCCGCCCACGACACTGACTGTGCCGCTCCATTTAACCTCGTCTCCCCCCTCTTCGCGAGCGGTAAACGTATGGTTCCCTTCGGACAGATTATTGGCCAGGGCACAACCCGTTGTTCCGCAGAACGTTACGCCGTTTGGAAAAAAATTGAATATGGTGCCTACCCTGACGTCTTCTATAAATACAGCTACGCTGTTTTTGCCTTTGGGCATCCAGAACATGACCGACCCCCGTACGCCCGTTACACTGACTGGGTTCGTTACGGTGGTTGTTCCCCAGGGGCCGGTGGCTTCGAGTTTCACCGAATAGGTGCCGTTGGCGGTGTAGCTGTGGCCCGCATTTTTTTCCTTGACGGTCGGGCTACCATCCCCAAAATCCCAGACGTAGCTAAGGGCATTTAACGTGTTGGCGGTAAACTGAATGAAGCCCTTTCCATCATCGACGCCAACAAAACTTACTTCGGGAGCAGGTAGGTTTTTTTGACATCCAGCTACCACGAGCAGCAAACCAATGAGAATCTTTTTCATATCGTTTTAAGGATGCATCTCTTTCGTACTTTTTAGGCGTCAGGCTTAACCTTCAGCCAGGCTTTTTTTGTGGCGTCGTACTGCTTGATAATCCGCGCCGGGTTGCCCGCAACGACCGAATAGGGCGGTACGTCTTTCGTCACAACACTGCCCCCGCCTACTACTGAGTGTTTACCCACTCGCACACCCGCCGTAATAATGGCATTCGCGCCAATCCAGCATTCATCCTCGATGACAATAGGGTGGGTACTGACGGGCTGCTGGCGAATGGGTACGGTGATGTCTTCGTAAGAGTGATTTAAACCCGACATTACTACGTGTTGAGCCAGAATGACCTGCGCCCCAATTTGTACAGGTCCGATGATAACCGAGCTAATACCAACGCGGGAACTTTCACCAATAGAGATATCACCAACACCGTTATTAATAACACAGTAGTCTTCAATAGTTGACCCTGCGCCTAATGTAAATGCTTTGAAAGGGAGGACATCTAACCGGACTGTTCGACAGATTACGGAGGTTATATGTCTCTTATGAATAAATGGGTTCACAAACCAGCTTACCCACAGGCGAGGCCGGGCCTGTCTGGAAGGGATAAGCAGGTAATGCACCCACCGTTTGAGTACAGAATTTTGACGGAT
>JANPJE010000138.1:0-15112 GCA_031425355.1 Spirosoma sp. | reverse complement strand
AGTGTGCTTACTTCAGGATCGGCACCGGAGTAGCGGGTCAGTGTCCAGAGGTTGGTTGCAGAGGCATAAATACGCGTATTCGTGATTTTGTACTTATTGACGAATGATTTCGGGATATTATAGCCGATGGATACGTTCTTCAGACGCACAAACGAACCGTCTTCCAGAAACCGGCTGCTCAGAAAATTGTTGTAGGTGTTCTGAAACACGTAGCGCGGCACATTGGTAACGTCGCCTTCTTTACGCCACCGATTCAGGGCCTGCCGCGACTGGTTGTCCTGCAAATCGGCCCCGGTATTGACAAGTGACGTATTGGTAAAATTCAGGATGCTGTTTCCATACGAGAACTGAAAGAAGCCGCTGATGTCGATGCCTTTCCAGGAAACCCGGTTTGTAAATCCACCGAAAAGTTTAGGCTGCGCATTGCCAATCACCTGCGCATCGTTGGGTGTGATGCGGCCATCATTATTATTGTCGGCATAAATGGCATCGCCCGTGCCAGGGTCAACACCGAGGAATTTCAATCCCCAGAACGTACCCAACGGCTGACCCGGCAGCACGACGTTGGTATTGGAAACGCCATTGCCCTGATAGCCCCGAAAAACAGGCTCCGTGCTGGCCAGCTCCACTACTTTATTGCGGTTTTGTGATAGGTTCAGGTCCGTGCTCCAGCGAACAGCTTTATCAACATTCACCGTCGAGATGGTCAGTTCCAGGCCCCGGTTCGAGATTTTTCCGATGTTACCCTGCACGGTAGCAAACCCGGTTGTTTGCGGAATCGGCTGGGCGAACAGGAGTTTGTCGGTCATGTTGTCGTACGCGTCGAACGTCAGACTGAAGCGGCCATTAAGAAACGACGCATCGAAACCAATGTTGGCTTCTCGAGTGCGTTCCCACTGCAGATTTGGATTGGCAACAGCCTGTGGGCCAACGCCTGTAGCTCCGCTGTACGTAACGGACGACCAGGTACCCAGAAACTGAAAGTCGCCGATGCGTTCGTTACCGGTGAACCCGTAACTCGACCGTAGTTTCAAGTCGTTCAGAAAGGTGAACCGCTCCATAAAGGGTTCTCCGGAGATGCGCCACGCCAGCGATGCCGACGGAAATACGCCAAACTGCCGACTTTGCCCAAATCGTGATGAGCCATCATACCGGGCGGTAATGGTCGCTAAATACTTCTCGTTATAATCGTACCGTACCTCGCCAAATGTGGATAGCAAACCGCTGTTGACTATAGTCGAGCCACCCTGATCGACCACTCCGGCAGAATTTATGTAGGTAAAATCATCACTGGGGAATACACGTCCCTGCACAAAGCCACCCCGTTCCGTACGGTTCAATAATTCGAAGCCCAGCATGGTGTTAAACCGGTGCTTCTCCCGCAGTTGGAAACTGTAATTCAACGTGTTGGTATTGATGAACGTAGCGATAGTCGTATTGCCGAATACCCCGTAGCCCTTAAGGCCAACACTGGGCAGAAACCCGCCAATGGCCGTTGTCGATGGCTCGAATTGATCCTCGGTTATGTTGTTGTAGTCGATACTGGCTTTGGATCGAAAGCGCAGATTGGGTAGAATTTCGTACTCCGCATAAATACCGCCCAGCATTTTGATGGAATACGTTTCAAAGCGGGGCAAAACAGCCTGCGCTACCGGGTTGAAATTGGGAAATCCGGCGTAGTTTGGGTCGCTGGGACCATAGAGTTGGCCCTGCTCATTATACGGCGAATAATACGGCAAACTTTTGATCGCCCCCGAATAAACGCCGTCCAAGAAATTGTCGCCTTTCACCCGCTTGTTTTTCGCGCGGGAGAGCGTCAGATTGGTGCCGAATGAAAGCTTTTGCGTGGCTTTATGATCGAATTTAAACTGGCCCGTGAATCGGGTGAACTGATTGTTAAGCTGCACACCCTCTTCATTTCGGTAGCTGCCACTCAGATAGAACTGCGTTTTTTCGTTGCCGCCCTGCGTCGAAAGCTGATACTGCTGATAAATACCTTTTCGCAAAACAGCATCGACCCAATCGGTGTTTTGTCCGTCGGTAACGCCCTTGATTAATCCCAGTTTGTCGGGGTCCAGCCCGGCATTGATAACCGCTTCCCGCTGAAGTTCAAGTAATTCCGACGCATTGAGCAGATCGGGGCGACGGACAACATCGGATACACCTCGTTGAACATCGGCAGTGAAGGTTGTCTTCTGATTGGATTTACCCCGTTTTGTGGTGACCAGCACAACACCATTAGCGGCTCTGGACCCATAAATTGCTTTCGCCGATGCATCTTTCAGTACGTCGATCGACTCAATATCATTTGGATTGAACAGGGAAAACGCGTTGTCCGTCTGACCACCAAATTCACGACCTGTTAGCGCACCATCTTCAACCGGAACGCCATCCACGATGAACAGAGGCCGGTTTACAGCCGAAATCGACGTATTGCCGCGTATCCGGACGGTTAGTCCACCGCCCGGCGTACCCGATGACTGGGTGACCTGCACACCAGCAGCCTGCCCCTGTAGGGCCTGATCGAAACTGGCAACGGGAATGTCCTTGAATTTATCGGGCGAGATGGACGCGATGGAGCCGGTGATGTCTTTCCGCTGGGTCGTATTATACCCCGTTACAACAACCTGGGTCAGTTCGTTGATGGCTTCCTGCATCTGGATATTGACCACCGTACGATTGCCAACGGTCACCTCCTGAGCGACTAAGCCAATGGATGTGAGCACCAGAACAGCCGTATTTGCCGGAACATTGATACTATAATTGCCGCTGGCATCGGTGCTGACACCATTGGTGGTGCCTTTTACAACGATGTTCACACCGGGTAGTGCCTGCCCATCCTGTTTTGAGGTTACTCTTCCTGATATCCGTAATCCCTGCGCCAGCAACCAACCCGGCAGTATAGTCAGTATAACTGACCAAATAGTAACACTGTATAGTTTTCTCATGTATAGGTTATACTCCAAGCGAAAGCCTTTAAGGTTGAATTAAGCAATTAGGGACAAACAATATACTGAAACGAGTAGCAATCTACTATTTTTTCAAACGTAAAAACCTACCTCATCGTATAAAACAAGGGGTAATATAAGAAAGCACGCAGCAGATTATCGGTTGACTAAGCCTACCCTACAATCAACTTAATTTTGGGGAATAAATAACTGGCGCTGGTCTTCAGGCCGGGGTATAAACAAACAAAAACCCGGATTATTGGCCCGCCAGTTTCCTGATAAGCCAACAATCCGGGTTCATACAGCACAATTGCTCTACAGCACTACATTAAGCCGGTAGAAAAATGGCGAACTGTAAAATGCACCGCCGGTGATATTTACGCCCGTATTGGCGGCAGTAAATGATTTGCCATTGGTTAATCGCATAACCGCCGTTATTTCAAACCGATCCCCAACCGATACGTCAGCCGCTGTCAGTTTGGTAGCCGTCAGTGCGTCTGCTCCCGTTACCGCAATCGTGGCCCGTGGATAACCCGTTATGGCATCTTTAGCATAAGCCGATGCCGGAATTGACCGAAGGGGAACGACCACGGAGGCTGTAGTACCGTTGGCCGGTGTGGCATCAACAAACTTGATCGACAGGTCGTACGAAGCGAATAACGCGCCTGCGTTTGGTGTCACAGCCTCGGCCACGATTTCCATTTTGGTGCCAGCCATATTGGCTTTACTGACGCTGAATGTAGCCGCTACGACCGGATATGGCGTAACCGTCCGCATGTAGCCGCCCTGCTCCAGATTGAAGTCGTCCAGCTTATCAATCATCTGCGTTTCGCAGGAAAGACCCACAATTCCTGTTAGCAGTAGTAAGAAAACTTTAGATGAATAGTTCATAATTGCTTGATTAGAAGATCAAAAAATGGTGCTCCGCTTTTGGCAGATTACCTGATCAATTATTTTACGAAACCAGCCGGATTAGTATCCCAGAAAACAGGCGTTGTTACGTTTGCTTTCTGTTTCGCGTTGGAGTTACGGGCGATGTACGACGTCGGGTAATAGAACGAACGCACAAACTGACCCGGATTCGGCTCTAAAGCGGGCTGTTGATTAGCCGGTTTGCCGGTGCGACGATACAGGTTATACGACTCAATTCCGTTGCCATGCAGCGCGAGCCAGTATTCCGTGGCGATCACGTTCAGCTTCGCGTCGTCCGTAGCGGCCGCATCGTAGTTCGCTAAAACTTTCGTTACGTATTTCGTCACCTCGTCGGCCCAGACAATTTTCTGGTCGGCTTCGAACGTAGTGATTTTTCCGCTTTCGTTAGTGCCTAAAGCAAGTGCCCGGACATCGGCCATTGATTTTTCGACCCCCGATTTCAGCAACGCTTTCGGGTCGCCGGTGGTGCCTAACGTCAATGCTGACTCGGCCAGCATAAAATCAACGAAGGAGCGCATCATGATTGGATGAATACCCGCGCCACCCGCGCCAACTCCCAACGTAACGGGTCGGCCAGCATCGTTATCGTACAAGCCACCCGCCGGATACACGCCCCAGGCCGTCCGTCTCAGACCATCGGGTGGAATACCTTCATTGCTCAGGTGGTCGCGGCCCCAGTATCCAACCGCCGTTGGCAGACAGAAATAATCGTTCGGCCCGTAATGCGTCGGCTTCTGGTTATTGATACACCGTAACTCGTTGACATCTTTGGTATTGACGACAACCTGACGATAGAAGTAAAACCGCATCCGTGGATCGGGAAATCCTTTGCTTTCATACATCGTACCCATGTACGAATTGGACTGGTAATCGCCACCACCCGTTGGCGAATACTGACCGGCATAACGCGGATGGCGCGTGTCGGGGTTGGTCAGGTTCGTACCGTACTTAAACACAAAGTTCTGGGGAGCCGTTGACACTAACTTTGCGCCCGTAATCAACGTATTGATTCCCGCTGTAGAACCGGCTTTATCGACCAGACGACGGTTGAGCAGCAGTTTCAATTTCAGGGTGTTGGCCGCACGAAGCCAGCTATCGGCTGTGCCGCCGTAGTACAGATCCCCGGTTGCTCCGGCTCTCGACTTGGCGTTGAAATTCTCAACAGCTTTATCCAAATCCGCAATGGCCGCTGTGTAAATGGTAGCTCCACCATCAACCTTCGGATTAAAATTATCCGAGTTAAGTGCTTCTGTATAAGGAATATCGCCGAAAACGTCGACCATATTGGCTAATACCGACGCCCGGATGGTACGTCCAATGCCTGCGTGAACAAATAACTCACCTTTTTCGGCCAGCGGAATGAGTGTTTTCACATCATTCAAGACACCGGCATACGCCGTTGTCCACGCACCATCTCCGCCACCCGGCGAAACGGCATTGTCGTAAATGGCAGCCCCCTGGTTCAGCATTCGGGTCAGTCGCATGGTAGGGTCGCTCACCTGATTGAAGTGATTGGCGTAGCTCAGCTCGATCTGGCTAAGCAGGTAGTTTATGTCTGTGTTACTGGTTGTTACGGCATTCGGATTGTCCAGCAAATTCAATTCGCAGGAGCAAACAACGACCGTACATAAGGCCAGAATTGACAGTTTGAATGTCTTTATCATCGTTTGAGAAGAGTATATGTTAGCAATGGACACGTACCAAAAACTGGCATTTGCCCATCGCATAAATCTGGTTAGAATGTCAACTTTAGCGTTCCACCGATCCGACGGGCACTTGGGCCGGTCAGGAATTCAAAGCCGAGACCGTTACCAACGCCTAATCCTAAGTTGTCGGTATCGAAATTCAGTCCTTTGGGGAAGTTTACCGCCCTGTACCACAGATTGTTGCCGGTCAGCGAGAGCGATATGCCCTTGATAAACATTTTGCCAAGGAGCGTTTTTGGCAGGGCGTACGACAACGAAAGCTCCTGCAAACGGATGGTGGACGCATCGAATACGCGGCCTTCATCGCCAAAGAAGTAAATGTTGTTAAACCCTACATCCGAAGCCGTAACCTGAATATCATTCGGTTGCCCATCGGCCTTCACGCCCGGAAACAAGTATGTCTGTGCGCGGTCATAGCCAGCCTCCAGCGAGTTGTCGACGGTTAAACCGCGACCCAGCAGCGCACCGGCCGTCGATGAGTACATCACGCCACCATGCCGGTAGGACATCATTACGCTCAGCGATAAGCCCTTATAACCGAACTCATTGATTAAGCTGGTAACGAACGCCGGATTGGGATCGCCCAGAATAATGGGTGAGGTCGTTGCCTGCAAATAGCCGTCGTTGCCGATCAGAAACTGACCCTGCTCGTTCCGGCGAAAACCTGCTCCTTTAAGAATGTTAAAGGGTTGTCCCACAATGGCGTAATTACCTAGAGCCGAACCAAAGCCCGTTACCTGAACCTCCTGAAGCGTTCCGCCGAGGTCAAGCACTAAGGGTTCGTTGCGCGAGAAGTTCAGCGTAGCATCCCAGGTGAAACCCGTTCTGCGGATTAACGACCCGGTCATGCTCAACTCAATACCCTGGTTTCTGATTTTACCTAAGTTGATGGTCGTTCCCGTAAACCCGGTGGCGGCATCGAGTGGCGAGTCGGTAATCAGGTTGCGGGTGATGCGACGATAAACCGTTACGTCGAAGCTAAACCGGTTGTTGAACATCCGTCCTTCAAGTCCTAATTCAGTTTCGTTGTGCAGTTCAGGTTTCAGGTTGGCATTACCCAGCGTGTTATCAACCGAGTGGGTCTGAACCGGCGTACCCGACGAGTTGAGCCAGCCTCTTGCGCTCTGGTTCAGAATGTTACGGGTGCTGTACGGATTCGGGAAACCAGCCGACGTACCAACGCCCGCCCGTATTTTGAGGAAGTTCAGCGCACCGGTGCCCAATCCTTTAAAGGCCGTAGTAGGCACGAAAGATACGCTGCCCGATGGATAGAAGATCCGGCGATTTTCTTTCTCCACCGTCGACGTCCAGTCATTACGGCCGGCAAAGTTCAGGAACAGGTAGTTGTTGAAATCAGCGGTTACCTCGCCAAATATCCCCATACGGGTTTGCTCGGTCGTGAAATTCGTGGCTACGTTGTCGATGAAGTTATTATGCCGGAACAGGCTGCGGGCCAATTGGTTCTGGCTATTGATGTTATATAAGCTGAACCGGTCGTTCCGCATGTTACCACCAACCCGCGCTGATAACGAAAAATTGTCGCTAACGGTCTTGGCATACGAAAGAATGACGCTGTTGTCCCAGATGGTGTTTTTGAAATTCACCGTGTTATACAACCCGTTCACCAACTGAACGCCCCCTTTGTTGATCTTGAATTCCTGGGTCTCGTCGTACGTATCCAGGCCAACTTTATAGAGCAGTGACAAATCTTTGCCCAGATCGAACGTAGCGATGGTCGAGGTAAATACTCGGTTCACCACGCCCGATGTCTTGTAGTTGTCCAGCACCCACCGTGGATTGGGAATGTCGTTGCCACTCCGGAAATAGACGGAGCCACCGTCGATTGGGTTTGCGTAGGGCCATCCCTGCAAGTCAACCTGCCGGGGCGTGTACATGACGTTTGCCAGCACCGACGGGAAATCGGTGGCGTTGTTTCCCTGTCCAGCGCTCAACGGCGGAGAGAACTGATCGGTGTTAGCAAAGTTGATCGACGTCTGAATGCTGAGCCGCTTGCTCATTTGCGCGTTCAGGCCAAGGCCCAGGTTTAAGCGCGTGAGGCCGTTATTCGGGATATACCCTTCTTCTTTATTATAGCCTGCCGATACGTTATAACTAACCTTTTCTCCTCCGCCCGATATGTTCAGGGAGGTGGTCGATATTTTTCCCGTCCGGAAGAAATCCCTGATGTTATTAGGGTAAACCTGCATTGTGTAAGGGCTTACTGACGCTACGTAATCAGCCAGAGCCGCTCGGGTCGCTGCCACCGAGAAAAACGCGTACGGGTGAGTCGTCAGCGCCGTGTTCGTGTTCTGCGACGGATAGTTTTTGGCTTCTGCGAGTGTTGGTCCCCAGTTACTAAAGAAATAACCTAAGTTCTGCTGAAATCCGCCTACGTATTCATTCTGATAGGTTGGCAGGTTAGCCGTGTTGGTAAAGAACGACTGCGTTACGTTAAACTCCGTTTTGCGGGCCTTTCTTGTCCCGTTTTTGGTCGTTACCAGAATCACACCATTCCGCCCCTGATCGCCATACGTAACAGTAGCGGCAAGGCCTTTCAGCACCGTAACGTTCTCGATGTTGTTGGGGTCAATATCCAGAAAACGGCTCGACGACGACTGACCACCGCCGGTAAATCCTCCTCTCGTATTGGTGTTTGAGTTAAACGGAACCCCATCGACCACAAACAGCGGCTGCACCGAACCCGTAATGGACGAATAACCGCGAATGGTAATGTTAGTACCCGTTCCCGACACGCCCGAGGTGGCCGTAACGTTTACACCGGGGATTTTACCCTGCAAAATCCGGCCAACATCGGCCTGCGGACGATCTTCGATGGATTTTTTGTCGAGTGCGGTTACGGCATACCCCAAGGCTCTTTTTTCGCGCACAACGCCCTGAGCGGTTACCACTACTTCGCCTAACTGCTTGGCATCGTTCACCAGCTTGGTGTCGATTGTGGAGCGGTTACCCACTTCGATCTCCTGCGTGGCCGAGCCAACAAAACTGAACACCAGTTTACTGTCCCTGTCAGGAACGCTGATGGAGTAGGCGCCACTCGCATCGGTGTTGGTGCCTTTGCTGGTTCCCTTAACCACCACCGACACACCGGGCATAACGGCGTCATCTTCTGCCGACAACACTTTGCCCGTAATGATTCGCTCCTGCGCCCAGGCCGGAACGCAGAGTGAGCATACAATCAGTAAGCTCACAAGTAGAATTCTACTCATATCAGGATTAAGTTAAGTTAAGAATACGTTCACTATTTACAAAAATAGTATCAAAAAAAAGGTAACACAAAATTTTTGTACCAAATAGTTTAACCAATATAAATTCTGGTTTTTTCATATAATGCAAAATTTACTTTGGAAGCCAATTTTTTCACTACTTAGTTATAAATACGCATATAAATTCATTTGGCCTGCATTATTAACCCGTTTTTTGGAGACAAGATTTAGTTAAAAAAACTGGAGGTGTTGCCTGTAGAAGAATTTTGCTCGTCCATTAATGGTGTTGGCGTAACAAAGAATCGTCTTGAGGCAAACGCTCTGTGTGATTATTGTTACTAATTCTCCGAATTTGGTGCATAGAAAAAGCCGGAGAATGGTTCTCCGGCTTTTTTGACACTGATAAATAGAATGCTTGTGTGGTCAGGATGCCGTATCAGTTAGCTGCTCAAGTGCTTTTTCGATGCTGGCGGTCATCGATCGGGTGTACTGATACCCGGCGCGGAATAAATCGCGGGATTTGCTGATGTCCGTTGTGCCGTATTCCGCCAGTTGCGGGGGTTCGATCAGTACGTTGCATTTGGCAAACCGGTCTCTTGTTTTGCTCTGCACCGCCAGCACCAGGCTACGTTCGATTACCCCGCGCATAGACGTAATGGGTCGGCGCGGCCCCAGCACGTTGCAATGGGAGCCAATCAGAAAATCCACTTTGTGTTCGATAACATCAACGGGCAGATTGTTCAATACGCCCCCATCAACAAACTGCCGCTTGTGAATGAGCATGGGTTCAAAAATGCCCGGTAAACAGCAGGAAGCCAGCACAGGCCGGATGAGTTCGCCCTCCTCAAAAACGACCTGCTCACCCGCATTCAGGTCAACCGCTACAACGTGCAGGGGAATTTTCAGCCCCTCAAACGAATCGTGCGGAATGTGTTTCCGGTATAAATCAACGATTGTGTCGAGCCGCAACAGGCCCATCCGGTTCCAGGCAGGCCGCAGATGACGCACAAACGACGACGATTCTATGATTTTCAAACTCTCGTCGGGCGTGTAGCCCTGGGCCAGCAACGCACCAGCAATGGCTCCGGCACTGGTTCCGGCAATCTGATCGAAGCCAATACCCATTTCCTGTAGGGCTTTGATAATGCCCAAATGCGCAATACCCCGCGCACCACCCCCCGATAATACCAAACCGATTTTCATAACACTGTACGACGTAACGGTTTTATAACGGCAGGTGCAGGTTTTTGGTTTGTCTCGCCTGCGGCTGATAACCCGCGCCACGTTGCTACAGCAACTCCGCCAATTTCCCTTTCTCCCGAATGCGAATGCCTTTTTCAGTACGTTCAAGGGTGGCGGCCTCGGTTATAGGGTCATGTTCAAAGACCAGTATCCAGTTTTCGTCGGCGGCCTGTTGCAGAATCCGCGTTTTTTCGTCCATTGTCAATAGAGGCCGTGCATCGTAACTCATCACATAGGGCAGCGGCACATGCGCCGATGACGGGACCAGGTCAGCCATATACGCTACCGTTCGGCCCTTCGTTCGGAATAGCGGCAGAGCCATCTTTTCGGTGTGACCATCTACGTAAAGCAAATCAATATCGGCAAATGGAAACGGCTTCCGGGTCAGAAAGTTGAGTTGACCGCTTTCGTCCAGAGGTACGATATTCTCGCGAAGAAATGACGCTTTTTCACGCGGGTTTGGCTTGATGGCCCATTCCCAATGGTCGGGGTGCGTCCAGTACATAGCGTCCGGAAAAACGGGCGTTAGCTGGTCACCGTCGCGCCGAACGGCCCCGCCCACATGGTCGAAGTGCAGGTGAGTAAGCAGCACGTCGGTTATGTCGGTTACTGAGTACCCCGCTTTGTCAATCGAATCCAGCAAAGTTGCGTCGCCATGCAGGTCGTAATGGCCGAAAAATTTAGCATCCTGCTTATCACCAATGCCGGTGTCGACCAACAGGAGCCGGTCACTCTGTTCGTAGAGCAGGCAGCGCATGGCCCACGTACAGCGATTTTGCTCATCGGCGGGGTTGAGTTTGTTCCAGAGCGGCTTCGGCACAACGCCAAACATAGCCCCGCCATCAAGTTTAAAAAGTCCGGTATCGAGTGTTTGGAGGGACATAAAGTATATTGAAAAGGGAGTCCGCAAAGATAAAGCCTTGCTGAATAACTCAGACTGTTCTCAAAGAGCGATGAGTGCGGTCAACAGGGTCAAACCTATCAGCCACTGCCATGTTTTTTTGCCTTTATTTTTCTCTGGTCAATCCCACTGACGGAGCAGCGTAGCCAGATATACCAGAAAGACAGAAAAGTGAGCATATAGAATCGCATTAAGCAGGAACAGCATGGCGGGGGGCACGTTGCGGACGAGCCAGAAAATACCCAAATATCCACAAGGCTACGGCGGTTGTACCATGAATCCACTCCGCACCCGGAACAGCGTTTGGCGCATTTAGCACAATCAGCATGTCGACAAGCGGAATCAGTGATCCGGACAGAACCGCTACGGCCAGTGGTTTACGCCAGCCTGCAACCGTGAAAATAGTCAAAACTAATCCCGAAAAGATGTCGCGAATGCCCTTAATATAATGGAATGAATTGGTTGGCTGGTCGTATGACAAGCCAAAGCCGTGCTCAGCTACTTCCGGTAGCCACAGAAAGCGGCCCCCGATAAAGAGCAGCCCTACGCCAAAAAGATAACCTAAAAGTTTGGCCCACAAGGGCAGTTTGTCCGTTTGCATTGTCGTGTTTGTTTGATTTGACAAAGCAAAGGTCTCACCCCGCCCGGACGCTCACATTCACATACGTGAAGATTGCTCAATAATGCTTTCCCGCCCGCTGAGCACGGATTCGGCTCAGTGACTGCGGTTTAATCCCAACATAGGAAGCCACTACGTATTGCGGCACGCGGTTGGCCAGGCCGGGAAACAGATGAAGAAAATTGTCGTAACGTTCGTCAGCAGTTTCCCGGTAAAAAGAGGTTAGCTTCTGTAACGTCGCCACAAACAGTTGCTCAGCGACCAATCGGCCAAACTGCTGGCCATGCTGTAAGGTTTCGTATAATTTCTGGAGATTATCGTAGCTGATGCGGAGCAATCGTATGTCTTCAAGGGCCTGAATGTAGCGGGTTGAGGGCGTTTGGGTCAGAAAACTCTCGTAATTACAAACAAAGGTCTGCTCCGCTGAGAAATCGTAGGTATGTTCATCGCCATCGTCCAGCACATAGTAACGGACTAAACCTGTGTTGATAAAACCGACGTAGTGGCAAACCTCGCCCGCTTTCAGAAAATAATCGCCGGCCGCAACAACATGAGTTTCAAATAGCTGGTCGATAGTAACTTGATCGCTGGCGGTGATGGGCACAAATTGTCGAACAGCGTTTAACAATAATGTCTTATCGGTAATCATGCTACTTTTTCCTTAAAAGTACGGTTCCCTATAGTAATTTACCTGTTCTATTCCCCAACACCGATGGATTTTGGGTAGCTAATAGATTTCTGTTGAGAGACGTAACGTTGCCGGACGTTTGTTCGAGCGGCTGGGTAATTAAACTTGTTTTGAATAGTAGCCTACCCTTTAAACCAAAAGTAATCTGCCCAATGTTAAAAAGGTCATAAAATATGGGAAATTTGTCGTCCAGACGACGGACTAAACGCGCAGAACATCGGTACTTTACCATCGTAAATCAGGCATTATGAAACGTATCGTTCACAAACATCCGCTGGCTATCCGGTGGTTTCACTGGATCAACTTTCCGGTCCTGTTCGTCATGATCTGGAGCGGCCTGTTGATTTACTGGGCCTACGATCCGTATAAAATCCAGATTGGCGGCTACACACTCGTGTCATTTTTTCCCGATGGATTCTACGAATTTCTGAACGTACCGCGTCGGCTGGCCGAGGGCATGGCCTGGCATTGGGTATTTATGTGGCTGTTCATGCTGAACGGCCTGCTCTATGTTGGTTATACGTTCGTTTCGGGCGAATGGCGGCATCTGGTGCCCGACCGAAATTCGTTTCGCGAAGCCATTCAGGTGACACTTTATGATCTGGGACTTCGCAAAACGCAGCCACCCTTTATCAAATACAATGGCGCACAAAAAATAGCGTATTTCTCGATTATGCTCATGGGTTTCGGCGCGGTGCTGACCGGATTTGCCATCTATAAACCGACGCAGTTTTCGTGGCTGACGGGTTTGCTCGGTGGCTACGAAGCGGCCCGGCTGGAACATTTCGTGCTGACAGTCGGGTTCGTATTGTTTTTCTTCGTCCATGTTGGGCAGGTAATTCGAGCGGGCTGGCACAATTTTCAGTCGATGGTAACGGGTTTCGAGGTTATTAAACCCGGCGATCCTGAGCGTCCGGTCACGGCACCCGTCATCCCTGAACCAACCGATGACACTGACCCTATTGGTACGCCAGATCGCCCCATCGCAACGCCAACTAATCCCGTCTTATCATGAGTCAGTCAACAGAACCGAACCGTCGGACCGCGAACCGTCGGACCGCGAAACTTCCCGAAAGTAATGTGCCCGAATCAGTCGTTCGTCGGCGCATGATCAAGTCGTTTGGCTGGTTTGCGCTGGCGGCTGCCGTGCCGGTTGGCGTGTACGAATGGATTACGAACAGCCCAAAATTACTGGGTGTCAAAAAACCGTTTCGGCGGGTGCTCGATGCCAATGAGCAGGTCGCACGGACGTATTTCAGTAATACGCATTTAGTCCCGACGTTTCCGGTGGAAGATGCCGCCAAAAAGGCTCGCGTCAATGGGTACGACGGCATTAAAACACCCATCCCCGCCGACTGGAAACTACAGATTGACGTACCGAACGGAGAGCCATTGATGCTCACCATCGACGATATCAAAGCCTTGCCGAAGCACGAAATCGTGTATGAGTTCAAGTGCATCGAAGGCTGGAGTCAGGTGCAGCATTGGGGCGGGGCACGGCTATCCGATTTTCTGGAAAAGCACAAACTCGGCAGCAAGAGCGGCAACGGCCCTACACTCAACAATACCGACGATCTTTATAAATACGTCGGTCTGGAAACACCCGACAAAGGTTATTACGTCGGTATCGACATGGAAAGCGCGATGCACCCGCAAACGTTGCTGGCGTATGAACTGAACGGACAACCCATCAATGCCCCGCACGGTGCGCCACTGCGGTTAATTATTCCGGTCAAATACGGCGTAAAAAACCTGAAGCGTATTGGCCGGATTTTCTTTTCGGACACGCGCCCCCGCGATTTCTGGGCCGAACGGGGCTATGATTATTACGTAGGATTATGAAATCACTCCTTCTCATTGCAGCCATTCTGGGTACAGCCGCACTCCCGTTTCGGGATCGACCCGACAGATCAATACCTGTTCCTGTTATTCAACCCGTTGTGGTACTGGAGTTGTTCACCTCGCAGGGATGCTCCAGTTGCCCACCCGCCGACAAAGCCTTGCAGGAGGTAACCCAGCAGGCTACCCGCTCGGGCCAGGCCGTGTATGCGTTGTCTTTTCATGTCGATTACTGGAATCGCTTAGGGTGGCAGGACCCGTTCAGTGCGAAACAATTTACCGACCGCCAACGCCAGTATGACCGCGCCTTACATACCCAAACCTACACACCCCAACTCGTTATCAATGGGCGGCAGGACGTAGTTGGCGGGCAACGTGGACGTATCGAACAAGCTATCCAGACGATTCAGAAACAACCCGCATCGGCTTTTGTGGGCGTCGACGGCAGTCTCACCCGCGACGCCGAACAGGTGACCGTGCGGTATGAATTATCAGCCGCCGGACCCTACCGCGTAAACGTAGCACTGGTGCAGAAAGAAGCCCGCACCGCCGTACGGAACGGTGAAAACGGAGGTCGTACATTAGTCAACACCAACGTAGTGCGGCAATTCAAAACGATTGACGAATCCGGGACATCAGGCAGTGTGACCCTACCCCTCCCAACCGGCCTTACTCCTGACCAGACATCGGTAGTCGTGTACGTTCAGCGAGTGGATAACGGGCAGGTAGTGGGCGCGAAATCAATACGTGTCTCATAGCTGTTGGAGTTATCCCAACACTTGCGGAATGAAGTACATGGCACAAAAAACAGGCTTTTACAGACCAGATACATAGACATATCCGACACGTAAAAGCCTGTTTTTAACTCACAGACAGACGCAATCTTCCAGAAACGATGTTAAAAAATGGCTTTTCGCGCTGCCTGAACACCCCTTAACCTTAATTACTTCGCCACTTCCTGAAGCGAGTCAGCTCCTATCAGTTTCTTGTACAACGTAAGTGCCTGAGCCAC
>JANPJE010000137.1:0-4061 GCA_031425355.1 Spirosoma sp. | reverse complement strand
GTGCTGGCGGCCGGTATTTACACGTCGTATCACTTTGCCGGTTTGTATGGCGTCGCTATTTCGGCGGCTGGCATGATGGCAACTACTGCCATGCAGTTGGCGATTGATGCCTTCGGCCCCATTGCTGATAATGCCGGTGGTATTGCCGAAATGAGCTACCTGCCCGAAGAAGTTCGGGGACGTACCGATATTCTGGATGCCGTTGGAAACACGACTGCTGCCAGTGGTAAAGGATTTGCCATTGCGTCCGCTGCGCTGACTGCGCTGGCTCTGTTTGCCGCGTTTGTTGGCCTGTCGGGTATTTCAGCTATTGATATTTACAAAGCCGACGTACTGGCCGGGTTGTTCGTGGGGGGTATGATTCCGTACATTTTCTCGTCGCTGGCGATTGCTGCTGTAGGCCGTGCCGCCATGGCGATGGTGGAAGAAGTTCGTCGTCAGTTTCGCGAGATTCCGGGTATTATGGAAGGAACAGCCAAACCCGAATACGAAAAATGCGTGGCGATCTCAACCCAGGCGTCTATCCGCGAAATGATGCTGCCGGGTGCTATCGCACTATCGACACCGGTCATCGTTGGCTTTATATTCGGCCCCGAAGTACTCGGTGGTTTGCTGGCGGGCGTAACAGTATCGGGTGTGCTGATGGGTATTTTCATGAACAATGCTGGTGGCGCGTGGGACAACGCCAAAAAGTCGTTCGAGAAGGGCGTACTGATTAACGGCGAGATGTTCTATAAAAAGTCGGAGCCGCACAAAGCATCCGTTACGGGTGACACCGTTGGTGATCCGTTTAAAGATACGTCCGGTCCGTCGATGAACATTCTGATTAAACTGATGTCGATTGTGTCGCTCGTAATTGCGCCGTACATCGCCGTGAAATCATCGGAGACGGAAGGCTACAATCGCGAAGGCAAGCAGGCGGCAGGAACAGAGGTGCCGCTGGAGCAATCAACAGCCGCTGATAACGATAAAGTGAGTACGCCCAACGACGGCCCGGCTGCTCTTGGCACATTCAGTGTTCAGAAATTGACGAGTGGCGTTGATCTGAACATCCCAGAGTTTGGGATCGAAAACAAACTGCTGACGTTTGTCAAAAGTGATAATCCTGTCGATAAGACGACCTGGTTCGATTTCGACCGGCTAACGTTTGAAACGGGCAGCGCGACGCTCAAACCTGAATCGCAGGAGCAGTTGAAAAATATTGCCGAAATACTAAAGGCCTATCCAGCCGTGAACGTCAAGCTTGGCGGCTACACAGACAATACGGGCAATGCCGATGCCAATCTGAAACTCTCTACGGACCGAGCCAAATCGGTGCAGGCCGAATTAGTGAAATTGGGCATTGCCGATAGTCGGTTAGATTCGGAAGGCTACGGACAGGAAAACTCTGTTGCCTCAAACGACACGGAAGAAGGCCGCGCGCAAAACCGCCGAATTTCGGTTCGGGTGACTAAGAAGTAGCATAGTCCTTAAATAAACATAGCCCCCGCCGGAGTCCGGCGGGGGCTACTTTTTTATGGCGTTGAGTAAATCAGGTACTGGTACTTAATTCTAATTCGTTTTCAGTGACGACTGAGCGTCATCAATGCCCGAGTGAGCATTGTCGGCTAATTCATCAACGTTATCGTTGTACTGATCTTTAACTTTCTCCTTATTGAAAGTCGACTGAGCCTGATCTTTATACTGATTGAACTGCTCTTTCGCTTTCTCGGTATATTGGTTCACCTGAGTTTTAGCCTGCTCAAGACCATCTTTCACCTGTGATACGCCTTTTTCCCACTGACCTTTCAGATCGCCGGTGTGCTTGGATGCTTCTTCTGTTAATTTGTCACGCGTTTCCTTGCCGCTACGAGGAGCCGTTAGAATACCAATAACAACGCCTGTAATAATACCGGTTAGAAAATCTCTTGTACTTCTCATTTGTTTATCTGTTTTAGGTGAGTTTTATTGTTTGTGGGATTGCTACGTTACTGCTTAGCCTTCCGTTTTGCCTGATTGACTAAGTCTTTCGATTTGTCAGAGGCCGATTCCACATAGTCATTGTATTGACTCTTTATGTTCTCCAGCCCCGATTGTAGCTGATCCTGAAGATCCTTGAAAAACGAGTCCGATTCCGACGAAATACGTTTACGGGTCTTGTTGCCGCTTTCAGGAGCGAGTAAAATACCAACTACTGCGCCAACGGCTAAACCTACTAATATTCCTGGTAGTGACTTCATGATTTCTAAATTTTGTGAATGACTAACTATACTACTGATGCCAACCGAATAGAAAATTTTGTACCAGTAATGAAAATGTACAGATAACTTCCTGTTAATAAGCTGATTGTATTCCCACTACGTTAACTACGGTTGACGCATGATTGAGGATTTTTCTCCACAAGGGCGTCCACGTTTTACGCAATCGGTGCCCCGCAACAGACTTTTAATGTTTAAGCGTTTAGGGTGCAAGTATAACGGTTCTTTCGGAAACTCATCTTTATAGATGCGGATAAAATGAAAATCCCCGCGCTCAAACTGGCGCAGGGATTCCGTACCCACCGTAACTTGTACTTAACCTAAAATGAAATGCCCTAAATTAATAGGAATGCTTTGTTGATATGATAATCGACTCGTTAACCAATATTTTGACCTTGTACACCTCACTCATACACCCCGACCTTGTATCAAGCGCAAAATGATGGCAATTACTGCAATCACAAGCAAAATATGAATCAGACTGCTGCTACCGATGCCAGCTCCCAGAACTCCTAAGAATCCAAGCAGCCAGATGATAATGAGCACCACAGCAATGGTGTAAAGTAGGTTTCCCATGGCATTTTTGAGTAAATCAGAGTGAATAATCTCGCTTCTGCTGATACTGTTAGAAAAAGTTGTGCCAAGTATTATAAAAATGAACACTCATCAACCACCACGTAACTGAAACCGGTGTATACGCTTGTAAATGAGCATATAGCGCAATTACAGATTGGCTCTATCTTGTTCATTGAACAAAACCGTTGGGTTGTAGAGTTGTGGACAAATTTCTACACTTGTAGAATTAACGTAGAAAAACAGCGCACTACTTGAACATTATATATGTAACACAGCCGTGTGGATGCACACTAAGTTAATTAACAAAAACTCGTATATAGTTAAGTTGCGGGCATTTATATACGTAAGTAATTATTTTAATTTAACCTGAGCAGTTTCCGGCATCATATTTTATACTAATCGATTGTACGAAGAACCAACGTAACAGAAAACTGAATATACCGTGGTAACAACGATAGAAGGGATTAGTGCAAGGCAGCTATCCAGATCAACTTTAATGCATACAGGCCCCTCACCAAATCCAACCTTAATGAATGTATCCCCTTCGGCCAAGCGAATATTGATTGTAGACGACGAAGCAGATATATGTTTATTATTGTCGGGTCTGCTTAGGCGGCTTGGCTATCAGCCCACTTGCGCTCACTTTATTGAGGACGGCAGGCAGTGTCTGGACTCTCAGCAGTTCGATGCTATTTTTTTAGATCTGAACTTGCCCGATGGCTTGGGATTTGATCTATTACCGTTTATCAAAGAGGGCCAGCACGAGGCTAAAGTGATTATGATTAGTGCATTCGATGGACAGGCTGAGCGTAGGCGGGCAACTGAGCAGGGAGCCGATTATTTTATTGGTAAACCATTTACCCGACGTTCCGTGGAGATGGCTTTGCAAACTATTCAGCTTTGAGTAACTTTGTTCATACAGGCAACACACACTATTTGTTTTGTACTGCGGGCCAGGCTGGAAAGACCTGTTTGAACAAGCTGCTTCCTCTGCATGGAAAAAATTCTGATTATTGACGATAATAATGATATATGCCTGCTTCTGGAGAGATATCTGACAAAGCAGGGCTATAAAACGGCCTCCGTGCAACGAGGTGACGATGGCCTTGTACTGTTGAGAAAAGAATCATTTGAACTGGTTATCTGCGATTTTAAACTCCCCGATATTGACGGACTGGAAATGCTGCGCCGAATCAAGGTGATGCATCCAGCCACAGCCGTTATTATTATTACTGGTTACTCCGACGT
>JANPJE010000136.1:0-6105 GCA_031425355.1 Spirosoma sp. | reverse complement strand
TAATCAGATGAAAGTCATTTGGAATCCATTTCTTGAAAAACACTTCTGGCGCGGTTCTGAAAAAGGTTTATGATTATATCACAATCATAAACAGCTACGACGGTTTCCGCAAGGGAAGTGCCGGAAAAGCGGTTTTTAGGCGGAATATATTTACTTAACGTAGTGTTCTGAACGTCTGCCTAAAACACATACGCTACCTGCGTCAGTAGGCTGAAGCCAAAAGATGGGTCGTTGAAGCTGGCTCCGCCCAACTGTCCAAACTTGTACGTCCACGTGGGCTGGGCAATGAGCGTGTAGTGGCGGTTAAGCTGGTACTGTACGCCCGCTCCCAGCAGGAGATGAAAAATTGGGCGTTTGTAGGTTTCAAGCCGTAAATATTGCGTTGGGTCGCTACCGCGCTCAACCACCACCCGCGAGGGAATGGGAAGGTCGGTGAGGGCACCGAACGAGAAACAGGGTGTCAGTCGCTTGGTCGATGAGCAGTACGTTAGCAGCAGCGGTAGCCGGACAAATCGGTTAAAGACCGTAACATTTCCTTCGCCCGCTGCGGGTTGGCGGGACTGCCGTGTAGTGAGTTGCTGATACCAGATGCCCGATGAAACCGACCAGCCGGGCGCGTAGGTGTATATCGCGGACACCCCCGCCGAATACCCCGACGCCCACCGGGGACCGTTCAGATAAACGGGTTCCACAATTTGCCCGTCGCTGTCGGGGTAGAGAAACCGGAATTTATGGGCCGTATAGGTAACCGTCGGCACAACCGTTGCCGAAACCGACAGTTTCTGTTGCCCGAACGACCGGGCGGCTGGCATCCAGCCGAGAAGTACACACAGAAGAAACAAATACCGGTTCATAACGTAACGAGCCAATTTTCGGGGTGTTGGACAGGTTTTTATTGACAGGATTATTTTTTAGACAGGATTACAGGATTAAACAGGATTCTTTGTTTGCATAAAATCCTGTTTAATCCTGTAATCCTGTTCTAATACCTTTCTTGCGATGGCCGACTAAAGATAAGCGTGCAACCGAACCGTGGAGTAACTTAGCCCAAAAATTACTCATTCTATAGCTCCCGCTCATGCTCTTTCTAAGCGTAAGCATCCTGCTCTCGGTATTCCTGCTGCTGAATTTCCGCCTGTTCCCGCGCTACGACGTCAATACGTTCCAGGCCATTGTGTTCAATTATCCGGTCTGCTTCCTCACGGGCCTGTTGCTGTTGCCCGCCGGACAGTCGTTCACAATTGATTTTGCGCAAACCTGGACATGGCTGGCTCTCGGTCTGGGCGTGGGATTCATTCTGACGTTTCTGTTGTCGGGGGCATCTACGCAGCGCATGGGCATCACCGCTACGTCGCTGGCAAACAATCTGTCTTTGGTTATTCCGGTGTGTTTCAGCTTGTTCGTGTTTAGTAAGGACGGTGCAGCCGGATTTGATGCGTTTAATTATTTAGGGCTGGTGCTGGCCGTCATCGCCGTTGGGTTGAGTACGTATAAAAAAGAACAGCCTGTTGCGGAGCAGACCGGTTCGGCGGCATCAACACCGCGTCGTCCGGGCGTAAACGTCCTCCTGCCAGTAGCCGTATTTTTGTTTTACGGAGCCACTAACACCATGATTAATTACATGAATCTGCGCTACATCCCGTCGGCGGATAAAACCATTCAGGTCACGCTGACTATGGTGATCGGGGCCGTCGCTGCGGGCTTGTTGATGCTGATTGTGCGCATAATTCAGGGGAAAGAAGTCATTCAGGCCAAAAGTCTGATCGGTGCCGTTACGCTCGGCGTACCCAATTTTCTTAGTTTTTACACCCTGTTGCTGGCGTTATCGGCTTTTGGCGGTAACGGGGCGTTTGTCTACCCGATTTACAACATTGGCGTTATTTTGCTGGCTGCGTTCATGGCGGCTCTGTTTTTCCGGGAACAGCTTTCGACCGCTAATAAAATCGGACTTGCTTTGGCCGTGCTGGCTATTGGATTGATTTCGTGGCAGGAATTGGCGAAGGTGGTGTAATTTTGTTTGAACAAGTATAGTAGTATTACAGGCTACACCGGGTTGAAACCCGGTGCAAGTGATTTGTTCACTGTGCCAATGACTTGCACCGGGCTTCAGTCCGGTGTGCCCATAATAGTCCTAAACGCCTATATCCTAAACTCGTTATGAATCGACAAAACAGCATTCGCGGACTCGTCGCTCTTGTCGTCCTATTTTTCGGCTGGCTGGCTATGTCGGGCGGCATCACGAAAAAACAGGAAGTAGCTCCATCAGCGCGCCAGAATGCCGTGCCCCGTACGACGGCCCGGCCCAACATCATCTTTATTTTCTCCGATGATCATACCCACCAGGCCATCAGCGCGTATGGCAGCAAACTGGCGAAAACACCCAACATCGACCGGATTGCGAACGAGGGAGCCATTCTGCATACCAACGTAGTGACCAATTCCATTTGCGGACCCAGCCGGGCCACGCTCCTGACTGGGAAATACAGCCACTTGAACGGCTACAAACTGAACGAAAAAGTATTCGATATAAACCAGCCCGTGTTTACCGAAGAGTTGCAGAAAAACGGCTACCAGACGGCCTGGGTGGGCAAAATGCACCTCGGCAGTTTGCCACATGGCTTCGACTACCTCAACGTACTGCCCGGTCACGGTCATTATTACAACTCGGATTTTATCAACTCCAAAAACGAAACGGTACGCTATCCGGGCTATGTCACGAACGTGATTACGAAGCTGTCGATTGACTGGCTCACCCAGCGCGATCAGTCGAAGCCGTTCTTTCTGGTTGTTGGTCACAAAGCGACGCACCGCGAATGGCTGCCCGATCTGCCGGATTTGGGGGCGTATGACAACGTTACGTTCCCGCTGCCCGCTACGTTCTACGACGATTATGCCGGTCGCGAAGCGGCTAAGGATCAGGACATGACCATCGACAAAACGATGCGGCTCAAAGAAGACCTGAAAGTACATGCCGACTACGAAAAGAGCGGCATTTTCAACCGCTTTACGCCCGAACAGAAGAAACCATTTTACGACTATTACGAGAATAAAGTCAGCAAAGAATTCGATGCGAAGAAACTCACGGGCAAAGCATTAGCCGAATGGAAATACCAGCGGTATCTGAAGGATTATCTGTCGGTGGCCCGGTCATTGGATCGTAACATCGGTCAACTGCTCGATCATTTGGATAAAACCGGACTGGCGAAAAACACGGTGGTGATTTATGCCTCTGATCAGGGGTTTTATTTGGGAGAACACGGCTGGTTCGACAAACGGTTTATCTACGAAGAATCGCTGAAAACGCCGTTCGTTATTCGCTATCCGGGCGTCATCAAACCCGGTACGCACATCAACGAACTCATTTCCAATATCGACTGGGCACCCACGATGCTAAACCTGACCGGCACTGCCATCCCGAAATACATTCAGGGCGAATCGTTTCTGCCGCTGCTGAAGGGCGAAAAAACGCCCTGGCGCAACGCAGCGTACTACCATTATTACGAATTTCCGCAGCCGCACCACGTCTACCCGCATTTTGGCATCCGAACGGCCCAACATACGCTGGTTCGGTTCTATGGTGCCAAAAATTTCTGGGAATTGTACGACCTCAAAAAAGACCCGCAACAACTCCGCAATCTATACGGCACCAAAGGCACCGAAACCCTGACCGCATCGCTGAAAACAAAACTGAAAGACCAGATGCATAAGTATAAAGACGACGAGGCTCTCAGCCTGGTGGAGTGATCCTGACCGCGTTACTACGGCTTACGTACCTGAATAACTTTGCGCTGATTTTCGCGAATGACCTCAATCAGATAAGCCCCCGACGGAAGGCCAATCGCCGGAATCGTTCGGTCGGTTTCGGTAGCGGGGATGGTGATCTGCCGATAAATCTGGCCCGTTACGCCAATCAGCCGCACGCTGGTCTCCTGTTCCGATTCGTTGACGTTTACCCGGATAGTCTCCTCAAATGGGTTCGGAAACGCAAGCACCTGCAGGTCCGCCGTACCCAGCGGTGGTATGGCGTCTGTAATGAATGTGAGCGTAACAGTATCCCGGATGACTGACAAACCATTGTCCACGGCGAGTTCAAACGGGAGTTGCGTACCCGTCGGGGTGTTGGCCGCTACGGTGAACGCGATGGAGTCGGGAACCGATTCGAGCAGGGCTAAACCCGTGTGCGTTTTGGCTGGTCCAACCGCTATTATGGCACGGCTCAGGCTGGTAGCGGTCACCGTGAACCGGGCGGGTATGATGCCGAAATTCTGAAACCGATATCGTAGCACATCCATCTGTTTGTTCACCAGCACCGGCCCGCGTACGCTGGCCCGGCCATAATACGTCGAAATACGCAGTAGTTTTCGGTTCATGTCGATCATTGTGTTGGACAGGGGCACGATCCGCGACGAAGCGGGCCAGAAACCATCTGCCGACGTACCGATTTCGGGCGTGAATCCGTAAATTTTACCTTTGGCAACCTGCTCTCCGTACGACCAGTCGAGGGTTGATCCGTTGGCCGTGTAACCAATTGTCTGATAGGGGTTTCCGGTACGAAATCCGTTTTCGGCGGTCAGGTACGCGGCTGCCTTCTGGAAGGTGCTTAGTTCAGGATTCGTATTGGCCGCCGTGCTCTCGAACGGATAAATGCAGACGTTACCGTAAGCATGGTAACTGAACGTAGTGACAAACTGGTGCCGGACTGCCAGATCGCGCAGCGCGGCAGTTTCCACCTCCGAGAACGCGCCCGTGCCCCGATACGTCTCCGATGTTGGCGTAGGCGAAGACCCCGAAATATCGACGCCAAAATTGTAGGCGTAGGTGCGATTCAGGTCCACGCCGAACGACCCACCGCTGATGGCTTTGCGGTTTTTGCGCCACAAGCCGCCACCGCCGGGATTGGTAGTCTGGTTGTATACGTAACCATCGGGATTCACGCAGGGCACAATGTACAATTCCGAACTGTTGAGCAGGGTACGTATCTCCTTATCTGTGCTGTAATTTTCGAGCATATGCCACATGAAAAACACCAACTGGCTGAGACTCATCGGCTCACGGGCGTGGTGCAATGCGTTGAGCAGCACCTCCGGTTCGTTTTCGTCCACGTCGGGGTTATCGCTGATTCTGACCATATATAGCGGACGGCCATCGGTCGACGTACCAATGGACGTTTTGGTGGAAATCAGGGTGGGGTAGAGTGCCCGCATCCGGTCGAGGATGGTGACCAACTCGGCAAACGTGTAGTGACCACCGAACGACCCCAAACTGAAATTGGCGGGTGTAGAAACGGCGGCTTCGCGGGTGTTCCGACGGTTCAGTGCTACTTCGCGATCAAGCTGCTCGTTGTATTTTCGGTAGTTTTTTTCCAGATTCCTGACTAAGTAAGTTACGTTGATGCCGTTTCGACGGAACAACTGAACGTCGGCTTCGGATATGTCAGCGGTGAAGTTTGCCTTGTTTTCATAGCTGAAGTGATCGACAGCCAACCCGTTATTTAGCAGGTGTTCCAGCCGCTCAGGACTGATTTTGAGGCTAATACGGTGGTACTGCATCGGCTGAGCCAAACCGGCCGGAATCGACCCGAGCAAAGTCCAGCACATGATCCATACAACGTAGTATTGCTTCATCGAGAAAGAGGATTTACTTAATAAACGGTATAGACAGCTAAAGTTGGTTAGCCTTCCAATAATTCTTCCTGCCGATGACGTCGGGAAGAGAACTCAGTGCATCGCTTCCCCCTGATTTACACCTCCGACCGGACAGGGAAACGGAATTTTCGCCAGAATTTCGTACCTTTGGCCTTCAATCTGAACAGAAAAATCAAGTCATGATAGCGGCACAAAACGTCTCTCTTCGCTACGGTAAGCGGGTGCTTTTCGACGACGTAACGATAAAATTCAACTCCGGCCACTGCTATGGCGTGATCGGCGCAAACGGGGCGGGCAAATCAACGTTTCTGAAAATATTGTCGGGCGAAATCGAGCCGCAGACGGGATCAATTATCATGACCCCCGGCGAACGGATGTCGGTGCTCAACCAGAATCAGTCGGCCTACGATGAATACACGGTGCTGCAAACGGTTATTATGGGCAACAAGCGCCTATATGA
>JANPJE010000135.1:0-56399 GCA_031425355.1 Spirosoma sp. | reverse complement strand
GTCAGCGTCGAACGTTTCGGCCAGCGATTTGACCGCTACATTACCCAGAAGCGTAATCGAGTGATTTCCATACCGGGCCGACTCTTTTATCTGATGCAAATAATTCCGAAACAGCAGATAATCCCCCAGCACATCGAGCCGGATTATAACGAGGGAAAGCGGTTTTTTCTGTGAACGAACAGTCAGCACGGCCAACCGGTCAACGAGCAGCAGGACAAGGTTAATCAACGCCAGTAGCGGGAGCAGCAACGGCGAAGTTTTGAGCAACCGGATAAACCGTTTGAGCATTATTTGACGAAATGATAAACCGACGTAATAGCCCGATTATGAAGTTTGTGCAACCAGCGAACCGGACCGCTTGACCAATACCGGCAAAAGGTCTGATAATCCTCCTCGAATTGCAAGCCGTACTGGTTTCCGCCTTTGGAATCCGCATGAATCCGGAAAGCCGTAAAGGCCTGTTTACTGATTGCCGGAGCCTGCAACGTCCTCATTCTCAGCCACCAATCGTAATCCATCGTATACCGTAATGACTCATTGAGGAAGCCCAATTGCATATGTACGTTACGTCGCCAGAAGGTCGACGGTTGGCAAATGGCGTTAGTCATGCCGAGGTACATTGCCGGTGTGAGGGAGCGAAGCAGCCGTTTATATTGCCGGACGGGTTCCTGAATGGGCGTTCCGACTTTGTCAACAATCCGGCAATCGCCGGTGAGCCAGAGCGCGTTCGGGTGTTGGGCAAAGAAATTCCCGACGGCGGCTAACGTACCGGGCAGGAAATAATCGTCGGAGTTGAGCCAGCAGACAATATCGCCCGTAGCCCGGCGTAAGCCTTTGTTGATGGCATCGGTTTGACCGCTGTCTTTTTCGGAAATAAGCGTAAGCTGGCTTTTATAATCGTCTAATACAGCAAGCGTACCATCGGTAGAAACGGCATCGACCACAATATATTCGAGGTTGGGATACTGCTGCGATAAGACCGATTCGACGGTTTGCCGGATGAACTGCCCCTGATTATACGACGGGGTGATCACGGTAATGGTTGGCAGCATACTCAATCCGGAAGGGCAACGGGTTCGGTGGAAACGCTGGCTTCCGGTTCATTGATTACATGCCTGGTTTTGAGTTCATTACGTAGCAAAGCAACCTCCTGCGCCAGTATTTTAATCTGGCTCTGCTGCCGTGAAACAACCACAGAAAGGTGAACTAAGAAAATAGTAATGGCAAAAATGGCCGCCAGAAATATCAGCGACGGTGGATAAAATACACCCAGCGCGAGTGAAATCTGCTCCAGCCCTTTACGCCAGATCGAGAAAACGATCAGGATAATCGTACAGACAATCCAGAGGATGGAATACTCCTCCCGAAGCCGTCCTTTCACAATCAGCCGAAAAATGAACAGCAAAAATAGCAGTGCGCTTACAAGGCTGATAATCTGGATTGTTAAGGGTACAGAAGCCATCAGCGAGTCCGTTTAGTAGCCAGACGAAAATACATAAATACGATTCCCAGCGACACCTTGAGCATGTAATATAAGGCCCGGCTGGTGTTGATGGACGACACGCCCTCTTCCCGGTTACGCATTCTGACGGGAACTTCTTTTATCCGCAGACCCTGCAAACCAAACTGCACAATCGACTCTGGTTCAGGATATTCGTCGGGATAATAACCGTTTACAACCTCAATAGTTCGGCGGTTAAACGCCCGGAAACCCGACGTACTGTCGTGAACGGTTTTGCCGATGAGCAGTTGGTTGAGCCAGCGAAAATACCGGATGCCCAACCGACGTGTAAACGACGATTGAAAGCCCTCGCGACTGATAAACCGTGACCCAATCGATACGTCGGCTTCCTGCTTAAAAATGGGTTGCAATACGGCCGGAAGCTCTTCTGCCGGATGCTGCCCATCGCCGTCCATCTGCACCGCAATGTCGTATCCGTGCTGGTACGCATAGCGATAGCCACTGTGCATGGCCCCGCCAATACCGAGATTTACGGGCAGATTGAGGTACGAACACGGCAACGTCTGAATGATTGTTAGTGAATTATCGGTAGAGCAATCATTAACGACCAGTACGTCTAATCGATACGCTTCCCGGTTCCGAACGGCTATCAACTCGCGCACCACATTGGCGATAGCTCCCTGCTCGTTGTAGCAGGGCACAATGACCAGAATATGCGGTTGTGGGGCGATCATACTTACGGATTGGCCTGATAGATAGTCAGCGAGCCGAGTGTGGCAACGGACTTCATACACCGGACTTCGACGGGTTGCGGCTGGTGGTCGAACACCTGGTATTTTACATTCAGTTTTTTCATCCGGGGCGAACACGGGTCCATGGCAATCACGTAACCGTCCTCAAACTGATTGACTACAATGACCGAATCTTTACCGTCAATGTAGCTTTGATTCGTTACGTGTGCATACCGATTATAGGCCGAATCGCGCTTCATTTGCGGATCCAGCACACTAAAAATACGCTTCCGGTCGGGTAGATATTTTACGCCGGTAATCTGTTTCGCGCCCGTTGCCGTGACCATATACGTAATGTACTGGCTTCCGTTCACCATCCACCGGGCCTGTGGGTCCTGCTCAACCAGTTGCCGGACGGCTTTATAAAACGCATTCTCCGTAATTGGACTCAGGCCTTTCGAGAGCGGATTGGCTTTCAGATTGGGTAGCAGAAAGAGCAGCAGACCGACACAGAAAATGGAAACCCGGTAACGAATCGGGATAGTAAACAGCAGCAAGGCGTTCATGAGTGAGAAAAAGACGACGGGCATAAACGTCTGGTAAGGCTTAATTAATCCATCCGAATCATTGACGTTGACATAGGCCGTGTACGCTACAAACCCAACAATAGCGGCCAATGCCAGCGCATTTCCCCAAACAGGAATTTGCCGGTACGTATCGCGGAGGGTGCTGTCGCGGAGGTTTCCCAGATAGAGAAACAGCAGAATAATACCGCCAACACCCATCGGAATTTGCGCCCGACGGGTGGGAACCATGCTCATCAAGCTTGCCTTTGCCAGCCCTGCCGGAAAGCCAACCTCGACCCAGACCCACATCAAGACCATAAACAGGGCTGTTGCGGTCAGCATCCAGTCAATTTTTTTGGTCAGGACAAACAGGGCAATCATCAGCGGAATAATGACGGGCGTAAAGTTGAGATAATGCGATAATTCGCAGATGTTCAGCCAGCTTTTGGGAAACGTCTGATCGGAGAAGAACCAGCTATAATACTCTGAATACCAGTTACTCACGAAACCCGTACCGCCCGCTTCGCTCCGTTGACCCGGATAAACGGTGCCCGTAACGGCTTTCAGCGTCTCTTGCACATCGGCCAAAAACAGCGATAGAACAAATCCGGCTATACCGGCCGCAACGACAATCAAGCCCAATTTCAGGAAAACGGCTTTGACTGGAAAAAGGGCGCGACGATTATTAATCAGGTACCCGATAAAGGCGAATCCAAATAGATACCCGAGTGGCAACTGGTAAGGCGGATACAAAATCAGGGCAAACGAGCAGACTAACCAAACCAGCAATAACGCATAAAGGGCAATCTTGGCCGGTTTTCGTTCGTATAACAGATAAATGGCAACCACGAAGGTCGCGCAGCAGTACCCAATCATGCTCGACGGAATAAACGCCCAGCGGACGGTTCCCGACGAAAGCAACAAGGTCAGTGCGCCCGTGAGCGATAGCCAATACTGGTTTCGGTTGACAAGCAGAAAAAACAAAAATGAGCCGACAAGGAGAATGAGGGGGTTTATGTCGTAAATCCAGCTATAACCCCGCTCTGTATCGAACAGCAGAAATCCCCAGTGGCCCGGCCTAAACACCGTAACGGGGTGGTGCGTCGGGAGCAGTACGAGTGAGGAGTTTAGCCCACCAACAGCTTCATTTTCCTGCGAAAATCCATTGATCGCATTCGACAGAATCCAGGGTGCCGCCACCGCATAATCGTCCATCCGGATTTGTTTGGGCGTTCCGGCCACCAAGCCGCGTGTTGGTGATGATCCATCGGGCAGGAGCGTATTCCAGATTGGTAATGATACGTAGTGCCATTTGAACAACACGAACAGGACAAACACAGCCGCAAACGTACCAAGCGTCAGTTTCACCCGCCTGTCAAACCGAATCAAGTCAAACGAATTCTCATGCCCGGCTGGTTCATCCGGTACGATGGCAGGTTGGGACGGCTTCGGTGTTGGGTTGACTGGGAGTTTCGGGGCCGGACTGGCCGCACTAACCGAGGCCCGGCCTTTTTGTTTCTTTGACATACGGAGGGCAATGGACTAATTTCAGATCGGGTTAGCGGTACGCGTAATCAAACTTACTAATACCATGCCAGTTTGCCAACATTCGGTATTCGCTTTCCAAAAATCGGTAATTTGCCCGCATGATTAAACAGTTCATACGGCACATATTACCGATTCTGCTGGCGGCTGGATTGCTCTGGTATGTGCTGAAAGACGTGCCACTAACGCAGATGGCCGGACAGTTTCAAAAGGCCAATTACGGCTGGCTGTTTCTGGTGGGGTTGCTGATCGGTTTATTCTATATCATCCGGGCGGTCCGCTGGCGACTGACTCTGCAAGCGATGGGTTATGCGCCTTCTCTTTTCCGAACAACCATTGCTTTGTTAGCCGGTACACTGGCCGGTATGATCGTTCCCGGTGCGGGCGAGTTGACGCGCTGCGGCTCACTTCAGCGAACCGATGACGTACCCGTCTCGAAAAGCTTAGGATCGGTTGTTGCCGAGCGGATTATTGATTTAGTGATGCTGTTGCTGGTATTGCTGCTCACCTTTTTGCTGGAGTTTCGCCGGATGCAAACCTACCTCCGCGACTTAACGCTGGCAATTCCGGGCCCTTTTCTGATTATAACCGGCCTTGTGCTGGTTGTAACTGTCGCGATTTTAAGCTGGCGTATATTGCACAGGGCTACATTGCGCGGACATCCGTTCATTCTGAAAATAACCCGACTGTTTCAAGGGTTCAAACAAGGGTTCATGGCCATTCGTCAGCTACCAAACCCTGGACTGTTCGTTGCCTACACCCTAACCAATCAAATACTGGCCTGGCTGGCCAATTATGTGCTGCTGCTGGCCGTTGAAGACACGCATAATCTCCCGCCAAAAGCGGCATTAACCATACTGGCAGTCAGTTCGTTAGGCGGTCTCGCCGTGCCGACACAGGGCGGCATCGGTACGTATCATTTTCTGGTGAGCCGGGCCTTGCTTTTATATGGCTTCACGATTACGCAGGGCGCTGTCGTCGCTACGTTCCTTCACGCCGTTGGCTTCGGCATCAACCTGTTGCTAAGCAGCGTGAGTTTCCTAATTCTACCGGTATTAATTACCCGAAAAACCCGGTCAGAGCCGCAACGTACGGTGTAGGGAGGTATGTAATTCCAGGCTAATGATTCGGCAAAAACGCCAATAAAATAAAACCCCCAACCCCCTGAAGGGGGCTTTACTCATTATTGGATTAAGCCCCCTTCAGGGGGTTGGGGGTTTTCATATAACATTTAATTTTTCCCGCCCGACACTTTCCCCGCTTTGGCCGGAACACCCGGCTGCGTAATCTCGAAATTCTCTTTTTGCTTGGCATCGATCACCATCTTCCGCACGTCGGCCAAGAGTTTCTTTGCATCATAAACAACACCATCTTTTACCGTATACGTAACACCACCAATGCGCTCGACTTCGTTTTTATCGCTCAGGTGAATGGCCCCCGTTCCGTAAAGCACCTTCAGGTTGGCCAATGGATTCTGGTCAATAATCACGAAATCAGCCAGTTTGCCGACCTCAACCGAACCGATCTGGTCGGCCATACCGAGAGCTTCGGCTCCTTTGAGCGTTGCCGCCCGAATCACTTCGAGGGGATGGAAACCCGCTTCGCGCAGCAGTTCGAGTTCGCGGATGTAGGCGAAGCCATAGAGTTGATAAATGAAGCCTGAATCGGAACCCGCCGTAACGCGCCCACCCCGATTTTTGTAGTCGTTGATAAACGCCATCCAAAGCTGGTAATTTTTCTTCCACGCCACTTCCTGCTCCGTCCCCCACGAGTGCCAGTACGACCCGTGCGAAATCCGGCTGGGACCGTAGAATCGCCACAGGCTCGGCATGGTGTAGTCGTCGTGCCATTCGGCACGTCGGGCCAGCATCAGTTCGCGGTTAGCTTCGTAAATATTGAAGGTCGGGTCGAGGGTGAAGTCCAGCGCAATTAGTTCGTCCATCACCTTGTTCCACCGATTCGTTCCCGGTTTAGCGGCTTGTTGCCAGAGGTTTCCGGCTTCTTCAAAACGGTTCTGTTCGTTATTATAATTGTAATTGGCGGGGTAATTCTGAACCGTTTTATCGTCAAAAAGTGCTTCGGGAAGGCCGTACCAGTGTTCGAGCGATGTCAGGCCCGCTTTGGCAGTTGCCAGTGCGTTCATTCGAGCCACTTCCAATTGAGCGTGGTGGCAGGCCGACCGCAGGCCGAGTTTTTTGTTTTCTTCCAGAGCGGTCCGAAAAATGGTTGGTTCTGCTCCGAAAAACTTAATACCATCGGCCCCGCGTTTGGCATTTAGTTGCACCCAGGCACGAGCCTGTTCGGGTGTGCTGATGGGTTCTTTCGCGCCCTGCCCGAACACGGTGTACGCCTTGATGCGTGGGGCCGTAATTTCGTTACGTTCGCTTTTGGTACGGTGTTCCAGCACCCAGTCGAGACCGTTGCCGCACGATGGGTCGCGGATGGTGGTGATGCCATGACCGAGCCAAAGTTTAAATACGTATTCAGCACTGGCTCCCTGCGCCTGACCACCAATATGACCGTGCATGTCCACGAAGCCGGGCATCAGGTACATGCCTTCGCAGTTCAGTTCTTTATCGCCGGATGCGGCTTGCGGGCGACTTTTGGGGTCGATGGGAACGCCGGGGTAACCCACCTGTTTGATCTGAACAATACGGTTTTTCTCGACGACAATGTCAACTGGCCCAACCGGGGGGGCACCCGTACTATTAATGAGTGTAACACCCCGGATGATGAGCTTACCAAACGGCCCATCGCCTTCGTGGCGGGCCGGTGATTTCTCAACCTGAGCCATTAGCGACTGAGTACTGAATACGGTGCAACAAATAACAAGAGCAAGTCGGGCGAGAGGTTGTATCATGATTGAGAGAATTCGTTCGTAAACAGTTGTAAGATAAGCGAAACTGCCAGACTTTTGCAACGTAGTGGGTGCCGGATGTAGAACAGGTTTCGACAGGATTACAGGATTAAGCCGATTTTCGCTCAAATCCAATCGTATTTATCCGAACGTCGGCCCGGCTGTAATGCTGTCCTACAATTCCAGTGCTGCACGTTATCTTTATGAAACAGACTATCACGAAAAATTTCCTACTAATCGTCCTCGTTCTCGCGGTGTTGTTCGCGTTTGCCACGAAAGCGACCATCTTCCAAAAACAGCCGGACAGCAAGCCGAAGGCCATCGAAGTACCGACGGCGGATTTTGCCGCGTACTGGTTTTCGGGGAAAGCCGAACTGAACAGCTACCGGCTCGAACAGGCCCAATATGGTTCTCTGAATCCCGGCGAAGCGGTGTTGATTTTTGTGACTGAAGACTTTCGTACCGACAAGCAGGTAAAATCTGAAACGGAATCGTCACGCGATAAAGCCATACCTGTTCTGAAAACAAACATCTCAAAAAAGTTTGTAACAGGCATTTATGATTACTCACTTTTTACATCTGTTTTCACCCCGATTAACAGTGGCAACGGCCAACCGCCAACTTTTCCCAATACGCTGAAAGTCAGTACGTCGGCACAGGAATGGTGCGGTCATAGCTACCTCCAGATAAACTACCGCGACAATGGATATCAGGTAAATGGAAAGTCCTATTTCGAGGCTGAAGTTGAAGAAGATTATACCGTTCCGAAAGTCATGCTGGAAGATGAATTGTGGAACCGGATTCGGATCAACCCCGACAAACTTCCGACGGGCGAAATTCAGCTTGTTCCGGGCACAATGAGTGCCCGACTGCGCCATAAACGACTCGACCCATTAGCGGCCAAACTTAAGCTGGATGCGTATGAAGGAATTCTCTTTCCGGGCAAGTTTTTGAAAGCGTACACCATCGAATACCCAACCGACGGACGGATACTGGTTATCATTTTTGAGAGTCAGTTTCCGCATAAGATTGTGGGTTGGGAAGAAACATATAAGAGCAAAGACAACCTTCTGACCTCCAGAGCCGTTTTAAAAAAGACTATCCAATCTGATTATTGGAACCACAACTCGCCCGCCGACAGCACATTACGGGCAGGATTAATGAACTAATAACTATGCAACGATTCGTTTCATCACAGAGATTCTCCGCAGGATGGAGGCTTCTTTGGGTATCTCTGTGTTACGTCCTTTTGGTTTCCTGCTCGTCGTCTACAGACAAGCCCGTACAAACCACCGAACCCGTTTACACCTTGATTTTTTTGGATAAAACCCGTAGTGTTAACGTCAATAATACGTTTGTCGGGCAGAAATACCGGCAGGCGATAAACGACATTATTGAGCAGAATATCCGGCAGAAGGGCGATAGATTAGACGTTTATTTTATTCACGAAAATACCTCCAAAGCCCGCGCGTTGAACCTGACTGTTCGCTCTGAGATGGAAGACGTATCAGCCGCCAGCTCTACCGACCGGGAAGCCGCCGAAACCGAATTTTCGCTAACCTTAAACCGGGAGAAAGCACAGATCAGGCAGCGGGTTTTGCAACAGTTAGTAGCCCAAAACACGGGCACGTCGAATCAGGAAACCGACATTTGGGCCAGTCTGCCTGTTATTGCTAAAGCAAATGAAAGTGGTGCGACGGTAAAAGTGTACTACCTCAGCGATATGATCGAGAGCGTGAAGGGTTCGGGACGCCGGGATTTTCAGGTGAAAGCGCCCAAAGACAATGCGCAGGCCGACGAGTGGGCCAAAACCGACGTCGGCCAATTGAAACGCTATACGCTTGGCAGTCCCGACATCACTATGATTTTGCCCTTCGAGCCGAATGCATCCGTCAAGGAAAACAATCCCGCCGTGACACAGTACTGGCAAACGCTGTTTTCGGCGTTGGGCGTTGGGACCGTGAGTGAGGAGTAAACGCTTATAGTACAGGCACGTTGGTACCTTCCGGAATCTCAAAATGGTACCCTTCCGAAAATCCTGAAAAGTCGCTTTTCAGGCAGTACGACGTTAGTGACAATCCATTCCCTTCGCGCCGGACGGACAGGTAATGAAACAGTGGTTTATACGAAGTTGCCAGATCGGGCAATCGGGTGGGAGACGTATTGAGGGGCTGGCGCAGTCCACCGCCACCGCCAATGACCAGAAATGTTTTTCCTTCAAATTCATACCGCTCGAACGCGTGCGAATGTCCGGTAATAAATAACCGTCCTTTCTCGGATTTTACGTAGGCTGGCACAAAACGCTGCTGCACTAACTTCGATGAGCCAACCAGTTTGCTGTTTGAGTAGGGTGCGTGATGACAGGTAACAATAACCACCTTCACGGTAGGATCGGCGTCTAATTCGGCCAGCGTTTTTTCGTACCACGTTTGCTGTTTCACCAAATCAGCAATGGAGAGAATGCTGAAATTTGAGTTCAGCATCACAACGGCAATAGAATCTGTCACCTTTACATAACCGGTAGGACTATGTTCGGGGAAACGCTGCTGAAAGTTTTTGGCTCCTTTTCGGGGGCGGCCCATTACGTCATGATTACCCATAATAGCATAAACAGCCGTCTCGACAGCCGTGCAACTGGCCAGAAACTGGTCAATGATGCGCCACTTATTATTCCGATAACCTAACGAGACAATATCGCCCAGCCAGTAAAGCACAGCGGGTTTCAACCGAATAATTTCGTTAAAAATAGTAGTCGTTGCCTTCGTGTTCTGATGGGTTCGCAGTACCAAGCGTTCAACCCACATGGGAGCCTGCGTATCGCTCAAAAATAAAATCTCCCGCTTATTGTCTTCCTGTTCCATACCGTATTCCATTCAAAAGCCGACCAGCTCATTACCACGAGAACGCCCGCCAAACCAATTGTATTTCAGCCATGAATGCGGCATTTTCTGCAGCTACGGCATCGAACCACTTCAGTTCGCCTGCTACCCGAAGCTGCCGACTGATGGGTTGTGTGTAGGAGCCAGATACCATCCAGCCTAAACTACTGGTATTGGCGGCAACGGTCCCTGCATAATTCAACCTTGACTGATTCAGAAAAGCACCCGTTCCAGCGGTCACTGAAAGCCGCCGAACCAAACTCCGGTCGGTTCCTCTAAGCCAGGCCAGAGGCATTGAAAATACTAACAAAATCGGAATCGTTGACACACGCACACGTACCGGTTCACTGTCGACCTGCCCCCTGTAGCTATACATGGTCATCCATCCTGTTTCTATCCCTACCCGCAACCGATGGTCAGGGTACCACATAACGCGTAGTGAGGCCGGTATTCCAAAACGATTTATCCGCGTTTGCTCCAGTGAGGGCGGTACGCCAATACGAGATGAGAAATAGGACAGTCCGCCCCCTGCCGTCACGACAATCGTGTAAGGTCCCCGTTTGGTATCGAGCGAATCGGCAGGCGCCAGTTCCACTTGCTGACCATACGTGCTCAGGCTATACAGACACAGGAACATAAACCAGCCTGAACTATGTAAATATTTTCGCATACGGCTACTGGCGAACGTAGTGATAATAAGCAACTAATGGTGAGTAATTGGATAGAATTCCATCGAAACTGTTCTCATCAACAAACTGCCGAATGAACTCTGCCTCGTCTAAGGTCCAGACAAAAACGGTTCTGCCCTCAGCTTTCATCGCCTTAACTTCCTCTGTCTGAGGACCAAGTGTCCAGCGGGGCGCCCAGATTCGTGCATTCAACCGTCGCGTAATGGCGGTATCCAATTCACACAGTACGGGTGTATTAGCTTTGTCGCTCAGGGCCTCATACGACTCCAGCGCATCGGTTGTTGGCAAACCAATCACAATACGAACATTACGTCGGGCGAGCAAGGCTTTCTGCCGGTACTTCTGCTGAATCGCCTGCATTTTATCCATTGGCCCTATGTATTTAGTGTCGAGCCACACAAAGTCGAGGGACGTATTACTGATAACCGTTTCCAGGGCTTCTTCAAGGGTCGGTATTTTTTCTCCATTAATCAGCCGGACAAGCGCGCTTAATTGCTGGTATGTATAGTCTTCGATAGGGCCAGCTAAACCATTTTTCTGGATAAGTCTCAGGTTCAGCGTGTTATCATGGTATAAAATGGGCACGCCATCTTTGGTGTAGCGTACATCAATTTCGACTCCGGTAGCACCTAACCGCGACGCCAGTTTAATAATGTCAAGCGAATTTTCGGAAGCAGGCAACAGATCCGATGTTCGTCCGCCACCCCGGTGAGCCAAAATGGCAAAGGGACTTTTGTTCAACGGTCGACGGTAGGTAAGCGTTAAGGGCTGAAATGAATCGGCCGTTTGTTCGCCATACGTGCCATTCAGCACGAGCGTATCACCCAGGGACAGATCGTCGGTATAAGCCCGCATTTCATTATTGCGCTTCACTTTGAGGGTCAGGCGCGACAAACCGTTTTCGGTATTGACCAATTTCCGCCAAAATCCCTTCACGACCAAACTGTCGGTTTGCGAAGACCCTTCCATGCTGAAAAACGCAGCATCTGCTCCTGTAAAAATAGATAGGTAATGCGTTGTATCAGAACCATTTACGGTGTACGTCCATTTCAGAGCCACCTGTTCGCCAAACTGCCCCGAGCCTGTTGTAACGCCATAAACGCCTTCCATCGCCCGCCGGATAGACGAAGTAAAGCGACCAGAGCCGGGCGTATTATCAAATTTATACGGTACGGGCACTTCGTAATTTCTTCCGCATCCCAAAAAGAGGCTGAGCAACAATCCTGTCACTATATAGCTGGTCAGTTTCACAGGATAAAGCCGAAAATAAGTTGTGGATAAAAAAGATTGCGGTCGAAGGTGTCGTATAAGGACCAGAGTTGCCAGTTGAAATTGGAGTAAGCCCCACGAATGCCTATTGACACCTGGCGTTTGTTGTAGAACGGTTGCTCCAGAATAAACGTAAAAGCAACCCCGTTGATCTCGCGCTTGTTATACTCTACCGCCAGCGACCCTACTTTTGACCGGTAATACAGGTCAATAATCGCTTCAGACCGTACCGTTAGCCGGAGGTCTCTTGCCAATCGGTAACCCACCGATAAACTCGGGAACGTTTCGACTCCATAGGCTTGGCTGTTAAATACATCGCTCACGTTCAACGCGCCAAACCAGCCTGCTATTTCGTAGCCTGCTCCCACCGATAGCCGATTAGTAACTGGTTTGGCCCAGCGCACTGCCAAACTCGCATTCGTTTGCACAATCTGCGTTTGCACCCGACCTGTCAGGTAAACTTGTTTCGATAAGGCTCGCTGAATATTGACATCAATAGCAGGCACATTCACCCGAATCTCTTCCGTTATTTCCCGGGGCGTCGTTGTAAATACAGCTCCAATGGATTTACGCCACACACCCGCTGGAGGTGCCTGTGGGAAATAGATGGTTGGCTCTTCGGGCCACGGTTCCGACGATTGTGCTGCCACAAGCCATGGAATTGCCATCAGCAGGCTGGTTAAATACCAGATAGTAGTAGAGTTCTTTCGGAATATAGCCACCTGATTAGTGAATGATATCAAATGAAGTAAACCGAGTTGGATGGGATTATGTTCTCTAAAGCCAATAAACGCAAAAAAGCCACTGAAATTCAGTGGCTTTTTGCTTAGTAGCGGGAGCTGGACTCGAACCAGCGACCTTTGGGTTATGAGCCCAACGAGCTACCAACTGCTCCATCCCGCGGTGTTTGGACTGCAAAAGTACGGCAAGATTTTACAATAACAATTATATTCGTAAAAAAAGTTTTACCCCCTTCCGAAACGTTTTCTTTGGATGGGGAGTTGTTTACGAAAGCCACTGGTAATCAGCCAGCGGGATCACCTCAGAAATGGATACGGAAATCATCCCAAATTTCCCGGCCGATCATAAGGCCGGTTTTGTCAGTATTGTTGGAAAGCCAAACGTTGGCAAGTCCACCCTGATGAACCAACTCGTCGGCGAGCGGTTATCGATCATCACCGCCAAAGCCCAAACCACCCGCCACCGCATCATGGGTATCCTGAACGGAACCCATGACGGCCAGGAATTCCAACTCGTTTATTCGGATACGCCCGGCATCATCAAGCCGATGTACAAACTTCATGAATCCATGATGAGTTTTGTCCGGGGTTCAATTGAAGATGCCGATGTTGTACTCTTTGTAACAGACATCTTTGAAGAACACGACGAGAACGACGTTGTTGAACGATTGCAAAAATCGGAGGTGCCGGTGCTGTTGCTCATTAACAAAATTGATCAGGCTACTCAGGAGCAGGTAAACGAGAAAATCACGTACTGGCAGGAACGGTTCAATGCGCAGGAAATTATTCCCCTGTCCGCCCTGAATAACTTTAACGTCGAGCGTGTATTCGAGTGCATTATCAGCCGCCTGCCGCAGCATCCACCCTATTTCCCTAAAGATGAACTCACTGATAAACCCGAACGGTTTTTTGCGTCGGAGATTATTCGGGAGAAAATCTTTCTGAACTACAAAAAAGAAGTACCGTATAGTAGTGAAGTGGTCGTGACAGGATTTAAGGAGAAAGACGATATTATCGTTATTCAAGCTGAAATCTTGGTAGAACGACCCACACAACGGGCTATTTTGCTTGGCGAAGGCGGCAAGATGATCAAGAAAACAGGCATTATGGCCCGCGAAGAACTCGAACGCTTTTTTGGCAAAAAAGTGTATTTAGAACAATTTGTTAAGGTAGAGCCCGACTGGCGTCAGAAAGAGCGAATGCTCAAACGGTTGGGATATGATGAATAAGCAGTAGGCCCTAAGTCAGCAGGTGTACATATATCTTGCGTCAACGACTTACGACTTTTGACTTGCTTACTTATGACTTCAAAGAAAATGGCAAATATTGTTGCAATTGTTGGCCGCCCAAATGTGGGCAAGTCCACGCTGTTTAACCGCTTGACGGAACAGCGACAGGCCATTATGGATAATCAGAGTGGCGTTACACGCGACCGACACTACGGTACGGCGGAGTGGAATGACAAATATTTCACAGTCGTTGATACGGGCGGTTACGTAGTCGGGTCAGAAGATGTGTTTGAAGAATCTATTCGCGAACAGGTTGAGATAGCCATTCAGGAATCTACACTTCTGCTGTTTGTCGTTGACACGCAAACCGGCATAACCGGGTTAGACGAAGATTTCGCCGATGTGCTGCGCCGGTCCAAAAAACCGGTCTATGTAGTTGCTAACAAGGCAGAATCTGCTGAACGCACGCATGGTTCTTCTGAATTTTACGCGCTGGGTTTAGGTGATCCCTTTCCAATCTCATCGCAAACTGGCTCCGGCACAGGCGATTTACTGGACGAGGTTATCAAGCATTTCCAGACTGATGGTGTTGAGGACCCCGATGCGGGAATTCCACGCATCGCCATTTTGGGTCGCCCAAACGTAGGAAAGTCGTCATTTCTAAACGTTCTGACGGGTCAGGAGCGTAGTATCGTAACCGATATTGCTGGTACCACCCGCGACGCGATTAACACGCGCTACAAAGCATACGGCAAGGATTTTATCCTGACCGATACCGCCGGTATTCGACGCAAAGCCCGTGTAGATTCCAATATCGAGTTCTACTCTGTGCTACGTTCAATCAAAGCCATGGAAGACTCAGATGTGTGTATTGTTATGCTCGATGCAACACGGGGCTTGGAGGCACAGGACCTCACTATTATTGGTCAGGCGGTAAAGGCGAAAAAAGGCGTGGTCGTCATGGTCAATAAGTGGGATGCTGTTGAAAAAGACCACCGCACTGCCGATGTATTGCGGAAGGAGATGATTCAGCGAATGATGCCGATTGACTACGTACCTATTATCTTCGCTTCAGTTCATGAGAAACAGCGCATCTATCAGGTGATGGAAAAGGCGATGGAAGTCTATGAAAATAAGACTAAAAAAATATCGACGTCGAAGCTGAACGAGGCCATGCAGGCTGAGATTGAAAAATATCCGCCACCGTCGTTGAAAGGCAAGTTCGTCAAAATCAAGTATATGTTGCAGGTGCCGACACCTTCACCTACGTTCATATTCTTCTGTAATCTACCCCAGTACGTTCAGGAGTCGTACGAGCGATTCCTGGAAAACAGGCTTCGTGAGCACTTCGATTTTACGGGTGTGCCACTCACCCTGTTTTTCAGACAAAAATAGTTCCTTCAGACGTTGTCAAAAGTGGTCAATACAATTACCGGTTTGACCACCTTTGACAACACCTGGCTATTTCTGATATGCATATGACACAACCTTCTGGTCGCAGGCGATACTGGCTTGGGGCCTTTTTGGTTTTTATAGCAGCCTTCTGTTTCGCATCAAAAGGTATTCTAATCAAACTCGCTTACCAATACCCGATTGACTCGATTTCGCTGCTTACACTGCGTATGCTTTTTGCGTTGCCGTTCTACGTAGTGATTTCCCTCAATCTGGCCCGCAAATACCCGCCCGTTCAATTAAGCGTTAAACAGTGGTGCGTGCTGGCACTATTGGGTATAACGGGCTACTACGCAGCCAGTCTTTTCAATTTCCTGGGCTTGGTCTATATTACGGCCAGTTTAGAGCGGATTCTACTGTTCGTTTATCCAACGTTTGTTTTGTTGATGAATGCCGTTGGCTTTGGCCGACGGATCACGTGGTTACAAACCGTAGCCCTGTTACTAACGTACGCGGGTATTTTACTGGCCTTTTGGGGCAACGTCGAAACGTCTATTCAGAAAAATCTGATGCTTGGCGCATTCTGGGTTATTCTGAGTGGGTTAGTTTATGCTGTTTACCTGGTTGGCAGCGACCGGATGATTGCTAAAGTCGGTTCGCAGCGATTTACATGTTACGCCATGCTTGCCGCTACCGTACCAACCACGCTCCATTGCGCGATCCAAAATGGCTTACAACTGAGCGGTTATCCAATGCCCGTTTATATACTGGGACTGAGCATGGGGATTTTTGTGACCGTTGTGCCAACATTTATGATTTCAGAGGGTATCAACCGTATTGGGTCAAGCAATGCCTCCATTATTGCGAGTGTTGGGCCAATTTTTACCATCATTCTATCGACAACTATTCTTGACGAGCGAATCAGCCGTGAGCAGATAATCGGTACAGTGTTGGTGTTGACCGGCGTGTTTTTAATTGGTTGGCGTGGTAGGCAACAGCTAACCTACCCCGTTGAAGAGTAGTATAACAAAACTGAAAGATAAGGTTCTTTTACTCCTATAAGTTACCAATATTACATATCAATACCTTTTCATTCTATTATAGGATGGGGAAAACAACCATTAAATAAATTAGTGCTCACTTTCAGGATGTTACTTCTTATTATGCATTACCTTTCACCACCTATCTTTTTTGACCACCAAGACTATTATGGCAACCGATAAAGTTATTGACGACGAAAAACGCATTGATAAAGCTGCTTATGTACTTAAAGCAGTGGCCCATCCTCTGCGTATCAGGATCATTCAGATGCTGAATGAGAACAAAGAATTGAACGTGTCGGCGATTTATAAAAATCTGAACGCCGAACAGTCGCTTATCTCGCATCACCTGATCAATATGCGCGATAAGGGAATTTTAGACATTAGACGAAGTGGCAAAAACATTTACTACTTCCTAGTTGATACGGCCGTCTCCGATGTTATCGAGTGTATTTATAAGAGCAAGATTCTAAATTAAGCTATTCAGGAATCGGTGAAAAGAGGGGAGCAGGAAGATAACTTTTATATCTTCCTGCTCCCCTCTTTTCACCGATTCCTGCTATCCAAACAGTTCACTATTCTTATAGGGCGGCACGATACCAAGATGATGGTAGGCTCGTTCCGTTGCTTCGCGTCCGCGAGAAGTTCGTTTCAAAAACCCTTCCTGAATCAAAAACGGTTCATAAACTTCTTCTATCGTTTCAGCTTCCTCGCCACAGGCAGTAGCAATCGTGGTAAGGCCCACCGGTCCACCTTTAAACTTGTCGATAATCGTCATCAGAATACGATTGTCCATATCGTCTAACCCATTCTGATCCACTTCAAGTGCATTGAGGGCAATTTCTGCAATATCGACATTGATGTACCCGTTGCCTTTCACCTGAGCAAAATCGCGGGTACGACGCAGCAGGTTGTTAGCGATACGTGGTGTTCCGCGGCTCCGGCGGGCAATCTCATAGGCACCCGTCTCATCAATCGGCGTCCCCAAAATCGCTGCGGACCGTTGCACAATACTGGTCAGTAATTTAGCGTCGTAATATTCAAGCCGGGAGCTAATCCCAAACCGCGCCCGCAAAGGCGACGTGAGCATACCGGCACGGGTAGTCGCTCCGATCAGCGTAAATGGATTGAGCTTGATTTGAACAGTCCGAGCATTAGGGCCGGAATCAAGCATAATATCAATCTTATAATCCTCCATCGCCGAGTATAAATATTCTTCCACGATAGGATTAAGCCGGTGAATCTCGTCGATGAACAATACATCATTGGGCTGGAGATTCGTCAACAAACCAGCCAGATCGCTGGGCTTGTCCAGTACTGGCCCGGAGGTCATCTTAATACTGGCGTTCAGTTCATTGGCAATAATGTGCGACAGCGTAGTTTTGCCCAGGCCTGGCGGTCCGTGTAACAGCACATGATCGAGTGCTTCGCCCCGCTGCATGGCTGCTTTAACAAACACCTCAAGGTTTCTAAGCACTTTGGCCTGCCCCGTAAAGTCTTCAAACGACAGCGGGCGAAGTGCACGTTCGATCTCTTTATCAGTTGTAGTCATGCCGTCATTTGACCCTTTCAGAAAGTCGTTTCGCATGGTTTTGATTCGTGCATAACCGGTTTATTTTTGCCCCCAGATGAGCAGTTTTAGCCAGGTCACTTATCCCAAATTTACGAAAAAAACAGGAGAAAACCGCTACCGGATAAGCAATACAGAACCCCGTTTTATGACCCGGTCACGCTCCGGGAAAGACTCACTTTTGAAAGTGACTATATACGGGTAGATCATGGCCGGATACGTGCCTCCTCGATACGTTCCATCCCATTTCTGCTCAGGATTTGTACTGGCAAAAATCACCTCACCCCAGCGGTTATAGATTTTGAACTCATAATCGGTCGTGTAGGCCGTGAAGACCTGTAACAACTCATTAATTCCATCACCATTTGGGGAGAACGCATCAGGTACGTTTACACGCGGTTCGCACTGGTTCAGCACTCGCGCCAAAGCCGTAGCCGTACACCCCTGCGGGTCGGTCACGCGAACCGGGTACTCGCCCGCACGTTGCACCGTTATGGTTTTGGTCGTATCATTTCGCCCGACCCACAAATAAGCTAAACCAGCCGCGCCAGATGCCGACAATACGGCCGACCCCTGATCGCCCTCGCACAAAGCCACTTGCTGAGTCAGCGAGAAAGCAGGTGGCGGACGGTCGCCAACCCGAATACTGCTCCGCCCAACGCAACCTGTTTGCGTGTTCCGCAGGACCAGACTGTACGAACCGGGCTGCGCCACCGAAATTGTAGACGTAGTGGCTCCTGTACTCCATTGATACACATTACCGGGAAGATCACCAATCAGCGGTTCGAGGGCTACTGCAAGGCCATTGCATTTTAGCGTGTCCGGGCCTAACCGAGCAAAACCAGTGCTATCAAGCCCAACTTTAATGCTGTCTATCAAGGCTTTACAGCCCTTGTCGTCGGTCACCTGTACGTTATAAAGCCCCGGAGCCGCCTGGCCGAATATGGGTGTCGACGTGATCAGGTTATTATTTACGTCGAACCAGGCATAGCTGGTAGCCGTCCCACCCGAAACGGTTACCGTGACCGTACCGCTATTGGGTAAGGCACACAAGGCATCGTTGACTTTAGGGGTTAGCTGTAGCTGGTTCTCCGGCGATTTTAGCGTAAATGCAGTGTCTGCTTTGCATTCATGGAGCGTATCCGTTGCGCTTATTTTATACCCACCCTCCGTCAGGTTTGTTTGCTGATTCGAGCTATCGGTTAGAACGGCCCCATCCGAACGGGTCCAGATATAATAGTACGTTCCGGCTGGAGTGGGCGTGATCACAATCGAGCCATCAGCCGATGTACAGGCTTTTGGTCCTGTCAAGGCCGCCTGTAAGCTAATTTTGGGCAATTCGCTAACCCGAATGGTGTCCGAGTTTTCGCATGTGGTCCCATTGACGGTCGATTGAGCCGTTACGGTGTACATCCCGGCTTTGGTAACCGATACGTCCCGCGTAGTTTCTCCGGTACTCCACTGAAACTGCGTCCAGGTTTGTTGAGGCACTGTCAACTTAACCGACGAGCGGTAACAGAAAACCGTATCAGGGCCGAGGTCGAGCGATGGCGCGGGCTTAATCTGCACTTCAATTGTATCGCTTTTGAAACACTCGCCGTTAGCGGCTAAACCAACCACAATATAATAGCCCGGCCGTTCAAGTTTTAGGGTTTTTTGTCGGCTTACCAAGGCACCATTGACCAGCCAGACATACACTTTTGCCTGTACTTTTATATCGAGCGTGATTCCTCTCTTGTTGCAAATTGCCGTATCGGCACCCAGTTTAATATCCGGGGGCGTCTCTAAAATTGTGAGCGTATCAGTAATCAACGTGTCCTTACAGATGGCTCCAGTACTGGTTTTAGTGATGATGCGTAAGCTAACCGGGTATTCTCCCGGCATTTTGTATGCATGTGTGATTGGGGTGGTCGCCGTTGTTGAGGCTGGACGACTCCCGTCGCCAAAATCCAACGTATACGCTTCTTTGAGCTTGGGACAGTTCGGGCTGATCTGAAATACTGTTGGTGCGTTCACACACGTATCGCCATACGTTAGCCCCGGCCCGCTCGAATTATCATTGAAGTTAGCGACTAAGTTTGGCAAGCCCAACTGACTGGTTTGCCCACCCAGCGATTGCCCATTCGGAGTATAGATCAGACTATCCAGCAAGCCGCCATTCGGATTCTCGATGGTGCCCAGCGAGGTACTTCCCTGGATAGCCACGTATAATCGACCGTCGGGTCCAATCTGAATTGATCCGTATTGCCTTGTCGTACTACTGTCCACTACCGTGCGCGACCGCGCCAGCAACGAGTCAGTCTGGTTCAAATCATACTTCAGAATGTACGATGACCCTTTCAAACTCCCATCGGCGTTCGTATCGGCGAGCATCGTTACGTACAGGCTTTTGCCATCGGGCGAAAACTCGACGCCATACGCTTTGGGGGGTGCAGGCCCCAAATCAAGCGTTCGATTGAACGTCATTTTCCCCGTCGAATCATTAAATGTGTATAGATCGACTGAGTTTTTGGGCGGTCCCGGAATGACGACGGCCATCGGACGATTGCCCTGATTACCTCCCGTGGTATCGGCGGGACCGATCTTAATATATCCTTCTGCCTGCGCCAGCGAGTCGATTTTCTGACCTCCTTCATAGTTGGTCAATATTGGGTTCTCACCACGGGTCAAATGTCTGATTTCAAAGCGATTTGTACCGAACACGCGGGTAATGACCCAATACGTTGAATCGCGGTCGTTGCGAACAGATACCGACTGCTCGGTGCCCTGACTGGAAACGGGAATATTTTTTTCAACGATAGCCCCTTTGCCACCATTTTGCCGCATATCGACTACGCTGTAGGTCAGCACTTTCTGGCCCCGAATCTCGGAAGTGGTATAAACGTAGTACAGGTATTCGCAACCCCGGCAGGTTGGTTTGGGAACAATCAGGGCCGATTGGGTCGATTTCGCATTGCCGCCCAAGGGCGTCTGCACCGTACTTGTGTCGCCCGGAACGAGGGATTTGAGCGGGTTGCCTTCTTTGTCGTAAATGGTAACGCCATCGGTATAAAACAACAGAATACCTTTTGTATTAGCTATCGACGAAGACCCTTCAATGGTGCTCAGTTTACCGTCTGTAATGGGTTTTGGTGTTCCTCCTCCACTAAAGTCAAGCCCGGCATTTTGCCCGAAATACCATTTTACACCCTGCGATTCCTTCTTCTCCCCGCACACGTCTACATTGATGCGATCCTGATACGAACACCCATTCGGGCTAATGGCCTCGACTGAATAACAACCTGAGCTATCAACCTGTATGCTCTGGGTCGTATCACCTTTGGGATACCAGATAAATTTATAGCCCGCCTGTGGACTGCCCGCGTAAGGGTCCAGCGTAATTGTTTCGCCCTGGCATATGGTCGTATCGGTTCGCCAGTTGGCGAAGGGCTGCGGGGGCGTATTGATTGTGATACTTCGGTTAACGGTCAGTGCCGTACCGCTGACCGTCCGGGTCAATCGAACCACATACGTGCCCGGATTCTGGTAAACGTGTCGGGCTACGGAGTCATTTTGTTTGGTAGCGGTTGTGCCATCTCCAAAATCCCACACACGTGTTGTTACGCCCGCTTGTAAACTATCCGTAAAAGTCAGTGAATCTGCTTTACATTCCTGATCGGGAATGCACGCTTTGCCCCTGATTTTGATTGCCTGCGCCCAGGACGCAGATGACCCGACCAGCAGAAACAGCATGGTCAAAAGGCCGATTACACGAACATTCTGATTAAAAGTAAACATGAAGAAACGCTGAATAAAGCCACCCTCGCAAATTCCCACCTCAACATAACAACAACAGGGGCATTACGTTAGTATAAACGAAGGTGTCCGGTTAAAATTTTATTGTCTGATTAGCGCAAAAGCACATAAAATCCATCTAATTTTATAAGTTCCTCTTTTGCCAAATACTTCGTTATCACCGCCAGCGTTGCAACAATAAAACTGGCCCAGTCTTTGCCCTGATTTTGCCACTATGATTAAGAAATACATACTGACGATTTTGACGCTGACCCTCAGCCGAATGGCCTTCGCGCAGGACCCTCAGTTCACCCAATTTTATGCGGCTCCGCTGTATCTGAACCCAGCCTTCGCCGGGTCGGCACTGGCCCCGCGTATTACCGCCAATTACCGAAACCAGTGGCCTGCCATCACAAACTACGTAACAACGATGGTAGCTGTCGATCACTTTATCGAAAAATACAACAGTGGTGTTGGCTTAACAATCCAAAGTGATAACCAGGGTCAGGGTAGGATTCAATCAACGGACATAGGGTTGCATTACTCCTACCAGTTTCAGGTGAGCGAATCGTCGTTTGTGCGGCTGGGCTTGCAGGGTTCGTATGTAAACCGCAGTATTAATTACTTTGGCCTGACCACCGGAGATCAGTTTACGGATCGGGGATTTATTACGGGCAGCATCTCCGGCGATCCCGCTCTGCAAGGGGGTTTACCGACAAAGAAATACCTTGATTTCTCAACGGGTGGTCTCTTCTACTCTGATTGGTTCTGGATCGGTGCATCGGCACACCACATTAACCGGCCCGACCAGGGATTTTTCGTTGGTGGACAAGAGCGATTACCCATGAAAGCCAGCATTCAGGCAGGCTTGCGGATTCCGCTGGGCGGGTTCACAGGCCTGGCCGATGAAGAGGACCGCGAGATTAGTATCTCCCCCGTTATCATGTATAAGCACCAGGGTAAATATGACCAGTTAGATATTGGTGCCTACCTAACCTATGCACCGTTGACGATTGGTGCCTACTACCGGGGCATTCCCTTCAAAAAATACAACCAGACGCTTAATAACCACGATGCTGTAGCCCTATTGGCTGGCTGGCGCATGGAGAAATTCTCGATTGGCTATAGTTACGACGTAACGGTTTCAACCCTCGGCAATAGTGGTGGGTCGCACGAGTTGTCACTATCCTACATTTTCGATAAACCCGAAGGCCGTCGGCCGGGCGTGAAACGGCGGAGCAAAAAACTGCCCTGCCCGAAGTTTTAATAACCCTTGCTCACAAACTAAATAAGGCTCAGAGTTGAAACTCTGAGCCTTATTTAATTTACCCCAATTTCTTATAGCGAATCCGGGTTGGGGTGGCGTCGGTGCCAAGTCGTTTGCGCCGGTTTTCTTCGTATTCCGAGAAGTTGCCCTCGAACCAGTACACCTGCGAATCACCTATGGATGCGTTTGTAAAAACTCCTCCAAAACAGGCTTTAGATCAAGCGCAAGCAATGTACGATTTAACTTGTCCAGTAAGTCGCTCTTCTGAGCAACAAGTTGGCGAAGCATGAAGTCCTCCCATGTAGTTTCAGCCGTTTTATCCGAAAACAGACGTATTTGCTCGTTAATCCGTCGTATATGTTCAAGTTGATACACCAACTCATCAACTGATACTGGTTCCTGTGCTGTCATAAAACTGAATTTTAACGAGACCTTTCGGCTCAAAATTCTTACCAATTGTTGAGCTAAACGTATCTATCCAGTACTGGTAGTGGGATTCAAATTTCGCCCGATCTGGATTTTGGTCATCTGGTATCAACGAAAAGAATGTGTGTAAGCCTGATTTGCGCTGAGAAAACTCATAACGCTCGAAAAGCAACGTCAATTGCTGTTTCAAATTCTCATTTTCCTCAAAAATATAAGGTACAAATGTTACAATATCAATATCCTGAGGCCAAATTTTACGAGTTACGTAACTCCCTCCAATCAATTGAAAAAAAGGCTCAGTGATAATCTTGCTTAGTTCTGATAGGTAAGTCTGATACGAAGCGAATAGTTTTCTTCGGTGAACTCTATTTTCTATACTGACAAACGCTTGTTCAAACTCGCTAAGAGTTAACGTATGAATACCCGATGGTGTAATATATCCCGACTCGGTGAAACTGATCATCAATAAAATATCAAATCCAGATTACCCCAATTTCTTGTAGCGAATCCGGGTTGGGGTGGCGTCGGTGCCAAGTCGTTTGCGCCGATTTTCTTCGTATTCCGAGAAGTTGCCCTCGAACCAGTACACCTGCGAATCGCCCTCGAAAGCCAGAATGTGCGTCGCAATACGGTCCAGAAACCAGCGGTCGTGGCTAATGACGACGGCACAACCCGCGAAGTTTTCCAGACCCTCTTCCAATGCCCGCAACGTATTAATATCCAAATCGTTGGTTGGCTCATCAAGTAGCAGAAGATTCGCGCCTTCTTTGAGCGTCATGGCTAAATGAACCCGGTTGCGCTCGCCACCCGACAGCGTTCCGACTTTCTTTTCCTGATCGGCTCCGGCGAAGTTGAACCGACTTACATAGGCACGTGCGTTCGACTGCTTTCCGCCCATCATAATCCACTCACTGCCACCTGATATAGTGTCAAAAACAGTTTTATCCGGGTCGAGGCCATCGTGTTCCTGATCGACATAGGCCACTTTTACCGTATCACCCACCTCGAACGTACCCGCATCGGGTTTGTCACGACCGGTAATTAATTTAAAGAGCGTTGTCTTTCCCGCACCATTTGGGCCAATGATGCCCACAATACCGCCTTGCGGTAATCGAAAACCCAAGTGTTCAAATAACAGCCGGTCGCCAAAAGCTTTCGCTACATCGTCAGCTTCGATTACTTTCGCGCCCAGACGAGGCCCCGCCGGAATGAATATTTCGAGTCGGTCGTCACGCTGTTTGGCGTCTTCGTTCAGCAGTTTTTCGTAGGCACCCAGCCGAGCTTTCGACTTGGCCTGACGTGCTTTAGGAGCCATTTTCACCCACTCCAATTCGCGCTGAAGTGTCTTTTGTCGCTTCGATTCAGTTTTTTCTTCTTTCGCTAACCGCTGCTGCTTCTGCTCCAACCACGACGAGTAATTGCCTTTCCAGGGAATACCTTCTCCCCGGTCAAGTTCCAAAATCCAGCCCGCTACGTTGTCAAGGAAATAGCGGTCGTGCGTTACGGCAATAACGGTGCCTGCATACAAGCGCAGGTGTTCTTCAAGCCACAGAACCGACTCGGCATCGAGGTGGTTTGTCGGCTCATCGAGCAGTAGCACATCGGGCTGCTGAAGCAACAGGCGGCACAGAGCTACCCGGCGCTTCTCGCCACCGGAGAGATTATCGATCAGGGCGTCGGATGGTGGGCAACGTAGCGCGTCCATCGCCCGTTCGAGTTTCTGGTCGAGTTCCCAACCGTTGAAATGGTCGATTTTTTCCTGCACTTCCCCCTGCCGGGCAATCAATTTATCAAAGTCGGCATCGGGGTCGCCAAACGCTTCGTTAATCTCGTCAAATTCTTTCAGCAAATTAACCACCTCCTGAACGCCCTCTTCCACAATCTCGCGGACAGTCTTGCCCAACTCGAACTGGGGTTCCTGTTCGAGCATGCCAACCGAGTAACCGGGCGAGAAAACCACCTGACCCGTGTAATTTTTATCTATACCAGCGATGATGCGTAATAACGTCGATTTACCGGAACCGTTCAGCCCCAAAACGCCGATTTTAGCACCGTAAAAAAAGGAAAGGTAAATGTTCTTTAGGATTTGTCGGTTAGGCGGAATATTTTTACCCACTGCCGCCATAGAAAAAATTATGGTTTCCTGACTCATTAATTTCTGATAGATTTGTGGTTGGCATTAATCCTCAAATTTAACCCACAGCGCAGCCTTAACCAAGCACAGTAATGGAAAACGCTTCACTGGTAGATGAATACGGTTACGTCTTAGACGGAAAGGTATTTTTGAAAGGCTACCTGAATTACGAAGATCGCCAGATTGGCGAAGTCAAACGCACCGAGCAGGAAGCGCTCGATTATTTCAAGAATCGCTTCATCATCGCCGAAAACAAAGTAAGCCAGTTAGAGAAGGATATTGACGAAGCCCAGAACAAAGGCTCGTACCTCACAAAACTGGTTCAACTCCGAAAAAAGCTGATCGGCTTTGATGCGTTAGGCGACTTCCCGCCCCTGCTTGAGCGATTAGACGCCCAGGAGAATCTACTGGCGGACTTAATCAAAGTCAATCAGCTCAAAAACCTTGAAATAAAACGGGCACTCATTGGCGAGGCCGAAGCGATTGCCGAGAGTACAGATTGGCGTGAAACGGCCGACGCTCTACAGGAGATCAAAACCAAATGGATCAAAACAGGCCCGGTCGATAAAGCAACCGATGCTGAGGTTGAAGGGCGATTTCAGGAGTTGCTGGATGGGTTCTTTACGCGTCGGCGGGAGTTTTTCAACGAGCAAAATAAGGTTATTCAGGAGCGACTGGATAAGTACGATGAACTGATTCGCTTAGCGTTTCGGGCTAATCGGCTTGGCGATCTGGATGCGGCTTTTCAGGAAGTTCGTAAACTCAACAATGCCTGGAAAGCTGTTGGTGAGGTACCGATCAAGAAGAGTGGCAAGCTGTATAAGCAGTTTAAAAAGGCCACTACGATGTTCTACGCGAAATACAATGACGCGAAGGGCATTGTTATCGTACCGAAAATTGATCCGCGCATCGAACAGCAGATGAAAATGGCCGACGAAGCGGAGAAGCTGTCCAAACAGGCGGACATTTTTGCGGCTGCCGAACGGGCAAAAGTGCTTCTGAATGCGTGGAAAGAAATTCGGGTGCCGTTTAAATTGCAGGATAAAACCGTTAATGAGCGTTTCCGGTCTGCCTGCGACAAGATTTTTGAACTAAGTTATCTTGGTCGTGTGCTGACACGCAAATACCCGGCCTTCGAACTCAAAAGCCAGTCGGAACAGATTAGAACGAAGATTCGGGAAATGGAATACCTCGTTAAACGCGAGAAGAATGATCTGCAATTTGCCTTACAGGATGCCGATGGCCTCGACCCGAACAAGGATGAGGACAAGCAGATTCTGAATAAGATCAACACGCAGAAACGCAAAATAGCGATGAAAGATACGATTCTGCGGGAATTGCAAAAGCAGTTGGAAACAGCAGGCTATTAATCATTTACTAAGTATGTTTTACGAATGAAACGTGCCCTGGTACTGAACTGGGGCACGTTTCGTTTTATCACGTTGTTAGTATCGTATGGAAACAAACCTGAATCAACCTGATTTCGCTACGTCTGATACAGACTTTAGGTCAGCTATCATTCCTGGCAAATTTGTGCGGTTAGAATACCTGACCGACCTCAGCGAATTTATTAAGGCCGACGTAACGATTAAACAGCTTACGCGCGAGAACGGCACCGAATGGCTCGAATTAGCGACTGGCGAAACGTTGCCGCTCGACCGGGTAGTAAGCGTTTCGGGAAAACTGTCGCCCCATTATCCGGGCTACGGAAATTACTCCTGCGATTGCTGATAATTAACTGCTTATCATGAAAGTACGTCCGTCTGCCCTTATCTGGCGCCAGTATAACAACCAAACCGAAATACTGCTGATGCGCTATTCGTATGGTGGGCAGGACGTTTTCGCGTTGCCCGGCGGCAACCCCGACCGGGGCGAAATTCTCCCCGAAACCATTGTTCGGGAAATCCGGGAAGAGCTGGGTGTTTCGGTCGATTTGGGTGAGATGATTCTGGCGGGCGAAATGCTTCTCTCGCAACGCAGCGACGATGTACTGCATGTCGTTTTCGCGGCCCGCAATCTGAAAGGCGAACCAACCCTGAACCCCGCCGAAACCACCGCTCTCGACCTGGTCTGGAAGCCCGTTGGCGAGTTGGACAAGCTTAATTTATATCCGAATATCGGTGCCCGGATTCAGCCCTGGTTTACCAGTGCTACGTATTTGGGCTATGTGGGGCGGATTGAGCAGCAGTATTTTGGATGAGGTTTAAACAGGTTCCGCTTGTCTGCTCAGTTTATTACTCATCAAACTTCCCAGCACCATCGCTGTCGCACTTGCCAGCAAGCCCCAAAGCATCGGCGAGTGCTCGGTTTTCAGCCAAAGACAAAAGAGCCAGACGCTGAAACCGCCCGTCATTGACCACAGACAGCCTGCCAAATTGGCCCGTTTCCAGTAGATACCCGCTGTTAGCGGTACAAACAGCGACACCAAACTAAACGCCGACGATTCAGCGACAAGGTCAAAAATGTTGGCGTCGCGACTAATACTCATGCCAACACAGATGACGGTGATAACAACGACCGCCCAGCGGATGGATTTAAGCAAATTCTTATCGCTGATGCCGGGTCGGAAAAACTTCACAACATTCTCACCAAAAACCGTTGCCGGAGCCAGAATTGCCCCACTCGATACGCTTAAAATAGCCGACGTAACGGCGCCAAAAAACAGTATCTGCAACGGTAAACTTCCGTGTCGCATCACCATATTTGGGATGATAAGTTGATTGTCTTTCGGTAAATCAGGGTGGAGCAATTTAGCACTCAGGGCAATAAATAGTGGAATCAAGGCGATGGTCAGGTACATACCCGATGCCAGAAACGACGCCCGAACGGCGGTCTTTTCGGATTTGGCGGCCATTACGCGCTGAAAAACGTCCTGTTGCGGAATCGACCCCAAGCCAATGGTTATCCAGGCAGCAATGTAGGCAAGCCAGTCTTTACCCGTCGACTGAGGAACAAATCTGAAAAAGCCAGCCGGAGTACGTTTTTGAATCGTTTCCCAGCCCCCAACCTCATTCCACAGCAAAACGCCCAGCACGGCCAGCGCCAGAACGATGATCAGGTTATGAAAGAAATCGGTGACGGAAATGGACCACATGCCGCCCAACAGGGTGTAAGCCATGACGATGGCTGCACTGGCAATGATGCAGTATTCGCGGGGAACGTCGGTTACAACGCTAAGCACAATACCGATGGCTACGAGTTGGGCTGAGATCCAGCTAAAATAGGACGGGATTACCATTAGGGCCGACAACAATTCTGCCGACCGACCAAACCGGATGCTGAAGTAGTCGCAGAACGTAGTGATATTGAGCCGGTAGAGCGGTCGCGCAAAGAAAGCTCCCACCAGAAACAAGCAAAGAGCTGATCCAAACGGCTCCTCGATTACGGCCAGTAACCCCCCTTCTACGAACATGGCGGGTGCGCCCATGATCGTTTCGGACCCGAACCAGGTTGCGAACGTTACTGATGCCGCCAGAAATAGCGGCAACCGCCGACCCGCCAATACAAAATCCTGCGACGTGGTAACTCGTCGTGCTGCCCAGGCACCGACTGCTACGTTAGAAAGCAGATACAAGCAAATAAAAAAGAGGAGCATCGAAAGGAGAAGAAAACACAGAGAGAACGGAGGTAAACACGGAGTACACAGAACTTTAGAAATCTTCCGTGCACTCCGTATTTACCTCTGTTCTCTCTGTGTCTAAAGAAATTACAACCGCACTTTCGCGGGTAAGTATTTCGCAATTAAGTCTTCGTAATAGGGCTTTAACTCGCTCACTACAGGCGGTTTAGGGCTTTTTGAGTACAAATCGTACGGGTTGAATTTCCGCACCCACTTAAACATCTCGTGATCGTGGTCGTCCATGAGGTGATCGTAGGCCTCTTCGCGGTGCTGCGAATAAAACGAGTGATACCGCATCATGTAAAGAGCCGGCTCGGGCATGTAGTCCTTCATGATCTGGTACAGGTATTCGTCATGGCCCCACGACATATGCACGTTCCGCAAACCGCAGTTAGGCTCATACACACCATATTTAGTATTGTATCGCTCGTCCTGGCTGTCGGGGTTGTTCACGAAAAATTCGGGATACACAATCTTATCCGAATGCTGGCAACCCACCGGGAACGTATCGCCCACGACGGCCCACTGCGGCTCTCCAAACAGGCACAGCACTTTACCCATATCGTGGACGAAACCCGTCAGCACAAACCAATCGGGATGGCCATCGGCGCGGATTGCTTCAGCGGTTTGCAGGAGGTGCTGGAGTTGATCGAGGTCCGTATCCGGGTCGGAGTCATCGACAAGGGTATTTAAAAACTCCATTGCGCCCCAAACCGGCAGTTCTTTCTTGTCGAAAGACAGAAACTCACGCTCTTTCGCCTGCACAAAATCATACGTCTGATACGTGTGGTTCAGCCGGTAAAACTCCCGAACGGTGTCACGCTCCGGCGTATCGTAGTTGCGGTAGTCTTGCTTCGACTTATGTTCGGGTTCCGGATAACGACTCAGCAAGTCGTCCTCCCACTGATCAAGACTGGCAAGAGGGGCGATTTCACTAATCATGGTCAAGTAAATTTTAAATGTAAAACTACAAATTTATTGCTGTCAATCAGCGAGATAGAGCAATTTTCAGCCTCAAATCAAATACTGTATTTCTTGTAACCGCTACCAGAATACAGCATACAATACAGCCAGAATCGCGAAAATTCCAATGGACCCAACCACAAACGAAGGCTGTACGCGGAACATCTGCCGATTAACAATAATACTTTTTCCACTCGTCTGCCCGGCTGGATCAGTCAGCGAAATAACGACCATCAGTGCTACGTCGATGCAAAATACCCAAGTTGTGCGGTGTAGAAACGGAATTGAATCGACCTGAACGTCAGCCAGTTGCATTACCTCCGGCCAGAATTTCAAAAATAGCGATAACGGAAGCGTTAGGATAGCTACCGTCAACGCGGCCCGGTTTGTAGCCCGTTTCCAGAAAAAGCCCAGCAGGAAAATGGCGAAAATACCGGGGGTAATGAAGTTCGTGTATTCCTGAATATACTGATATACCTGATCGAGCGAGCGCAACATGGGGGCTATCGCAATGGCAATGGCGAAGGAAACAACGACCGCCCACCGGCCAACGTTAACCAACTTCTGCTCCGATGCGCTTTTATCGACGTATTTCTTGTACAGATCGAGCGTAAAAATGGTCGAAATTGAATTGCATTTTCCGGCCAGAGAGGCTACAATGGCGGCAGTCAGCGCGGCAAACGCGAGTCCTTTCATGCCAACGGGAAGTAGATTCATAAGTACCGGATAAGCCTGATCTGGTTTTACTACGCCTGACACGTCGGTCATGGCTGCACGAAACGGGCCGCTCTGGTAGAGTACGTAAGCCGCAATGCCGGGAATAACCACAATCAGCGGAATCATTAGTTTCAGAAAAGCGGCAAATAAAAGACCGGCGCGAGCGGTTTTGAGATCGGCACCCAAAGCCCGCTGGACAATATATTGGTTGCAACCCCAGTAATACAGGTTGTTGAGCCACATACCACCCGTTACCAGCGCCATACCCGGCAAGATTTCGTACTGTGGATGGCCCTTCGCGAAAAACATGTGGAAATGACTGTCGGCCTTTTCCCGAAGCGAGAGTAGCCCATTCCATACACCTACTTCGCCATTTTGCTGAGAGACTAACTGCAAGGCCAAATACGTAACGACCAAACCGCCAAATATCAGGACAACAACCTGAATGACATCGGTATAGCCAATAACCTTCATGCCGCCTAACGTAATAAAAATAGCGAACACGGCCAGTCCAATAGTACAGGTTGTGAACGAAATTCCGACCAGCGACTCGATGGCAATGGCACCCAGATAGAGAATAGACGTTAGGTTAACCAGTACATAAACCACCAACCAGAATATAGCGAGAATTGTACTAACGGTATCACTATACCGCTGCGCCAAAAACTGCGGCATGGTATAGATGTTATTACGAAGGTAAATCGGGATGAAAAACACGGCCACAATGACCAGCGTTGCCGCTGCGAACCACTCATACGACGAGATGGCCAGTCCCATGGCAAAGCCTGAGCCAGCCATGCCAATAAAATGCTCAGCCGAGATATTCGAAGCGATCAGCGAAGCACCAATTGCCCACCATGTCAATGATCCTTCGGCCAGAAAAAAGTCGGTCGTATTCATCTGAGCCGAGCGTTTCCGCTGGTAGATCCAATAACCGTAACCAACAACGATGATGAAATACGTGAAGAAAACGATGTAATCGGCGGTAGCGAGGTGATTCATGCAGTTACGTACAAAAGAAACGAGGTGTCCTACTCATAAAGCAGAACACCTCGTTTTTTCTAACGTAACGCAGTCCGTTGATGGAGATAGTTTACAACTTACTGAAGTCGAACGTATCCAGAAAGGCCGTTGTAAACTGCCCGGAGCGGAACTGAGGGTCATCCATGAGCCGGATGTGAAACGGAATCGTGGTTTTAACGCCCTCGATAACAAACTCCTGCAACGCCCGCTTCATGCGTGTAATCACTTCTTCCCGCGACTGGCCCGACACGATTAGTTTAGCAATCATCGAGTCATAGTTGGGCGGGATGGTGTAGCCGCTGTACACATGGCTGTCGATTCGAATGCCGTGCCCGCCGGGAAAGTGCAGGTTGGTAATTTTGCCGGGTGATGGACGGAAGCCATGAGCCGGGTCTTCAGCGTTGATGCGGCACTCCATCGCGTAGAGTTTCGGCGTGTAGTTCCGGCCCGAAATTTCGGCACCGGCAGCGACTTTGATTTGTTCCTTAATCAAATCAAAATCAGTTACTTCCTCTGTAATCGGGTGCTCAACCTGAATCCGGGTATTCATTTCCATGAAGTAGAACGCGCCGTGTTTATCGACCAGAAATTCAACGGTTCCGGCTCCTTCGTAACCAATCGTCTGGGCACCTTTTATAGCGGCCTGACCCATTCGCTCCCGAAGTTCTTCGGATACGACCGGCGACGGCGTCTCTTCTATCAATTTCTGATGCCGACGCTGAATCGAACAATCGCGCTCGGAAAGATGGCAAACTGTACCAAATTGGTCGCCTACAATCTGAATTTCGATGTGGCGCGGCTCTTCAATGTACTTTTCCAGGTAGAGACCATCGTTGCCGAAGGCAGCACCAGCTTCAGTACGTGCATCGTTCCATGCTTTCTCAAAGTCATCTTCTGTCCGAACGATACGCATCCCACGACCACCCCCACCGGCGGTAGCCTTAACGATGACCGGATATCCCATTTCAGCCGACAATTTTTTGCCCTGCTCAATTGATTCGAGTAAGCCTTCGGAGCCGGGAATTACCGGCACACCGGCTGCTCTCATCGTCGCTTTAGCGGTCGCCTTGTCGCCCATTCCGTTGATTTGCTCGGCTGTAGCACCAATAAATTTGATACCATAATCGGCACAAATTTGAGAGAACTCTGCGTTTTCAGACAAAAATCCGTATCCGGGATGGATAGCGTCAGCGCCGGTTACTTCGGCTGCCGAAATAATACTGGGTATGCTCAGGTAGGATAGTTTGCTAACGGGGGGGCCAATACAAACAGCCTCATCGGCGAAGCGCACGTGTAGACTCTCCCGATCGGCGGTCGAATAAACAGCCACCGTTTTGATGCCCATCTCGCGACAGGTACGGATGATGCGCAACGCGATTTCACCCCGGTTGGCGATTAGTATTTTCTTGAACATAATTCATGACTGGTTGAATAGTTAATTGGCTGACTGGTTGAATGAGTCGCGCATAGATTCATTCAACCAGTCAACCAATTAACTATTCAACCATTATTTAAATGGGTTCTACCAAAAACAGCGGCTGGTCGTATTCGACCGGGGTAGCATTCTCAACGAGTATTCTCACGATGCGGCCCGATACTTCCGACTCGATTTCGTTGAATAATTTCATGGCTTCAATAATGCACACCACTTTACCCTCGCTCACGGTGTCGCCTATTTCTACGAACATCGGCGATTCGGGGTTCGCCGAGCGGTAGAATGTTCCGATCATCGGCGACTTAATTGTGATGTAATTCGACGTATCGGCTTTGGGCGCGACCGGCGGAACCGATACAGCGGGGGCCGCCGATACCGGTGCAGGGTTGTGCATTGCCGGGGCGGTCATGGGAGCAGTAGCCGGCACAGTTGGTACACCAGAGCCGTACCGTTTGACGCTGATTTTTAAGTCAGTCGTTTCAATATTGACCTCGTCCAAGCCCGATTGCGAAATGAAGTCGATAAGCTGTTGAATGTCTTTTGTGTTCATAGATAGTACATGATGATTAGTTCATCATTTATAATTCATCAGTCAACAACTTATTTCACTCGCTCTACGTAATCGCGGGTACGGGTATCGACCTTAATTTTTTGACCGGACTCAATAAAGAGCGGCACCATAATCTTGGCACCGGATTCTACTTCAACCCGTTTTTTAGGGCTGTTGGCGGTATCGCCTTTCATACCCGGCTCGGCGTAGGTCACTTCCAGTTCAACAAACGGAGGCAATTCACACGACAGCGGTGTATCACTTTCGGCGTTAATCAGAATCTCGACTTCCTGACCTTCTTTCATCAAATCGGCTCCATCGATGATTTTCTCGCTGAGATTGATTTGATCAAACGATTCCTGGTCCATAAAATTAAACCCGGCTTCGTCTTTGTAAAGGTATTGGAATTTTCGACGTTCGACACGAACGGGAAAAATGGTTACGCCCGAGTTGAACGTATTGTCAATTACGCGACCCGTGGTCAGGCTTTTCAGTTTCGTACGCACAAAAGCCGCGCCCTTGCCCGGTTTAACGTGCTGAAATTCGGTAATTTGAAAAAGGTCGTTGTTGTAGTTAAGGACCAGTCCGTTTCGGATATCTGCGGTCGTTGCCATGCTTACTATTTATAGTTTGTCGTTTGTCGTTTACGGTTTGTCGTTTTCTTTATTGTGTTTAATTCATTGGTGAACAACAAACTGGAAACTACAAACCTGATAACTCATGTTAATACGCCCACTTCACGTAAGCGGCTCCCCACGTGAAGCCTCCGCCAAAAGCGGCCAGTACCAGATTATCTCCTTTCTTGAGTTGCGACTCATAGTCGAACAGGCAAAGCGGAATAGTGGCGGCTGTGGTGTTGCCGTATTTGTGAATGTTCATCATAACCTTTTCGGGCTGGATTCCCATTCGATGCGCGGTGGCGTCAATAATTCGTTTGTTTGCCTGGTGCGGCACTAACCAGGAGACATCATTGCCGGTGAGGTTATTCCGCTCCATGATCTCTGCCGATACGTCGGCCATGTTCTTCACCGCAAATTTAAACACCGATGGCCCATCCTGATAGACGTAATGCCAGCGTTTTTCAACGGTTTCGTGAGTGGGTGGATATCGGCTGCCTCCTGCTTTCTGCAACAAATGATTTTGACCGCTGCCGTCTGACTTAATTATAGAGTCCAGAATGCCCAGCCCTTCCGCGTTAGGCTCAAGCATCACCGCTCCGGCTCCATCACCAAACAAAATACAGGTAGTCCGATCAGTATAATCAGTAATAGCCGACATTTTATCGGCTCCCACAACGATTACTTTTTTGTACTTGCCCGTTTCAATAAACTGCGACCCAATGGTCAGCGCGTATAAAAATCCGGAGCAGGCCGCCTGAATATCGAAACTCCCTACGTTACGAATACCAACCATGTCGCAAATCAGATTTGCCGTACACGGAAATACATAATCGGGTGTTGTGGTCGCGCAGATCAGCAAATCGACTTCTTCCGGCTTCACGCCAAGTTTTTCGAGCAATCCTGCTACCGCCTTCGCGCCCATGTGCGAGGACCCCATACCTTCGCCCTTCAGAATGTGCCGTTCCTTAATTCCGGTACGGCTCGTAATCCATTCGTCATTTGTATCGACCATGCGCTCCAATTCGGCATTGGTCAACACATAATCAGGCACGTAGCCATGAATTCCAGTTATGGCAGCTTTACTCATAAGATGGTGGTACAGAAGTTTGCAGGAACGGGTATAGTTAACGGATTATTCCCTGACCTATAACCGCAAGCTGCAAACTAATTTAATGCCTGTGCAATTTTAGTATATGCGTCGGACTCAACCTGCCGGATGGCCAGACCAATCATATTCTTGATAGCTAAGGGCGATGAAATGCCGTGGGCAATAATCACATTGCCATTGACGCCCAGAATTGGGCTTCCTCCCACGGATTCATAGTTGGTTTTGCTCAAAAAATCGTCGCTTATGCCTCGTTGTAGAGCCATTCTATAGAACGATTCCCCCAATTTAAACATCACATTTCCTGTGAACCCGTCTGTCACAATTACATCGGTGTGTCCGGCGAAAAAGTCTCCGCCTTCCATATTACCGATAAAGTTGATCTGATTATTTTCTTTCAGGAGTTGGTGAGCTGCTTGTGCTGCTAAAGAGCCTTTCTGCTCTTCTGAACCAATGTTCATGAGAGCCACGCGGGGTTTAGCAATACCAAACGTGGATTGAGCATAGATGGAGCCGATCTCCCCAAACTGCGCCAGGACTTCGGGCTTACAGTCGGCGTTGGCACCAATATCGAGCATTACGGCATAACCGCCCGTAATTTGCGGTACAAAACCGGCAATGCAGGGGCGCATCACACCCTCAATGGCTTTAATGCTAAACAACGCACCCACATGCATAGCACCCGTATTGCCTGCGCTGCAAAATGCATGTACCTGACCTTCTTTCAAAAGTTTAAACCCAATCCCAATACTGGAATTGGGCTTCTGCGAGAGTGCCTTGGTGGGGTGCTCGCTCATGTCAATAACATCATCAGCATTGACTAATTCGATATTGACAATTGCCTGGGTATCGTGCTTGTCGATTAACGCCTGCATGATCGCCTGTTTGCCAACCAATACAATAGTTATATTTTCCGGCAATTCAGCAGCGGCCATCAGCACGCCCTTCACGATAGCTTCGGGGGCAAAATCGCCACCCATTGCGTCCACTGCAATTCTCATTGACTCCGTTTGTTCAATACCTCCCAATTAAGCTGGATTTTAAACTAAGTGCGCGTAAAAATAGGGAGGTAGCGGGCAATAAAAAAGTATTTCGCGCTCATCTTCGGAAAGACGTCGGCGAAATACTTTTTGAAAAAGAGAGAGATTTAGGCTGTTTTAGCGTAATTCTCAATAATCATTTGTCCTTTATAGAACAGGTTACCTTCAAAGACGTGGGCATGGTGCCGCTCGTGTACTTCGCCGGTTTGGGCGTCGGTTGACAGGGCTACAGGCGTAGCCTTGTAGTGCGTTCTGCGCTTGTCGCGCCGGGTGCTGGAGTGGCGTCGTTTGGGGTGTGCCATTTTCTTAAGTTATACAGTTGTATGGTTATAAAGTAATAGAGTTGGTCGCTGTCATAGCTATTCACTACATAACGTTACGACTGTGTACCTCTACAACTTCGTTTAATTATCACTCAGTTTTCGCAAAGCGGCCCAGCGGGGGTCAATCTCCGGCTGATCGTCTGCATTGTTGTTCGTTTCTGTGCTGGACTGGTAAATAAGTTTACCGTCCTGGTCGTCGCTGGTCTCGTCTTCATCACGAAAACGGGGATGCAAACGCTTCATCGGTAGAGACAGACTGATGAACTCGAAAATGTAGCGGGCTACATTGATCGTCGTCGTATTCCGCTCAATCAGTTCGATTTCGTCACTCAACTCCTCATTATGGTCGCCAAATTTCAACAGCATCGTCTGCCGCGTATCAACTGACTCATCGTATTCATCAAGACTCCGGTCGCATGTCTGCTCAACAGAACCCACAATATGGAACTCAAGCCGAATCATCGTTTCCGACTTTTCGAGCACCAGATGTATTTGAACAGCACCCGTCGGAATCAATTCCTGTTCCAGCGCCACGAAGAACGCTTTGTCCGACGTGAAATCGTACTCGTAGCGTTTATTGTCCAAACCGACAATGTGAATGTCGTATGTGCGTAATGGGTTCACTTCGTGTTTCTTCCGCTCCGGCGGCCCGTTCCAAAATAAGACCGCAAAGGTACGAAACGTTTGTTAATCAGGAAAGTGATGTACCGAAAAAGGTTTGCTGTAGTTTAGGCAGCGTCTATTGTCAGCGTTAGTATTTAAGCGCTGAATAACCATACAGCCAGTAATTGGGTTGTTAGTATCTAAAATCTTTCTTTCACTATGGCAACGTACCAACTTGTCGAGAAGCATGCGATCGAGCACCACAACGAGTATTATGAGGTGCAGACGACGCAGACAGAACAACACCGAAGCTTGTTCTTCACAACCAATGACGAAAATTTAGAAGATGTGGCGGCAGAAATCGCTGCCGAACATTTATCCGGCGCAAAGCACTATACGATAATTCCGCATCGGAAGGACAGGTAAAAATGGTAAAGAGTTTTTTGGGGTAGTCAAGAGTCGTCAGGTATTGGTAACAGCCTGTCTACTCCTGACTATCTCAAAAAACTCTTGGCAAATAGACAAATCGACCGATTACGAAATTTAACTAATGTAATAAACAATTTTCATTGATTATAGTTACGCCAAATTGTATCTTCACGGAACAACCATCAGGAACTCGTGAAAGCAGTTTCTCCTACCGTGACATGACCGATGAAGATCAAAAAATCACTTTACTTAGCCAGTTTATTGATTGGATTATGCCTTCAACTTTCGTTCGCTCAGGTTCTGTCTCCCGCCCAGACACGCACTGATTTAAATTATCTGAAACGTAAACTTGACCTGCTGCATCCCGGCATGGGCTACTACACGCCCCAGACCCGCATGGAGCAACTTTATGATTCCTTATATAATCACCTGAATTCTCCGCTCGATTACCTGACGTTTTTTCATCACGTCAGTCCGTTGGTTGCGGCACTAAAAGACGGGCACACGAACTTAAATCATCGTAAAAGTTACATTGGCAGATATACGCTTTTTTTACCTTTCTATATTCGGCTGGTCGAATCGCAGTATTTTATCAGCCATAACGTTTCTGCCGATACCAGTCTGAAGCGTGGCACGGAGTTGCTGACTATTAACGGACGGGCTGTTTCGGATTTGCATGACGAACTGATGAATACGGATCATTCCGGTTCCGATGGCGATAACCTCACCGGTCGGCGGCAGTGGAGCCTGATGCAGTTTGCCGATTATTACGCAGCCTGGTTCGGTTCTGCCGATTCCATCGTCGTTACGTACCGACCTGCGGGCGACACGCTCATTCGACGGGCGCGTCTGAAATGCCTGACGTTACAGGACTTCCGAAGAACAATGCAACGACGGTACGCTGCCGAAATTGACCGACGGCCCAACCTGTCGGTTCGTGTAATTGATACGCTCACGCATACGGCTGTGCTTCGGGTTTCTTCATTCATGGGTCTGAAAAAAAATGACCCGTTTCAATGGGCATTCAGCCGGAAGATTAAACGCGCATTTAAGCAAATACGGCATCAGAATATCCAGAATCTGATCGTTGATATGCAAGGAAATGGCGGGGGAATTGTGACGAATTCAGCCCGATTACTCCGGTACTGGATGCCGAAGCCGTTTCGGATTATGGAACATGAAGAGATGAAGCGGGCCGCCCGAAACGAACTCGTAACGCGCTGGAATCCGTTTTCGGCCTTGAATTTTAGTCTGCAATACAAAGCGGATCATACCGGCGGGTTTTCGAGCCGGTCGTTTAACCGACGCTATCGCCCCCGGCACCGGAATGCATTTGCGGGAAATCTGTATTTTATGATGAATGGAGCCTCGTTTTCGGCAACGACATCCGTACTGGCTAAAACGCTCGATGCCGGTATGGGCACTTATGTCGGCGAAGCAAGCGGCAGTGCATTCTGGGGAGATTTTGCGGGACATTTTAAAACCGTAACGTTGCCAAACTCAAAGCTTCAGGTGCGCATACCGCTCAAAAAACTGACCCATGCCGTTGAAACCCAACGGGCCAATGGCTTTACCGTTGAGCCGGATTTCATTGTCACGCGCAGTTTCAATGACTTAATAACGAATCGGGATTATGTGTTGGAGTACACCCTCCGCCTGATTCGGCAGAACGTAGTGGTCCGGCCTGGATTGGTACGGCCTGTAGCCGGTATTCAGCCCAGCCAGACGCAGGGGTTGCAGGCATCTATACAGCGAATTGATGAACCATAATCATTGGGCAGTTGCTTTATAGCGAACTCATTTCTGCCTGATACGTGTTTATGAATAAACGCACGTCCATCTGGTCGTTGCTAACCGATTTTTTGTGTATTGCATCGTTGACGTCGAAACAACGGGGGGCGTGAAAGGACCTACCCGCATTACCGAAATTGCTATTTTCCGTCACGACGGCCAACAGGTTGTTGACTCATTCCACTCCCTGCTGAACCCCGGCTGTCCGATACCCCCCTTTATTCGACACCTGACCGGCATTTCCGATGAGATGGTGGCGGATGCTCCCACATTTGCCGAGGTTGCGCACGACGTACTGCGTATCACCCAGGATGCTGTTTTTGTCGCTCATAATGTCGGGTTCGACTTTCCGTTTATCCAGAAAGAACTAAACTGGGTGGGGCACGATTTTCTCCGACGCACGCTCTGCACAGTACGTACCAGCCGCAAATTAATTCCGGGACATCCGTCGTATAGCCTGGGGAAACTCTGCCGCTCGCTGGATATTCCCCTCACCGGACGTCACCGAGCACAGGGCGATGCAGCCGCTACGGTGTTGCTGTTTGAGATGCTTCTTCGCCACGACGCACACGGGTTAATTCCTCGAATCAGCCCCCGAATCGAGCAGAATCACTAACCCGACAGAGGTAGTTTTGGCTGCGATTTAGACGATGAGCGTTCTGCGATGAGATCAGTTGGCACCTCAATCGTGGCCTGTACGCCCTGACCCGCCTGACTATGCCACGAAATCCGTCCTCTCAAAATGGCTACCCGCGATTCAATATTACCGATTCCTAATCCAGTCGATTTTTTTTTCGTTTGCTCGTAGTTGAACCCTCGCCCATTGTCCTGATAAACAAGCACAATCCGGTCGGTGTGCCGCATCACATGCAGGTCTATCTGATTGGCAGTGGCATGTTTGAGCGAATTACTGACCAGTTCCTGCGTGATTCGGTACAGCATTACTTCCGTATCAATTGGAAATCGACTGTCATTATCCATTAAGCCACTGACCGTAAGCTGTGCGTTGACAATGCCACTGGCCGTGATGCGCGAAAATAACTCCTCAACGGCCGCTACGTAGCCATGCCGCTCCAGCGTTTGCGGGTTCAACTTCCGAAGCAGATTCCGTACATCGCCGATGGTATCGTTAATCAATTGAAATATGGTCGCTTTGAGCGCTAAAATGGCGGGGGTTTCGCCTGCCTGCTGCGTAAGCTGAGTTGTATACAGTTTGATTGTTGCCAGTCGGGTTCCTATTTCGTCGTGCACATCGCGGGCAATGTCTTTTTTCACCTGCTCCTGAACATCGTAAGCCAATCGCAGCCGGTCTACCTGCTGATGGCGAATATCATTTTCGCGCTGGCGTATCCATGTCCAGACAGCGATTGCCAGAATCAGGATCACCAGTATGACGAATGGCAGTTTTTGCCAGAAAGGCGGGTCAATCCGAATGGCTAATGTGCGGGTGTGATTACTCCATCGTCCATCTTTATTGGCCGCTTTGACCTGAAATACGTAGTCGCCGGGCGGCAAATTAGCGTATCGGACATAGTTTCGCTCACCCGCCATCACCCAATGGTCATCGTAGTTTGTTAGCTGATACTGATAGGCATTGTGGCCGTTGCTGGCGTAATCGAGTGCGGCAAACTCCAGCGAAAGCGTATTTTGCGTATGCGCAACCCGTATCGTACTATCTTCCCCGACATACGTATCGGCGCGAAACGGCTCCTCATTAATGGTCAGCGAATAGATATGAACGGACGGATTGAATGAACTGCTCCGAAACGCATCGGGCCGACAACGATTAAACCCGTTGACTCCGCCAAAATATAGCTCACCGGTTGATGTTTTGAGGAACGCATTTCCATTAAACTCATATCCCTGAAGGCCATCGTCCGGCGTAAAATTTTTTATCGTTTGTGTAGCTGGCTCAAGCCGCGAAATGCCCCGGTTAGTGCTTAACCAGCAATTGTTGCGGTCATCGGAAAGCGTGGCATACACAAATGAATTGGCCAGACCCGTTTGCTCCGTATAAAGCCGGAAGCGGTTTGTCTGATCGTTCAGTGCTACCAGACCCTTATCGCAGGCGAGCCAGATGGTACGTTGCCGGGCGTCGAGCCGGATGTTCAGAATGGTGTAGCCTTTCAGCCCCGACCGGCGTAATGTCCAGTTCGTCTGGCCACTATTTTGTGCAGGATTCAGGCCCGATGCAGGCAACTGATAACAAAAATAGCCATTCAGGAAGGTGCCGACCCACAGTTGTCGTTTGGCTTCATTGTAGGATAGACTAAAAATATTTTGTCCGTCCAGAATGGGCAGTTTAGTCCATTGACGACGATACGTATTCAGTGCGTACAAACCCTCTTCTGTTGCTGCTACCAGCATCGTATCCGAAATGCTGACGAGATTTCGTACGTAGTTATCAGTTACTAAACTGGTTGTAGATGACGCGAAGAGAATTGGATCAAATGTGTTGGATGTGGGTTTGTAGGCCAATACGCCACCCGAAACGCCCAGCCAGATATGCCCTTGCGGGTCTCGGTATAAACTCCTCGGAACAACGGGTGCCGGTCCACTTTTTGATGATGCACGCGTGAAGTAGCGTTCGAGAATTCGATTCGTACGCGGATCGAGAACATTAATGCCGTTTGCTGTCAGAATCCAGATGCGGTTGGGCTGCTCCTGCAAGAATCCCCGAATGGTGTAGTTGCTGAGTTTTTGGTTTTCGGGCAACGTATCGGTTGTAATCTGCTTCACCATGCCGCCGAACAAAAAAGCATTGGGAACAATACGGGCTAATCCGTTGGGGTCGGTGTTTGCCCACACAAATTCCAGATCGTCAACATATACTTTGCTAATTTTAAACTCGCTCAGCCGACGGGCGCTGTTCGTAAACTCGCTGACCTGCCCGAACAGCCGCGACTGTTTATCGAAGTAAAGTACGCCATCATGCTGCGTACCGAGCCAAATCCGCCCGTGCTTATCCGGCGAAATACTGTAGATTGTGCTGATGGACGCCGTCCCAATGGTGGCATAGGTTTGGTACGTATGCTTCTGATAATCAAACCGAATCAGTCCTTTATCTGTCCCAATCCAGGCGATATTATCGGCATCAATATAAAACGAAAACACAACCTGAGTTGGCCCGAATGTATTGTTGGGCTGGTTGCTGAAATAATGTGATAATGTACGATTGCGTAAATTGTAGCGTATAAGTCCCGTTGGCGCGTGTAGCCAGATATCACCCGCTGGCGTACGTACCGTCGAGCTTTGCAGGTCATATTCCCGGGTCGGATGCAGATCTGCCGACAGAACAGTTTTCTGTTTCTTTCGATAATCAAACCGAACGAGTCCTTCGGCATCGCTGAGGTAAAGCAACTCGGTCTGATTGACAAAAAAAGGCAGTATCCGGCTGGTGAGCCGCTTGGGGCCTTCCGCGAAAAAACACTCAAATCGGTCGCGCCGACGGTCGTATCGGTTAAGGCCCTGTTCGGTGCCAATCCATAAATTACCATCCGGGTCTTCAACAATGCCAAAGATATTAACGCCCTGAATTGTACCGGGCACAATGGCTCCATTCTTGCCTAATGCCGGGCGATACGTTCGGAATCGGTGGCCGTCGTAGCGGTTCAGACCATCCTGCGTGCCAAACCACAGAAATCCCCGGCTGTCTTTCAGCATGTAATAAACCGATCCCTGGGTGAGACCATCACTTACGCCGATGGGGTCGACGCGAAATACAGCCGAATTCGCCGGCAGATTTAGTTGCGCCCAGCCGTTCTGATGCAATACGCTCCAGATAAATACGTGCAAACAGATGTAGCCTATCAGTCGCATCATCGGGCAGTACGTGGGTTACGGCTCATACTTATAAATGTGTCGTGCATTTATAAACTACCCTTCGTCGTCGGGCAATAAATGTAAATAAATAATTAGTAGTTTTTACTTAAGGGTAACGCTGTATTCTTCGCGTCAATTTGATTTTTTAGCTGTTGGGTCGTAATTCGCACTCTATTTGTTCTTCCTCACATTCAACAAATTATACCGTATGAATTCCCCTACTTTTATCCGATTGCTTCTTATGCTGAGCTCCTCTGTGGCATTGGGCCAGGCGACAAGCCCGATCACGTACCCCACAGCCCGCAAAACCGATCAAACCGATACGTATCATGGCACGTCCGTTGCCGATCCGTATCGCTGGCTCGAAGATGACCGCTCTGCCGAAACCGCCGATTGGGTTAAAGCCGAAAATAAAGTTACGTTCGATTATTTATCACAGATTCCGTACCGGAAACAACTTCAGGACCGGATTGAGCAGGTTTATAACTACCCAAAATACTCGGCCCCCAATCGAAAAGGCGATTATTTCTATTTCTCAAAAAATGACGGACTGCAAAATCAGGCCGTACTCTACCGCCAGAAGGGAATTGACGGGAAGCCCGAACTGGTTATCGACCCTAACAAATTATCTGCCGACGGCACGACGCGGCTGGGCGCATTTTCGATTTCTAAAGATGGTAAATACGCCGTGGTAGGCTTGTCGAAAGGGGGTTCTGACTGGCAGGAGTATCAGATCATGGAGCTGGCTACAAAGAATTACCTGTCCGAGAAAATTGAATGGGTGAAGGTGTCCGGTGCCGCCTGGCAGGGCGATGGCTTTTATTACAGCCGTTACCCAAAACCCGAAGGCAGCGCACTGGCTGCCAAGAACGAGAATCATCAGGTATTTTTTCATAAGCTAAACACCCTGCAATCGGCTGACAGGCTGGTATTTGAAGACGCAAAGCACCCACAGCGGTTTCATACCATAGGCACCACCGACGACGAGCGGTTTACGCTGCTTACCGTTAGCGACCGGGGCCAGGGGAAAGATGGCAACGCCCTGTTTTTCATGGACGCTACGTCTGCCCAGAAAACGTTTGTACCCGTTGTGGCCGAGGTGTCGGATTTTAGCTATAGCGTTGTCGATAATGATGGCGACCGGCTGTTGATTCTGACTAATGAGAAAGCCCCGAACAGCAAAGTCATCGCCTTTGATACGAAGAAGCAGGCGTTTTCAACGCTCATTCCGGAGAAGCCCGAACCCATCGCCGAAGGAAGCGTTAGTGCGGCCGGTGGCAAATTATTTGTTGAATACGCCAAAGACGTAACGTCGAAAATTGAGGTGTTCAGCTATGCCGGCAAGTCGGAGGGCGATGTTAAACTACCAACTCTTGGCTCAGCGAGTGGCTTTGGGGGCGAGAAAGATGACAAATTCGTTTTCTATACATTCACGTCATTCACCTTTCCGCCAACAGTTTATCGGTACGATATCGCTACGCAAAAAAGCACAGTATTTCGCGCTCCCGAAGTCGATTTCAAACCTGCCGATTACGAAACGAAACAGGTTTTTTATACCAGTAAAGACGGAACCAAAATACCGATGTTTCTGACGTACCGCAAAGGATTGAAACTCGACGGCACCAATCCAACGCTCCTGTATGGGTACGGTGGTTTCAACGTCAGTCTACCACCCTCTTTCAGTCCGTTTCGGATTGCTTTCTTAGAACAGGGTGGCGTTTACGCACAGGCCAATTTGCGCGGAGGCAGCGAATACGGCGAAAAATGGCATCAGCAGGGGATGAAACTAAAGAAACAGAACGTTTTCGATGATTTTATTGCCGCTGCCGAATACCTGATCGCCCAACGCTACACAACTCCGGCAAAACTGGCTCTTCAGGGCGGGTCGAACGGCGGGCTGCTGGTTGGTGCCGTCATGAACCAACGTCCCGAGCTGTTTCGGGTGGCCATTCCGCAGGTGGGTGTGATGGATATGCTGCGGTTTCATAAGTTCACTATCGGCTGGAACTGGATTGCTGACTACGGCAGCAGCGACAATGCCGACGAGTTTAAGGCCCTTTATGCGTATTCGCCCCTGCACAACCTTAAGTCTGGTATAAACTACCCGGCCACGCTCATCACCACCGCCGACCACGACGACCGCGTTGTACCGGCGCATTCGTTCAAGTATGCTGCTACGTTGCAGGAAGTCTATAAAGGGCAGAATCCGGTGCTGATTCGGATTGACACCAACTCGGGACACGGAGCCAGCAACACCAAAAAGAACATCGAAACCGTGGCGGATATCTATTCGTTTATCCTCTGGAACATGGGAATAACCAGCCTGAAGGAAGTAGCCAGTAAGTAGTATTGCGGTAGAAAAGTTGGCAGAAATGCAGTGCCTGCATATAACAGAAAAGGCCTTCCTGAATCAGGAAGGCCTTTTCTGTTAGGACGAAAACTATTGATTTACAAGCCAAATGTAATACCCAGCATCAGAGGAGAAACACCAGCGCCTAATTCAGCAAAAGCGCCTACTTTCTCACTGAAGAAGTAGCGGCCACCTAAGTGGATAGGTACGTAAATGCCACTGCCGAAGGTATTGAAGCCTGTTCCATAACTGTCGCTGTAAGAAACGTTTTGGTAACCTATGCCAATACCAGCATACAGATCAGCCTTATCGGTGCTCAGGTTCAATAATTCGTTGAAATGGTATGAACCACGGGCAGCAAAATACAGATAATTGATTTTATCGTTGAAGCCAAGGTAGCCATAGCTGAAACTACGGTAGGCCACCTGTCCACCAACGGTGATGTTTGGCATAATACCAAAATCGGCCGACGCACCGAAAGCAATACCGCTCGTGCCGCCATAACCACCAAGACCAATACCAAGGTTGATGAGTTTGGTGCCTTTGTCAATTTTATATTGAGCGAACGATTGAGTACCGGCGAACAAGCCGAGAACCAGCAAAATGGTAAAGTGGATTTTTTTCATGTGATACAACTGATTTATGTTAAAATTTGAGACAAAGTAAACGCGAATCTGTGGCGCGACCAAGCGTTAAGTTAATCCACTTATTTATCGGTCAAATTGACGAATACGCCACAAACATAACAAACCCGAATTAATGCATTGATATACGGAGGCAATAACTTTATAACAGGAAGTCCCCTTCAGAACGTAACTTTTTGTGAGAATTCACTATAGACTCACGACCACGGAAGAGGCATCTGTATGTGGAGGTGTCTCTGAAAATATATATAGCCGTTTGCTTAGTCGGTGATACGTCTTGGCTTAGCTTATAAATGTTCATACCTCAGCGCGTCACGTCCAGCGGAGCAAGTATTAAGACGAAACAGCCGGGGTTGTTCGCTTGTTTCTGCGTCTAACTGCGCTACATTTGCATCGGTGGGCTCGACTGGTAATCGTGTCCGCGCGTCCCCTACGTAGTGGTTCTCCGACCAAGCGCGTAGGGGTTTTTTTATTGTAGAGGTGGGTGTCTACGTAGCAGTAAATGCATTTCCTCCAGCAATGACCGGCAGAAAACCGCGATTGTTGTCAAGCCGAACTGATTATCGGCTGAGATCAGGCAGCCTTATCATCAGACGAAAGACTTGAACAGACCCCGATACTTTTGTCGGGGTCTGTTTTGCCGTTATGGGTGCAATCGCTGATTATGAGTTGATCAAATGCAGTAGTCGGACGACTAATATCGTACATGATACCTGAAGGGAAAGTGCGAATCGCCCCGCGATCAATATCTCCATATTTGCATTAAAGTAATATGCACAATTGCGTATATACATCAGCGTTAATAAGATCCTATGGCATTGTTAACATTACTAATAGTACCGCCTAATATACATAAATGTAATAAAATACGCCGGTTAGTAAATACATCGCTGAAAATATCAGCAATCTCATAATAATTTGTACTATTGCACGTAGCGCAATTCAGCGTTTTCTGTCAACGAATCTGCAAGACAGTCTGCCTCGGTGACGAGGATACCCCGACAACTCAGTTGCCGTCAGCACACGCTTTTGGGCGTGGTGGGAATCATTGTGCATATATAATTTAGTTAAATCCTCTAACCCCAATTCTACCAAGATGAAAACGTACCTCTCCCGATTTCGCTCGTTGAGCAGGCTGATGCCACTCACCGGCATTATGTTATTTTGGTTTGCCACCCTTAGCTGGAGTCAACCTGTCTCTCTCCCTAAAAGTCATCCCATTGCCGTTGCTGCGCCCCACCTTCCCGCAATAATGAGATACGATGGAGCCGGATCAAAGTTCTACGCTGGAGATCTCGTTTACAAAAACGAAGAAAACCATTCCAATCTCAAAGAATGGATGAAAAATTACCCCGCTGAAGTGGCTGCCTACAAAACTGCTGTTGCTCTCTATTTGAAAAGCACCAATCCTGCTGTGCTCTTTAATAGTGAGAAAGAGTTGTACTCTGATCTGAAGGCGCAGTCACTAATGATTTCTCAAATTTAAACTATCCAGACATATGAAAACTTTTACTCAATTTATAAAACTGGCGGGGATAGTCATTTGGAGCCTTATCAGCACCACTTACACATGGGGTCAGTGTGTAACACCCGTCATTACGTCCATTGGCAATAACGGTCCGGTTTGCGAAGGAGGAAACCTGCAGCTCTCAGCATCCGGTACGGTAGGGGGCGTTGCCTCTTCCTTTGTCAGAATGGCCGGAATTGGAGCCAATGCCGGTAACCGGGCATTTGATCAGGTTTTTTCATCAGGCGATAGAGCTGGTTCCATTAATCGGATTTCTGTGGCTGCATTCAATGCGTATGGCACAGCAGCGGCCCTCCGCGCCGATTATGATGTCCTGCTTTTCACCTGGGCGTCGTCTACCAGCCTGAATGCACCATGGAGTCTCATAAATGACTATTTGGCCTTGGGCGGTAGCGTTTTTTGGGAGGATGAACAAAATATTGGTCAATTAGCACCGGGGGTTATAGGTTCCCGATTTGAAGGCTCTTACGGATGCGGTTATACCTATGTTACGCCGGCTCCCTTTCCTGTGTTAGCGGCCAATGGTGTGACGGGTTGTTTCGATAATCATCACCTTCAGGTCACAAGCTGGCCTTCGTGGATGCAAGTCTATATTAATGGGGCCGGTGGCGAAAACATGGGCATTGCCGGGATTCACCCAGGAAGAGGACGATTGATTGTACAGGGGCCTGATCAGGATTATCATGCAAATAAATTTGGTGATGCAACAGACAGAAACCAGTACCAGATTCTGCTTAACCAGCTTGATTTCCTTACGGCAGAACTGACCGGAATATCGTGGACAGGACCAGGCGGATTTACATCCAATGAAGCTAATCCGATTATTTCTGGTGTAACCCTTGCTGCTAATGGGGTGTATACCGCCACATTGACCAATCTTACCGGAGGAGGTTGTTCGGTATCGGCCACAACGACGGTTAGCGTTTTGCCGCTTGCTGTTGGCGGCACAGCTACGGCTTCGCCCAGTACTGTTTGCTATAATACAGGTACTACCATCAGCCTTAGTGGGCAAGTGGGCAGTATCCAGTGGCAGCAGAGCACCGACAATAGTACCTGGAATGATATAGTGGGAGAAACCACCGCCAGTCTGAGCACCGGCAATCTGACCAGCATTACGTATTTTCGGGCTAAAGTCACCAGTGGCATATGTGGTGAAGCGCTCTCTACGGTCGCTACCGTCTCAATTACACCCCAAGTGGCAGCCGCAGGGGCAATTGCGGGTAAAACACTCGTCTGCCCGGGAGCCACCGAAACCTACTCGATAGCGGCTGTTGCAAACGCAACGAACTACTCATGGACCGTTCCTGCCGGAGCCAACATTACCGGTGGGCAAGGCACGGTTTCTATCACGGTAAACTGGGGAACATCAACCGGTGGAAGTGTAGGTGTCACACCCAGTAATAGTTGCGCTCCCGGTGCAGCGTCTACAGTAGCGGTTACGATAAATACCGCCTTGATACTGACTGTAGCTCCTGTCAACCCCATTGGAGCCGGTGCGCAGCCCAACACAATCTACACGGGCTATGGTCCCCAAAGCCTGACGCTACAGGCGACCACCACGGGAGGGACGGCTCCTTACAGTTATCTCTGGACGGGAGGCTTAACAGCCTCGTCGCTGGTGGTGACCGGGGCTGGGATCTATACCGTTGCCGTAACCGATGCTATAGGCTGCCAGAGTAGCGTTAGTGTGACAATCAGGGTAGTGGACGTACGCTGTGGTAACAAGAACGACAAAGTCGCTATCTGCCACCAGACGAACAGTGCCACACACCCCTGGGAGCAGATTTGCGTCAGTGCGAATGCTGTACGGGCTCAACTGGCCAATGGCAGTCTATTGGGGCAGTGCGGATCGACATCGGGTGGCCGTGTAGCGGCTGAGGAAGTGGCCGGTCTGAGCATCACCCTGCTTGCCAACCCCATCGAAACCAGCAAAGTGAGAGCCAGAGTCTCGGGCGCAACGGGACAACCGCTGACGGTAGAACTCATCGATTTGAGGGGGCAACTTGTCCGCCAGCAGGCCTGGCAGCAAGCCGACACCGAGCAACTTATCGAATGGAGCCTGTCGGCTCAGCCAGGCGGTGAGTATCTGCTACGGGCGGTAAGCAACGACCAGCAGAAAACCGCAAAGGTTATCAAGCAGAACTGATTATCGGCTGAGATCAGGCATCCTTACCAATAGAAGAAGTACTTAAACAGACTCCGACACGATTGTCGGGGTCTGTTTTGCCGTTATGGGTACCACGTTTCCTGATTGGTCAAACAGAAACCTACTGGACTATATACGAGCCAACTCCTTATAACTAATCAGGCCATTTACTGTGTATTCAAGCTGTATAATCTACTCATACGTAGACCTTATAATTAATAATTGTCTTTTTTGAAGAAAAAACGTTATTTTATTGTAGGTTTAAGTGTAATAATCCGAATGTTAATTAAAGTCAGTCGTCTGATGATAAGGATGGTAGAGGCCCTGAAGCGGTTAAAGTTATCCGTCATTTTTCTAAGCATAGCTTTACTCATCGGCTGTGAAAAATGGAACCTGACGACGTTAAACGGTAATCTGGCAGATGGATTAATTGCCTATTATCCGTTCAACGGAAATTCACTCGATGCAAGTGGTAACGGCTTGAACGGCCAACTTATAAATGGAGCTACGTTTGGCGCAGACCGGCAGGAAATCGGTCAGTCGGCGTTGTTACTGGATGGCGAAGATGACTATTTCGAAATTCCTGATAATACCCTGCTTCGCCCCGACTCATTGTCGATAAGTCTCTGGATGAAAGCCCGCAAGGTGACTTCGACAACCCATATTTATAATAAATCAGTCTTTTCGGATCATAAAAACCAGCAGTATAGCGCCTTTATCCGACCACCCGGGCTTCCAAATACGAATACGGCTTGCTGCGAAATCTTTATCGACGTAAACAATGATGGCCTCTGCTCAGTCGAGCAGCCCATTCTGAATCCGGCTATCTACTATGCCTCCACCTACGAAACGAATCAGTGGTATCACATCGTTACCGTTTTTGCGGGTCAAACCAACAAGCTCTATATCAATGGCGTCATGAAAATAGCCCAGAAGGAATCTACTTTAAACCCCATTGACAAGTGTGCTGGCGGTAATCTCCGGTTTGGTGCGCAGGCCAATTACGATATCAACTGTTTAAACGGTACAATAGATGAAATACGAATCTATAACCGGGGTCTTTCAGATGTAGAGATTAAAGCCTTGTATAAGCGATGACTAAACCCGTTTATTACTCCATTCGACTTGTGCATTTAGTTGCCGTACTCCTGTATATGAGTGCTGCGTACGGACAGTCTTTGGGGAATAAATCGGCTATAGTTTCCAATATCCGGGTTGAGTTGGATAGCGAACGCGTGAAAGTCCTGTATGACGTTGTCGGGATAAGCGTTTCAGATTCGGTTTACTTACAGATTGAAAGCCAGAGCCGGGGTCGGTTAAATGTATCGACCGTAACCGGCGATCTTGGCAAAGCCGTGACGCCGGGCAAAAACAAGACGATTTATTGGGACTATCGGCTCGATAAACTGAAAATTACGGATCCAGTTCGGGCTACTGTACTCATAAAGCAGCCCATTCAACCTGTTCAACAGGTCGCTGTTGGCGGTGGGCCTGCCAATGCCCTTATCTCCATGTTAGCCCCCGGCATCGGCAGTATTTTTGTTCAGCCCAACCGAAAAGTAGGGGTGCGGCCATTAATTACCGGAGCTTATGTCGCGCTGTTAGTCTTTGGTTTAAGCCAGCAAAGCCGGTCGAAACAACAGTATGAAGTATATGCCAGCCAACTAAACGAATCTGACTATACGGTAGCGAATCAACAGCATCACCGGTATTTGCTGGCCACCCGAACTGCGGCTGCGCTCTTAGTGGCTGATGTTGTGTACACCTTTTTGAAAGGCATGAAAAACACAAAACAAAAGCAGGCGGTTGAGCAGCGGGTTGTTTTTAATTATATCGGCACTACGCCAACAGTTGGCGTTCAGGTACGTTTCTAACCACTACAGTCATGAATACCAGACTATTATATCTGCTACTCCTTCTGTCGATACCACTTTCGCTGAGTGCACAGCAGTCGGTGACGGTTTCGGCCAGTAGCGATTGGGTTTCCATAAAAAAAGAGCAAGCCACGGCGCCAACTATCGCCTGGCAAACTCCGCAGGTAAAGCAATTAACCGAACATAAGCTAACTTATAACGCAACCGTCCTGCTTCGGTCTGCCGATGCGGTCAGCCAAATGCAGTTTTTTCACAACGGCAAAGCACTGACTGCTCACACGCGCGGCTTTAAACGCGAGAGTGGCGACATAAAGTTTTCAGAGGTAATTCAATTGGTCGTCGGCTCGAACGAAATATACGTAAAGGCAACGAACGCCGTCGGCAGCACTACCTCCGAATCCCGCGTTATTATTTGCCAACCCGACACCACGTCAACAACCGTATCCCCAATCAATAAATCGGCAACGAGCGTATCGACATCGGGCGTTCCGGGGCAAAAGCGGCTGGCATTGGTTGTTGCCAACGGAAATTACAGCAAATACCCGCTCAAGAATCCGCCGAACGATGGCCAGGCCGTAAAACAGCAGTTGGAAACCCTGGGCTTCGTTGTCATATACAAGGAAAACCTGCCCCTGCGCGATCTGAGGCAAACGTTCGATTCGTTCGTGACTGACCTCGGCTCGCACAACGTCGGGCTTTTTTATTATGCCGGACACGGCCTCATGGTGGGCGGAGAAAACTACGTGCAACCCGTCGATGCCGATCCCAAAGACGAGCCTGGTGTGGAATATGCCTGCTACCCTCTGCGCCAGATTGTAGCCCGCATGGCCTACGCCAATCCGAAGGGGGCTAATCTTATTTTTTGGGACGCCTGCCGAAATAATCCTTACCGGTCCTGGCATCGGGGACTGGGCGAGCAGGGATTCAGGCCTGTTCAGCCAGCGGTGGGCACAATGATCGTTTTTGCAACCGAACCAGGCAAGCAAGCCTACGACGGCGACGAGAAAAACGGCCTTTTCACCAGCGAACTGATCAAACATATCAGCCAGCCCAACGTCGATATTTTTGAACTGGTCGACCGAATAGATCAGGGCCTTGAGGATCGGGGTTTTATACAACCTCCTTACCTCGAAGGTCGCCTGAGAGGTCGATTTATTTTCAACGCCAACTAAAATAAAATGGCTAACCTCACGTGTCACCGGTGTAAAGCGCTCATGATTTACATCATTATGGTCTGTAGTTTAGTCGCGCTGACCGGCAAGGCCCAAACCGTGCACGTTATTCTCGTGGCCGACACGAGCGACCCGATGCTGTATGCGGTTTGTAAACGGGATATTGAGGTCATGCACCGGCAGTTTGTCCAGTTGGCGGCCGCCATCAATTACCAGCTAAGCGAACAGGTCATTTCGAGCGGGGAGTTCAACCGCAAACGGCTCGACAGGGTAGTTCGCAACGTATCGCCCGAGCCAAACGACATTCTTTTTCTATATTATACGGGTCATGGATACAATGCCCGTCAGCGGGCCGGTCGCTTCCCGGTTTTGCTGCTGGAAAAAGACGAGATGATGAGCCAGCAAAATCCTGGCCTGTTAGCGATTCATCAGGTGCTCAAATCGAAGCACGCACGGCTGTGTATTACCCTGGGCGATTGCTGTAACCACTTGGTGAACAATATGCGGGGCATGGTCAAAAAAACGATACCGCCGAGAGATTTGGCCCTTCCCAACGATTCGGTCATGGCTACGTACCGAAAGCTTTTCCTAAACGTAACAGGCGATGTCCTGATTGCCAGCAGCCAGCCTCCGCAACAGTCCTGCGCCCACCCCGATTCAGGCAGTTTTTACACCCGCTCGTTCGACGAAGCTCTTGAACTTGCCAGCCAGTACAACAAGAATATAACCTGGGAATCACTGCTCCGGGATGCCCAGACCCGCCTTACCCGGCATCAGGCAACCCAGACCAAACAATCTATTTATGAGGTGAATGTGACGGAGGTTCGGGCAACGGAACAGACCAGGATGACAACCGACGCATCAACGTTGATAAAGTCTGATTCGTCTATGGCTATCAATCCGGCACTAAGCTTCGATCAGATTAACCGGCAACTAAACCAACTAACCAATGAATTGTTGTCTACCCAGCAGCGCATGGCAGCCATGAATCGCCTGGCCGGTTCTTTTACGAAGCAGGCACGTATCGATATTTATGTTAATTCGACGCTGGGCGAGGTGCAGCCAATCGAGACGTTTATCCGGCGGTTATATTTGAATGCCGGTCATATTCAGCAAATTAATCTCATTGAGCGGCTTTCAGAAGTGACAGCCGATGGACAGCGCTACAAACGGGCGGCTATTCAGGAAGTGTGGTAAGTTAGTGGTGTCTGGAGTTAGTACCCTATACCATCGCTTAAAACCTCGGATGATGAAAAAGTTGATCACGGCTTGTTTGACAATAGTACTCAGCGCATTCCTGCTTTTTTCTTCGAAAGCGCAGGAATGCCCATTGCCACTCGATGCGCATCAGCTTGTTCTGGAAAACAAGCTAAGTGAGCAGCAACTACATGACTTTCGAAAGTTGACTGAGCAGAAAGTGGCCGAATTTCAGCGGTACCTAACCGTAGTGGGCGACCCCGATCAGCAGGATAACATCCGCGAATTAGCCATTGAGAATGCGCTGATGCTATTTCTGCCTGACGCCCAGATGCAGGTTGGGTCAAACAAAACAATTCGGGAGTATCCGCTGGCGATTTATTTGCGCAGGCTCAAGAATCTGGACAAAAAATACGTCGACATCGTCATTACGTTTTATGACATTGCCCTGCTTGCCGACTGGATGAAAACAAACCAGGGTTACCGCACAACGGCCACTTACTTCCAGCGTTTTCAGGCTTTTAATCGGAAAGGGCAACCTGTCTACAGGGCCAAAACAGCCAAACATATGGATGTAGATCTGCGCAACCGAAAAGATCCATTCTACGAGGAACACCGCTGGACCGTACTGCTGGGCAATGTCCGGATTGCCGAAACGCCACTAAAAAAGAGGCTGCTGTGAAATTATTGACTGTTGAGATATGCTTATGGCCTGTGTCCTCACAGGCTACTTCGGAAAATGGCGTGCTCTGGCTGGCGCATAGGCGGCCGGTGAGGACACAGGCCACGGGATGGGTTACTCTGCATATACTAACGGCCCTCTTTCTATTGTTTTGTCTCCCGGCAATTGGGCAATCCTACACCCAGAGCGAACGCGTAACGATTGCCCAAAACGCCCGTCGATTGGTGAGAGACAAATACCTGACCAATCTGGAAATTCTAACCCATTACGAAGCAAATCAACCGTTTGAGGCTCTGAAAAATCACATAAACGGGTTAGTAAGAGATGCTTTTCGCAGCCGGGACGTACTGGTATTTAATGAGTTCCGAAACTCCCCGACGGCCTACACAACGATTGACGAGTATGTGAAAGACTGCCGCATCTTCGCCAGCGGAAAGCCGGTTGTCAATACGTTGGCTGTCAATAACGCCCGCTACGCTATCCGGCAGACTAAAGAAGGTCAACCCTTTGTGAGCGTATATATTGATAAACAACTACAGGGTACAGATAAACAGGGGAAACTGTTCCGGTTTAAGCATCTGGCCGAGTTTCGGATTGCGTTCGTATCTGACCGCCAACTCAATCTGTATCACAGTTTCCGAATCGTCGGAATTAACAAAACAGACAACTGGCCTCCGGCCGCTTTCACCATTCCAGTTACGGATATGGACCAATCCCAGCCGGAGCAACAGAACCTGCTGACTGCCCTGACCGCTCTGGCAGGCCAGTTGAAAGCGAATCTGCCGGTCAACAGTCAACAAGTGGTACTGGACCGATTTACGTATAAACGATGTGGGGTGAACGACGCCTTATCAGACCGTATTTTTGCGACACTGGGCAGTTGCCTGCAAAAACTGACGTCGGCTGCGCTTCTTTCTCCGGCAGAAAGCCGCGAAAATACGCTAACGATACGTGGCTATTATCAGGAAGAGTTGAATAACCTGAGCATCGTGGCGGAACTTTACGACCCTCAAAGCCAGCGGATCCTGAAAACATTAACGAATGCCGATCTGCCCTTGCCCTGGATTAGCCAGCAAAACTTGACGCTGAAACCGGCTGATTATTCCCAAATAGTAGCCATTCATGATACTATCCGGCAGAAAACGTCATCTGCACGAACTGCACTCGATGTTACGATTCGGACGGACAGAGGGCGA
>JANPJE010000134.1:0-2825 GCA_031425355.1 Spirosoma sp. | reverse complement strand
AACGGCCCGACTACCAGACCCAGAATGCCGAAAATAGGAACGCCGAGGACAATGCCGGCCAGCGTAATGAGTGGGTGAATGTCGCCCATGCGCTTGGCGAGCATGATACGTAGCAGATTGTCGATGTTAATAATCACAATGGCACCTACCACCAGAATACCGACACCCTGACTCGTGTTTCCCTGCGAGAGTTGAATAAGCCCGGCGGGTGCCCACACCAACGGCGTACCCAATACCGGAATGAACGCCATAAAAAAGGCCACCACGCCCCAGAACGGCGAATCCGGTACACCAAATATCCAGAGCGTCAGCCCGGTCAGAATGCCCTGCACCAGACACACAAGCAACTGCCCCAGTACGTTGGCATTCACGTTGTTTTTGAGCGATTCGCCCAGTTCTTTCTGCGTATCGCGCTTGAACGGCAAGTATTTTTGCAGTCCTTTTTCAAACGCTTCCCGCTGCACGAACATATAGTACATCGTGAAGAACATCAGGCCAATGATGACGATGAAATCCAGTGCGCCACCCGCTAAGGAAGGCAGCAAACGGCTGGCGTAGGAACCCGCCTGCTGTAATATGGTCCGTATATTTTGCTGGCTGGTAATTTTATAGCCTGTCAGGTCTTCCGCTTTTTTTACAAGCCCCAGTATCTCATCGGTATGCTGGCTGTAGTACTGAATCCGGTCGATGAGCAGCAGGCTCAGCGTTAAAAACGGCAGAATAATGACCACTAATGAGAAGATAATCAACAGGGCCGATACCAGCGACCGGTTCCAGTTGCGCTTGATCGCCATCGCCGTAAACCAGGGCTGGAGAACGACGTAGAGAATTCCGGCTCCCAAAAACGCCGATACGTAGCCGCGAAGCCCGAAAATGACGAAGCCCGCAATAATCAGCAAACTACTGATGAGCAGAATTCGCTTTTGCTGGGGGGTATAAATATTGTTCATAAGCCAAAAGATTACCTTGTTGATAAGGTATGCGATACAAACACCCTAACGGCCCTGAATTGTTTGAATAAACCGTCAGATGTAGGTAGTGAAGCGTAGGAGATGAGGTCAGATTTGTTGCTGTTCAACGCTACGTCAACCGGCTGACTGGTAGATACGTTCGACAATCTTCTGCAAAATGGCGCCTTGTTCGGCGGTGCAAACCGTGGATGGCTTTCCCTGACAGGCGGCTAAAAAAGCGGCTGTATTTTTCATCTGCATATCGGCTTCTTCCAGGTACGGAAACTGAATGTCAGCCAGTTCGCCGGCCACTTCGGTATGCAGGGAAAACGGAAATAACTTGACCCCGCCTTTACTGCCGAAAATTTCCAGATTTCGATCTTTGTCGATTTGGGTGTTCAGCGCGAACGACGCCGATAGCATGATCGATGCTTTATTTGGAAATGACAGGTAAGCGGTAGCCGCGTCTTCAACCTCAAACGTGGCCGGATTCCAGTCACCCATCAATCCTTTGCCCCCCGCTTTGCCGATAAAATCGTACGTATTGCCCAAAACCTGATCGGGCGTAGGGTAATCGAGAGCACACAGGGCCAGATCGAGTACGTGAACGCCGAGGTCCATCAGTGCGCCACCGCCCTGCATGGCCTTGTTGGTGAAATAGCCCCAGCCCGGAATGCCCCGCCGTCGCAGAAAATGGGCTTTTATGTGGTAGATATCGCCCAGCAGTCCATCGGCTTTGCAGCGCATCAGCAGTGTCCACTCGCTCGACTGCCGAAGCTGAAAGTTATACGCCAGCACTACGCCTTTCTGCGCTGCCAGGTCAGCCATCTCGCGGGCATTTCGGGCATTGAGAGCGGGCGGTTTCTCGCAGAAAACATGGCAGTTGTGACCCAGGGCTTCCATCGTTTGCGGGTAGTGCAGGTTGTTTGGCGTGCAGATAACCACCAGATCCGGCGCACATTGGCGGTACATCTCATCCGTGTCGGCAAAGGCATAAGCAATGCCATGTTTATCGGCTAAGGCACGGGCTTTGGCCCCGTCGCGGCTGCAAACGGCTACGATTTCTACTACTTCCGATAGCTGTTTGAGCGCGGGAATATGGTTGTTATCGGCAATGTTTCCTCCGCCAATGATGGCTGCTTTGAGTAAAGTCATGCTGTAAAGAAAGGAAAAAGTAGGCTTTTTGCTGCACGGTACGTGGCTTTTGGTTAATCCTGAAATTAGTAGTAGGATTGTACTACTTGAAAAAATACATGAAAATTTTACTGGCACCGGATAAATTCAAAGGCTCGCTAACGGCTTCGGCGGTGTGTGCGGCCATGACCGAGGGTATTTTACTGGCCGACCCCACCGCCCAAATTGTGGCGGTGCCCATGGCCGACGGGGGCGAAGGAACTGCCGACGTACTGACACAGTCAACAGGTGGGACCTGGCATACGATTACCGTTCTGAACCCATTCGATAAGCCCATTGAAGCGGGATTTGGCATCTCTGGAGATGGAAAAACGGCATTTATCGAAATGGCTCAGGCATCGGGTTTACGACTGCTGAAAACGTCGGAATATGACCCGTTTGAAGCCAATACGTTCGGAACCGGCCAGTTGATTGGACACGCTATAAGTTTGGGTGTTGAGCAAATTGTGCTGGGTATTGGCGGTAGCGCGACCAACGATGCTGGAACGGGTATGGCGGCTGCTTTAGGCTGGCGTTTTTTAGATAAATCGGGTCAGGAACTACGGCCCTGTGGCGGAAATCTTGCTCATATTCAGACAATTATACCCCCCGAACTGGTTTGGAATGGAACCGTTGACGTAGCGTGTGATGTCACAAATCCGCTGGTTGGTCCGCAGGGGGCAACCTACGTGTACGGCCCTC
>JANPJE010000133.1:0-23501 GCA_031425355.1 Spirosoma sp. | reverse complement strand
CCTATACGGAGATTTAATTCAGTCAACAACTTACAGGGTTACTAACGTATAAAAATCAAAAACCCTTCAGAAATCGTTTCTGAAGGGTTTTTATGATTTTTGTGGGAGTTGAGGGGTTCGAACCCCCGACCCTCTGCTTGTAAGGCAGATGCTCTGAACCAGCTGAGCTAAACTCCCTTTTTTAAATTTCTCCTAAGCGATTGGTGTCGTTTGGGAGTGCAAATATAAGGGGCTGAATCACTTTTTTGCAAGCCTGTACCCGAAAAAAAGCTAAAGTTTTTTACAATCGTCTGATTGACAGTGTGCAGACGACTACTCAAAATTCAGATACAGCGTGACCGAATGCGTTGTAAGCTTGTTGATACCGATCCCCGCTACGTTGTCGGTTGGGCGATATAGATTCACTAAACCGTGTGAGAAACGAAGCTCGGGCGCGAATTTGAAAAACTCGAAAAACTGCTCGAAACCAATGCCATACTCGATCGCAAAATCCATGGTGCCGGTGCTAAGTTTGCTCGCACCCTGAACCTCTTTCCTGCGCACGTTGCTCTCGATACTGAACGCACCACCCGCCAGCAAATACATGCGTGTGTTGTTGCGCCGTTCGGATTTGTACTTCAGCAATAGTGGCAGATCAATCCAGGTCGATTCGCGCACTTCGGTACGGGATGAACCACCCGGATAATCGTACTGCACCTCGCGGCTAAACAAGGAGACCGAAGGCGTTAACCGTAAATCAAAATGCTTGCTCAGATACGAATTAACCACAAAGCCAACCCGAAACGCCGGTTTGTTGGGCGAATAAATTCGATACGCCGAATCTGCCGTGATAAACTCCGGACTGTGACTGACGCTAAACCGGGTGATGGGTGCGGCAAAGAAGAAACCGTAATGAATCGTCTTGTCGTCGTATCGTTCGAGGTGCTTGCGAATGTATTTGTAATTCGTCTGGGCCTGCACCTGAATGTGTACAAAACCAATCAGCAACAGTACTGCACTAACCCGAACCCACAACCGGAAGCCCCGGTGTGTTAAGGCCTGTTCTGACTTAATGAGTTGACCTTGTGGCCGATGTAAATTGACGCAACGCCAAAGGTGAGCGGTATCCATTTAGTGTTTTTGAATCCGGCTGCTTCATAAATACGCAGAAAGTTGGGACCGTCGGGGAACGCCTGCACCGATTCGGGCAGGTACGTATAGGCCGACGCGTCTTTGCTCACTACGCGCCCAATGAGCGGCAGGATGGTCCGGGAGTAAAAATTATAAACCTGTTTGAACGGAAACTGGCGCGGATTCGAGAATTCCAGCACCACGCACACCCCACCGGGGCGCGTTACGCGATGCATATCGGTCAAGCCTTTCAGCAGATTCTCGAAGTTGCGCACACCAAACGAAACGATGACAGCATCGAATTCATTGTCCGTAAAAGGCAAACGTTCCGAATCTCCCGTCCGCATTTCGATGATGGTGTCCACTCCGCGCTTCTTCATTTTCTCACGACCAACGGCCAGCATACCCTCCGAAATGTCGACGCCAACGATTTTTTCAGGCTTCAGAACGAGGGCTTCCAGCGCGAAATCGCCGGTGCCGGTGGCGATATCCAGAATAGTTTTGGGCGATTGGGGAGCCGCAGCCTTCCGAAGTTCGCGGATGGCCCGCTTGCGCCACAGAATGTCAATGCCACCACTCAGAACGTGATTCAGCAGGTCGTATTTCGGCGAAATACTGTCAAACATCTCGGCAACCTGCTCGCGCTTGGAGGTATCTTTATCTTTATACGGAACGACGGACATTTTTAAAGAGCGAAAGAGTGAATGAGTGAAAGAGCGAATAAAAGACGCTGTTGATTCGTTCTTTCACTCATTTACTCTTTCGCTCTTTAATACAAAGGTAATGCCATAACGGAAGGGTTAGGGGGAAAGTTTGCCATTTCAGCGGGCAATGCGTAGTTTCGACTTAAGGACTCTCCCGCTCATACAACCTGCTTCATTATGCTTCCTTTTGTTCTACCGGCTTTGCTCGGACTCAGTTCATTTTTGCCACTTTTACCCGGCGACGATCCCATCGCTAAAAAAGCCCGCAAAATCCACCAGCGCGTTCTAACACTCGATACCCATGCCGATGCACCGATTATGATGCAGAACGCCGGTTTCGATGTGGGCGTTACGCACGATACCAAACGTGACGGTTCGCAGATAGATTTTCCGCGCATGAAACAGGGCGATATGGACGCTATGTTTTTTGCCGTTTACACCTCGCAGGGACCACGTACCGATGCAGGCCATGCCGAAGCCAAACGCAATGCGCTGAACCAGTTCGATCTGATTCATAAAGCATTGAAGAAATACCCTAATCTTGCCGAACTCGCTACGTCGCCCACCGATGCTTACCGCATTCAGAAAGCGGGCAAACGAGCGGTTTTTATCGGAATGGAAAATGGCTATCCAGTTGGAAAAGATCTGTCGATGCTCAAAACGTATTACGATCTGGGTTGCCGATATATCACCCTGACCCACTTCGCTAATAACCTCATCGGCGATTCATCTACTGATCCCGACGGTCCGATTTATGGCGGACTGAGCGATTTTGGCAAACAGGTAGTTTCAGAAATGAACCGGCTGGGTATCCTGATTGATGTCTCGCACGTGGCGGACAGTACGTTTTATGACGCGCTGGCTCTCTCAAAAGCACCCGTCATTGCATCGCACTCCAATTGCCGCGCTCTGTGTGATTTTCCGCGCAACATGACCGACGATATGATTCGGGCCATTGCCGCCAAAGGGGGCGTTGTGCAGGTCAATTTCGTCAGCGATTACCTGAAAAAGCCATCTGAAGCGCACCGGGCGGCTAAAACTAAAATCCGAATGGCACGGGTGGGCAAAGTGACTACGCCCGACATGGAAGCCCGCATAATGGCTCAGAGCGATTCAGTGGCGAAGGTGTATTCGTCGGAGCGGGCCAGTTTGTCGGACATCGTCGATCATATCGACCATATCGTTAAATTAGTGGGAATCAATCACGTTGGTATCGGCTCTGACTTCGACGGGGGCGGAAGCGTCAACGGCCTTGAAGACGTGAGCGAAATCGAAAACCTGACCACCGAACTCGTCCGCCGAAACTATTCCGAAGCCGATATTGCCAAAATCTGGGGCGGCAATTTGCTACGTGTACTGGGGCAGGCGAAGGTGGAGAATTAGTTGATTGGTAATTGGTTGATTGGTTATCACTTAATCGTTTGCTGATAACTAATCAACTAATTAACCAATCAACCAATTACTAATCAACTGACAACTGAACATGTCTCCCGAAGCTGTTTTTCAACTGGCGAATACATTGGTACTGCCGCAATGGCTGCTCATGGTTGTTGCCCCGCGCTGGTTCGTCACGAAATGGGTGATGAACTCCTACCTCATCCCGGTATTTCTGGCGGTCATCTACGTCATTTATCTGTTTAGTGGTGGTCCGGTCGATTTTGGCTCATTTGGCTCATTGTCAGGCGTGAAGGCATTGTTTGCGTCGGGTGGCGATGGCGTCATGCTGGCCGGTTGGGTGCATTACCTCGCCTTCGATCTGGTTGCCGGCACGTTCGTTCTGCGCGATTCGCAGGAGAAAGGCATTCCGCATTTACTCATCGTAGTGCCCCTGTTTTTCTGCTTCATGCTGGGTCCGGTTGGCCTGCTTTTGTATTGGATAATTCGTGTGGTACGTACCCGAACGGTATCGGCCTGACAGATTCTCAACTTCCTCAACCATGAATGCTTTCTTATCGACAATCAAGAACCGCAACGCCGTTTTGTATGGATTCGGATGGGTTTGCCTGATTGCCTGCCTTATCTGCGCAGGCTTATCGCTGCTAACTAATGGACAGGTTTTGGGGATTAACGCGTTCATTAAACCGGCAAAATTCTTTATATCAACTGCAATTTTCTGCTGGACGATGGCCTGGTATACCGCGATGCTCACCCAACGGCGACAGATAATCATCTATAGCTGGGGCGTTGTGGTTATTATGGTCATCGAACTGGGAGTTGTCGTTGGTCAGGCCGCTTTGGGTAAATTATCGCACTTTAACCTTAGTTCACCGATTAATGTGCTGCTGTTCAATTTAATGGGGATACTTATCACCATTTTTACCATCTGGACAGGCTACATTGGCTACCTATTTTTCCGACATGAACCAGTACGTACTGATTCCGCCTATGTGTGGGGGATTCGGCTCGGTATTCTGCTATTTGTCATCTTTGCCTTCGAAGGCTTCATGATGGCAAGCCGGTTAAGCCATACGGTAGGAGCCGCTGATGGCGGGGCCGGTTTACCCGTAGCGAACTGGAGTACACGCCATGGGGATTTGCGGGTGGCTCACTTCTTCGGTATGCACGCCCTCCAACTGCTTCCGTTATTCGGCTACTACGTTGCCCGCCGACCCGTTCATGTTATAGCAATGGCTACTGTCTACCTTGTGTTCATTACGCTTTTGCTGATGCAGGCTTTGGCAGGCAAACCCCTGCTGGCTGGTTTGGGTAATTAACGGTAAAAAACAGCGTGATTTCTCTTTAATGAAAGATGGTCGTTTTGTTATTCCGTTCCGGGCTGACAGAAACTGTTTCCTGATATTATTACGTTCGCGAAGATGAATCGTTCCGATTTTCTAAAAACCTCGGCACTTGCGGGTGCCACGCTCATTACCGACCCCGCCGAGGTTCGGGCCTTTATCACCCGCCAACCCGCCCGCAAATACCGCACAGCATTAGTTGGGTCCGGCTGGTGGGGCACCAATATCCTGCGCTGCGCCATTCAGGCGGGCGAATCGAAAGTGGTGGCCCTGTGTGATGTAGATACCCGCCAGCTCAAAACGGCCAGCGACGAGCTAAGCAAACTTACGTCCGACAAACCCAAACTCTACCGCGATTACCGCGAGATGCTGGCGACCGAGAAACCCGAAATCGTCATCGTTGCCACCCCCGATCACTGGCACCCGCTTGTGGCCATCGCGGCCATGCAGGCGGGGGCGCATGTGTACGTCGAAAAACCCATTGCTCATACCATCAACGAAGGCAAAGCAATGGTGCGAACGGCCCGCCAAACGGGGCGCATCTGTCAGGTTGGTATGCACCGGCGCATTTCGCCCCATAACGTATCGGGCATGGCGTTTTTGAAGTCGGGGAAGGCTGGTAAAATTGGGATGGCACGGGCGTTTGTGTACTATGGCGGTGGCGCGGGTAAGCCCACGCCGGATGCTCCGGCCCCCACCGAAATGGACTGGAACATGTGGTGCGGACCGGCGCCATTGCGGGCCTACAACCCGGCTATGCACCCCCGGGGATGGCGTAACTTTCTGGACTATGCCAACGGCACCCTCGGCGATTGGGGCATTCACTGGCTCGACCAGATCTTATGGTGGACCGACGAAAAACACCCCCGAAAAGTCTATTCCACCGGCGGGCGGGCCATCAAACAGGACAGCACCGATGCGCCTGATCATCAGGTCGCTACGTATGAGTTTGAAAACTTTACGGCGATTTGGGAACAGCGGACATTCGCGGGCAATATGGCCGAAAAAACGCACCCGCAGCAGGCTGTAGGCGTCTATTTTTACGGAACGGAAGGGACGTTTCACATGGGCTGGCTCGACGGCTGGACGTTCTATCCATCCGACCCCAAAAAGCCCGTTATTCATGAAGATGCCCAACTCAACAAACCCGACGATCAGAATATCGCACAACTCTGGGTCAATTTCTTAGACAGTATCAAAACCAATAAACTGCCTGTGTCTGACATTGAAATCGGCCATCGCTCCACCAATATGGCTCTGCTGGGTATGTTGTCCATGAAACTGGGCCGGAGTGTAGCCTGGGATGGCGAACAAATTCCGAACGACCCGGAGGCCAACAAACTGCTTAGCCGGGCGTACCGGGGCGAGTGGAACTATCCGGTTTAAGGTAGATTCTGTTTCGTTCGCTGGAGTGGTTTATCTCCCCGTGAACGACTTGTCTTTTCGGCCTGATTGCAGGCCTGTTAGTTTAATCCTTCCTCTTTATGAATCTGGGCAATGCCTGTGTATATCTGCTGATGCTGGTCAGCCTGACTTTTTCATATCCAGCGTTTAGCCAGAAAAACTGGTTACCTCCATCAGCCGCCAACGCCCACGATTCCGTTAAAACATGGACGCTCCGGCACATTGGCGACTCGCTGGTCAATACCGGAACGGGCCAGTTGGGTACGGCGAAACAGGTCTATCAGCAGGCAATGAACCTGGCGCAAAGTACGGGCGATCCGAAAGAAATAGGGTTTGGCTATCGAGCTTTGGGCTACTGGCATGAGCAGTTGGGCGATTACACCCAAGCCATTGCGTTGTATCAGCAGGCTGTTGATGCATTTAAGAAAGCAAATAACTCACGGCAGATTGCCAAAACAATCTATTTGATTAGTTTCTGCTACGACCGTCTTCACCTGTTTGATCTCTCCGAAAAGCACGCCCTATCTGGTCTGAAATTGGCTCAGCAGGGAAACATGGAGGATTTAGTCGTTCAATTCTATGAGCAGATGGCGCACGTAGTCAATAATCGAAAGGATACCAAGCAGGTTGACTGGTATAACGACAAGGTGCTGGCCTACTACAAAAAGAAGAAGGACTGGCTGAGCTATTACACATCTCAGTATAACACAGGCATCATGGACAAAAATCGGGGGCTGTTCACACGGGCAGAACAACGATTCCGGCAGGCCGAGACCTTTGCTACCGCTCAGAAAGATGGTTATTTTCTGGGGTATATCTGGGCAAGTATGCCTTATGCACTCATTCCGCTCAACAAACTCGATGAAGCCGAACAATACTGCAACAAAGCATTTCGTCAGATAGAAAAAAACGGCACTGACAAACACGGTCTGTTTGCAGACATTAACGAGCATTTGAGTCGGATTGCCGAAAAACGGGGCAACCACCAACAAGCTTTACTGTACTATAAACGCCACATAGCTGATCGGGACAGCGTGTTCAACGAAACAAAGAGCCGCCAGTTGACAGAGCTTGAAACACGTTACCAGACCCAGGTAAAAGAAGATAGTATCAAGCAGTTGGCAGCTACCAACGCGGCTCAGACCCGCCAGATCTGGGCAGGAACCGGTGGGATTTTTGTGCTGACCTTATTGCTTGGTACGTTATACTGGTTTTACAGAGAAGCCCGGCGAAGCCGCCAGCGAATCCAGACGCAGTCCAACCAAATGACCCTGATGATGAAGGAGTTACACCATCGGGTTAAAAACAATCTTGCCATTGTGTCGAGCCTGCTCAAACTTCAGTCGAACCGGCTCGACGACGAAAAGGCGATTCAGGCCGTTCGGGTGGGGCAGCAACGCGTAGAAGCCATGTCGCTCATTCACCAGCGATTATACCAGACGGAGCACGTAACGACCATCGATATGCGGGAGTATTTGACCGATCTGACCCAGAATCTGATGCACGCTTACGGCTATGAAGCCAGCTTTTTTGATTTGCAACTCGTGATCGAACATGCCATTCTGGACATTGACGTGGCTATGCCATTGGGATTGATTGTCAATGAGTTGGCAACGAATGCCTTCAAATACGCGTATACTGATCAGAAACGGCCATTACTACGGATTGCGCTGCTCAACGACAAATCGACACACGGTATCACACTGGAGGTTCAGGACAATGGGCCGGGCATTGATATGGTGGATTGGCAGCACACGGGGAATAAGTCATCGTTCGGCAAACGACTGATTGCTTCGCTCAGCGAACAGTTGGAAGGGCAGTTCAGGCTTTATAAAGAAAACGGTACGTTGTTTCGCTTACACATTCCTCAAATTCGCCTTCATGCCTCAATCAACTGAAGACGTTAATGAAGCCTTGCTGAATCACTGTGAATAATCCAGCCAAACGTCACTATACCGATAATCCCATATTGTATATGAGTAACTGGTTTAAGGCAGACGAATTGGCATAAATGCTACGCGTTGTAGGCATAAAATACCGCTTAGTCAATACGCACGAACGTTGCTGACTGGTTTATTAACTTTGTTTCGGACAAATAAGCTATGTAAGCTTAACTTGTCCGTTCCGCCCATAAGTGTACGTATCATAAAACCCTCCGTTAACGTGATGACGAGTAATACGTTCAATCAATTATTCGACGCTTACCAGCAAAAAGCGGTTGAAACGAGTGTGGCTTCGGTTAGCCCAATGGAAGAAAAACCGACATGGCTGCTGTTGCTTCAACGGCACGTTCAGGAATGGAAGCAGCATTACGGCCGTGAGAGTCAGGCTATTGAAGAGGTCAGGGATAACTACCAGCGTATTCGTCGTCAGGCTGGTCCGCTCAGTCCCGGACAGCAACTGGCGATACGTACCGACGAAGATCGTCAGTCGGGCGAAGTGACAATGTCTTTCCAGGCAAAACGCGATTTGATTTGGGCGCGTCAACAACAGGAATTAAACAGCTTCCGGTACTCGGCTTAGATCGTACTGGTCTACGTATTTATCGCTGACCGACCGGAATCAACTTCACATTTCTTCTGGTTAAACCTGATTAACGAAGCTGCCATTGATTCACCAGTTGGTTGAACAGCATCAACAGCTTGCCCGATGAAGCAGGTTTAGTCAGAAACCCATTAGCACCCAATTGCAAGGCCCTTACCTGATCTTCGGGCTGAGTGGATGTCGTTAAAACAACAACCGGCAGTTGTTGATAAGCCGGGATGGCCCGTAACTGTTTCAGGGCGTCAAATCCATTCAGTCGGGGCATATTTAAATCCAGCACGATAAGACCGGGCAGGGTCTCACACTGGCTTAGCGCAACCAACAGCTCTTCACCATCATTTAACATATTCACGCGTACAGGCGGGGTTAATGTCCTGAAAGCGAGATCGAACAGAAATTGATCATCTGGGTCGTCATCAACGACCCATACGCAGGGCGACTGAGCGTTAAGCATAGATTGAACAGTATGAAGTGGCATAAATGTAATAAGTAGCGGTAAACATACCTATAAAAGAACAGATCTATAACTCGGTAGCTGGCTACATATTTCTGCAATGGTCAGTCCCATACCGTTTGATAAACAGGAACTTATATTAAGTAAAGGAGCAATCCGGCTACAGGATAAGGCCGTACTTTCCGAATGAATCACACTATCGTTATTTCCCTATCAATAGTTGGTCAGCTAACCATGACAACGCTGTTTGCCAAAGAGGCAATCTATACGTCGTTAGGCCCGGTCTATCGGATTAAATGCACCTTGTTTGCCCTGTTATTTTTGTTTTTTGCGATCTTATTGATGTGGCTTATAATCGTCAACTGGACAACTACCTGAGCCTTTTTTCGGTGAATTATCTAATAATGTAATGGCCATTTATACCGGTTAGCAATGCCGGCAGAGTGATTTTTAGCGAGCGAATAGATTGGCCGGGTTAGCAGACAGGCGTTTACTAACGTACCGATATTGCCCTGCCGGAATTATAGTGAAGATCAGCAAGTAAATCAACAAAAAACCTCCACATCATGTCGATATGGAGGTTTTTTGTGGGCCAGGCAGGGCTCGAACCTGCGACTTACTGATTATGAGTCAGGCACTCTAACCAACTGAGTTACAAGCCCGTTGCTGATTGATTGCTCAGATTCAGCGTTGCAAATTTACGAATTTTTAGACAGGATTACAGGATTTATAGATTTGTCGCCCAAAAATCTTGTAAATCCTGTAATTCTGTCCATCATTGCTAACCAGGTTTTTTTGGTTCATGCGCCTGTTAATCTTGTAGTTCTGTCCGGTATCTTTGCCTAATGGCAGCGCCCAACAAGAAGAAAATTCTCAACGACCCCGTCTACGGCTTTATCACGATTCCAACCGAATTACTTTTCGATCTGGTTGAGCACCCCTATTTCCAGCGGCTCCGGCGAATCAAACAATTGGGTCTGTCGGAGTACGTATATCCGGGCGCATTGCATACCCGCTTTCACCACGCGCTGGGGGCTATGCACCTGATGGGACAGGCCATGCAAACGCTTCAGAGCAAAGGCCACCGGATCACCGATGCCGAATGCGAAGCCGCCCAGATTGCTATTTTGCTCCACGATGTTGGACATGGTCCGTTTTCGCACGTGCTGGAGTGCTGCTTGCTGGATAATGTGCCGCATGAAGAAATTTCGTTGCTGCTCATGCGTGAACTCAACCGGCAGTTTGACGGCGCGTTGTCATTAGCGATCCGCATGTTTGCCGGTACGTACGAACGCCCGTTTTTCCACCAGCTCATTTCAAGTCAGTTGGATATGGACCGAATGGATTACCTCAACCGCGACGGCTATTACACGGGCGTAGCCGAGGGCGCCATTGGGGCCGAACGTATCATTAAAATGCTCGATCTGGTCGATGATCAGTTAGTGGTTGAGGCTAAAGGAATTCTGAGCGTCGAGAATTTTTTGAACGCCCGCCGGTTGATGTACTGGCAGGTGTACCTGCATAAAACATCAATCTGCTGCGAATCCATGCTGATTCAGATTTTGCGCCGGGCGCGGTTTTTAGTCCGGCAGGCCGGGGATTCGGAGTTGGGGTTTATCTCGCCTGAGTTTCGACTCTTTCTGCGCGATGGTGTTTCGCTGGCTGATTTCAAAACGAATAGTGCGTATCTCGATGCGTTCACGAAGTTAGACGACTTCGATGTCTGGGCGTGTGTTAAGCAGGGAGCCTACCATGCCGATCCGGTTTTGTCAACGCTTTGCCAAATGCTGCTCGACCGGAAGTTATTCAAAATTATGCTGTCGACGGAGCCGTTTGCGGGCGAACTATTGACCGAACTCGAAAGTCAGCTACGCCAGACAGGGCTGTCCGACGACATGCTGTCTTATTTTCTGGTGGAAGGTCAGGCCACAAACGCAGCCTACCTGCCTTCCGGCGACCGCATTGCTATTAAACTTAAGTCGGGCCGCGTAATCGACATTGCCGATGCATCGGATCTGTCGAATATTCAGGTGTTGACCAACATCGTTCGTCGCTATTATGTCTGCTGGGCCAGGAATCTGTCGATTGATGAAGTAGTGAAATGAGTTGTTCTACGGCAGCTATCACCCGGCTATACGTACTTCACAACCATACCTACTTCACGAATACCACTTATACTGCTCATTGCGGGAAAGTGCAATTTGTTACCTACCTTAGCGGCCTGATCGCTCGACAAAAGCGCGTGTTTTGCGACGGCAGTCATACGCATATGAAGTTTACAGTCAAGCAGATTGCCACACTGCTGGGGGGCGAAGTCGCCGGGAGTGATTCACTGGAAATCACCGGATTAGCTAAAATAGAAGAGGGACAGCCAGGCGATATTTCGTTTCTGTCGAATCTTAAATATGAACCGTATCTGTACACCACGCAGGCATCGGCGGTAATCGTTGATCATTCCTTTCAACCCAAGAAACCCGTTGATTCATCCTTAATATTTGTAGAAAATTCCTACTCGGCCTTCACACACCTGCTGGAAGAATACTACAAACAGCTAAGTTTCTCGCGGGTAGGAGTCGAACAGCCATCCTATGTTGGTCAGGAAACCCAGATTGGCGAACAGGGCTATCGGGGGGCGTTTTCCTACATTGGGCAGAACTGCCAGATCGGTCGAAACGTTAAAATTTTCCCGCACGCCTACGTCGGCAACAATGTACGTATCGGCGATAACACCATCATCCATCCGGGTGCCCGTGTTCTCGACAACTGCATTATCGGCAAATATTGCGTGGTTCATCCCAACGCCGTCATTGGCAGCGAAGGCTTCGGTTTCGCACCCCAGTCCGACGGAACCTACAAAACCATCCCGCAACTCGGCAATGTAATTCTGGAGGACTACGTAAATATTGGCTCCGGCACAACCATCGACTGCGCCACCATGGGGTCAACTATTATTCGGCAGGGAGCTAAATTAGATAACCTGATTCAGATCGGGCATAACGTCGAGATTGGCAGAAACACCGTGATCGCGGCCCAGACAGGCATTTCCGGGTCAACCAAACTCGGCGAAAATTGTGTTATTGCCGGACAGGTTGGATTTGCCGGTCACCTGACCATTGCCAGCGGCACCAAAGTTGGCGCACAGTCGGGCGTCGGTAAAAATGTAGTGGAAGAAGGAACAGCCTTGAATAGTTCGCCTGCTTTTGGTTTGAAAGAGAGCATGCGATCACTGGCTGTTTTTCGAAAATTACCAGCCTTAGAACAGAGGGTGACAAACCTGGAGAAGAAAAACGAGAAATAGTTATAAGTAGCAAGTTATAAGTAGTAAGGTGTAAGTCGTTGAACACGCATAACCTTGCCATTTATGCCTTACGACTTACTGCTTATACCTTACGACAACGAATGAACACCAAACAACAGACAATTCATAAAGCCGTTTCAGTATCGGGAGTAGGCCTGCATACAGGCGTTCAGGCCACCATGACATTCCTGCCGGCACCAACGAATCACGGCTATAAATTCCAGCGTATTGATCTGCCAGGGAGTCCGATTGTGGATGCCGACGTGGATAACGTAGTGGATCTGTCGCGCGGTACGACCATCGAGCAGAGTGGTGCCCGGATTCATACTGTTGAACATACACTGGCCGCGCTGGTGGGATTGCAGTTGGACAACATCCTGATTCAGTTGGATGGTCCCGAACCACCGATTATGGATGGATCGTCCATTCAGTTTATCGAGGCCCTGCGCTTTGCCGGTATCGAAGAGCAGAACGCTACCCGAAACTACTTTGAGGTCAGCGAATACGTGCATTACCGCAACCCTGAAAAAGACATCGAACTGGCGGCTTTGCCATTAGATGATTATCGGCTAACGGTGATGGTCGATTATAACTCGCGGGTCATCAGCAGCCAACATGCGTATCTGAACGATATCAGCCAGTTTCCGGAACAGATTGCAAACTGCCGCACTTTCGTGTTTTTGCATGAACTGGAGATGCTCTACAAACAAAACCTGATTAAAGGTGGTGACCTCACCAATGCCATTGTCATCGTTGATCGGGAGGTAAAAGACGGTGAACTGGATTATCTGGCTGATTTGTTGAAGAAGCCAAAAGTAAGCGTCAACAAGCAGGAAGGCATTCTCAATAACCTTGAGCTGCATTATCCGAATGAGATGGCGCGTCATAAACTGCTCGACATGGTGGGCGATCTGGCGCTCATTGGCCGACCCATCAAGGCTCAGATTCTGGCGGCCCGCCCCGGCCATGCCGCTAACGTAGCCTTTGCCAAAAAAATCAAGAAGCTGATTCAAAAAAACGCGGCCAATCAGGTGCCGAAATACGATCCGACGCAGCCGCCCGTTCTGGATATTAACCGGATTTCGCAGTTGCTCCCCCACCGCTACCCGTTCCAGATGATCGACAAAATCATTGCACTGGACGAGAACAGCGTTGTCGGCATCAAGAACGTAACGATGAATGAGCCTTATTTTCCGGGTCACTTTCCGGGAAATCCAGTCATGCCAGGCGTTATGCAATTAGAAGCAATGGCGCAGACCGGTGGCATTCTGGTACTTAGCACCGTACCTGACCCCGAAAATTACTGGCCGTTTTTAGTTGGCATAGAAAACTGTCGCTTTAGACGCAACGTTTTACCGGGCGACATGGTAATCTTTAAGTGCGAGTTCACGTCTCCCATGAAGCGCGGCATTGTGAAGATGCAGGGCCGGGGCTATGTAGCCAATCTATTGGTCTGCGAAGCTGATATGATTGCCAGTCTGGTTCGTAAAAAATGATGAATTATGGAATGATGACGGGGCCGCCCGCTTGGTGGTGAATGGGTGAGATTGTTCGCCCATTCACCATCGCACCGGCGACCCGGTCATAATTCCATAATTCATAATTCAAAAAAGCATGATCCAACCATTAGCCTATATTCATCCGGAAGCGAAAATTGCGCAGAACGTGGTGATTGAGCCGTTTGCCATCATTCATAAAGACGTTGAAGTTGCTGAAGGATCATGGATCGGTTCGCATGCCGTTATTAATGAGGTTGCCCGCATTGGCCGAAATTGTAAAATTTATCCGGGAGCCGTTATCTCATCGACTCCACAGGATTTGAAATTTAATAACGAATACACCCGAACCTATATCGGGGACAATACCACCATTCGCGAATACGCAACCATTAGCCGGGGAACCGAAGAACACTGGAAAACCGAAATCGGCTCCGATTGTTTGGTAATGGCTTATGCTCACGTAGCACACGACTGCCGGATTGGTAACCACTGCCTGATTATCAACAACGTACAAATGGGCGGTCACGTGCACATGGGCAATTGGGCCATCATTGGCGGGTCAAGTTCGGTACACCAATGGGTGAAAATCGGCGCTCACGCCATGATTTCGGGTGGTTCGCTGGTTCGGAAAGACGTACCGCCGTTCACCAAAGCCGCCCGCGAGCCGCTGTCATATACAGGTATTAACTCGATTGGTTTGCGTCGGCGCGGGTTTGAAAACGACAAGATCAATCAGATTCAGGAAATCTACCGCTATATCTACATGCGGGGTCTGAACAATGCCGACGCACTGACCCAGATTGAACTCGAACTTCCCCCGTCCGACGAGCGCGACGAGATTGTGAACTTCATCCGGTCGTCTGAACGGGGCATTATGAAAGGCCCATCAACCTCAAGTCAGGAGCGGGAATAATATAGTTTGTGGTTCGTCGTTTGTGGCCGGCCTGCCGTGGTGGTTCACAGTTGCTACTAACTACGAACGTCACCGTGGTCTGTGTCCCCACAGATCCGTTGGCTGGATGTTAGATTACTGACGCACAGATGGATCTGTGGGGACACAGACCACGGTATAGTCACCATGATGCAGGGGTAATGCTGACAATCAAAACTGATCAAATTGGCAAAAAATACCGGAGGGAGTGGATTTTCCGGCGGGTCAATCTAACGCTCACCGCCGGAACGAGCTATACGTTTGTGGGACCAAACGGCAGCGGAAAATCGACGCTGCTGCAACTATTGGCCGGGAATTTACCTGCCAGCGAAGGCACGCTGACTTACTCGCTGAACAACAAAGTTATTGAGCCTGAAAACTGGTTCCGGCAGGTTAGCATTGCAGCCCCTTACTTAGAATTAGTGGAGGAACTGACGCTGGATGAGTTACTTACATTTCATCAGACCTTCAAACCCTTCCGGGACAGCCTCACGCCCGAAGCCGTTGCCGACCGCTTATTATTGACGAACGCCCGCCATAAAGAAATCAAGTATTTCTCGTCAGGCATGAAGCAGCGGGTAAAACTCGGTCTGGCTTTTTTCTCCAGTTCTCCAATCATCATCCTGGACGAGCCCACGTCCAACCTCGACCGGCAGGGCGCTGCCTGGTATCATGAACAGGTCCGCCAACTCTCTGTTAATCAACTGCTCCTGATCGGCTCCAACCAACCCGACGAATACGACTTCTGTTCGAACGTACTGGACGTGATGCAGTGGAAATGAGTACAGGAATGGTTAGATTCCTGTACTCACTTGACAAACTTCTAAACCGCTTCAGCCAGCTCGTTGGCGTTGATATACACGGGCGAGTCGTACAGTTTTCGCATCAGGAAACCGTGTTCGATGAGGTAGGTGAGATTGAATTTTCGCACCATGCCATGATTGGGCAGGGTAGGGCTTTCGACATGGTCGATGGCGTAATTCGGGAAGTAGCTGGCTACGTCAACGGGCGAAATGCTGAACGGGGGTGAGGGCAGCGTCGGGGCGTATTCGACCGTGTTCAGGAAGGTTAGGGCACCGACGGGTGTTAACTTTTCGAGCGTTTGCAGGTAACGCATCCGCATGGCATGGGGCAATGCCACCAGCGACGCCCGGTCGTAAACTATATCAATGGGGCCGAGGTCTTCGGCAGTCAGGCTGAATAAATCGCAGCAGAAAATGGTTATGTTCCTCGAAATGAATTTATTGCCGATACGTGTGTATGCCCGCTGATTTTCGACGAAGAACTGAATCACTGCTTTTTCTACAATCTCAACGCCTACTACCCGTTGCGCGAAATGGCTGAAATACAGCAGATCGACACTTTTGCCACATAGCGGAACGAATACCGACTGGCTTTCTAATGAAAACGGGGGCAGGTGTTTCACCACATACGGGTGAATATCTTTCCGGTGAAAACTGGTGTGATGACCTTCTAATTCCCAAGAGTTAAACCAGAATGCTTTTTCCATGATTACAGAGTAGTGATTTTGCGAGTTTTTGGTGATGCAAAGTTCACTACTCTTCTGTCCCACTTTTAGCGCAGATGTACGGCTTCTACCTGTTCCGTATATTCCCGCATGATGAACAGGCATAAAGCGGGAAACTACGTGGTTTGGTGAACCCCACCCCAACCCCCCTCCGTCAGGGAGGGACTTTGCCCATACTGTATTTTAAGCCCCTCCCTGACGGAGGGGGGTTGGGGTGGGGTCACACACTATCCCTCCGCCCGCAGCACATCTAACGGAGGACGTACCAGCACCTCGCGGCTATTGAAAACACCAATTAATACGGTTAAGGCTGTCACAGTCAGGGCCACAACCAGTAACGGGAGCGTATCCGGTCGGTAGGGCACTTCAAATACGAACTGGGCTAAGGCCCATGTGCCAACAATGGAAAGCAAAATTCCGGAAAGGGCTGATAACAATCCCAGAAGGCCATATTCCAGCGCGGTAATGCGTAGAATCTGTCGGCGGCTGGCACCCAGCGTTCGGAGCAATACGCTTTCGCGCAACCGTTGGTATTTGCTGATAACCACCGAACTGGCCAGCACCAGTAACCCCGTCAGAATGCTGAACAAGGCCATAAACTGAATAACGAACGAGATTTGGCCCAAAATATCGTCCACCGTTTTCAGGATGAGGCCGAGGTCGATGGCCGAGACGTTGGGAAAGCGGCTCACCAATTCACGCTGAAGCAGGGCCGATGTCTGGTTGTTGGGAACGCGGGTCATCAGCACATGAAACTGCGGTGCCTGCTCCAGCACCCCCGACGGAAACACGACCAAAAAGTTTGTCTGGACGCGGTTCCACTCCACTTCGCGGGTACCGCCAACGATGGTTTGAATAGCCGCACCCTGCACATTGAAGTTGAGTGTATCGCCCAGTTTAAGATGCATCCGGTCCATGAAATCCTTTTCCATCGACACAAAAACAGCCCCATTAGTCTGGTAAGGTGCCTTTCCCGAAGCCAGCTTCTCCGATGAAATCAGTGTGTCGCGGTACGTAACGCGGTACTCGCGGGTAAAGGCCCATTTCGGCGTTTTGGCTGATGTGTCTTTTCGGACGATCTCCGTCGCGCCGTTAATGTCGGACAGGCGCATCGTTACGACCGGCACTTCCTGCATGATGGGCAACTTTTGCTTTTTCACCAAGTCCCGAATGCCCGCAATCTGCTCGTTCTGAATATCGAACAGCACCATATTTGGCTGGTTACCACTGGCTGACAGTTCGACCCGACCGAGCAGCAGGCCTTGTGTGAGATAAAGCGTGGCAATCAGAAACGCGCCTAAACCAATAGATGTGACCAGAATAAGCGTCTGGTTATTAGGGCGGTATAAGTTTGCCAGGCTTTGTCGCCAGATGTAACTCCACGATGTTGGGAAGAATTTTCGAACCAACCAGATCAGGCCCAGACCAAGTAACGTCAACGTTCCGAACGCAACGGCAAGCCCGGCCGTAAAGCCAATCGCCAGCATCAGATTTTTGGTTTGCAGCCACGCAAAGCCGACAATAAAACCGACGACCAGCAGATACACCACCCACCGCCACGGGTCTCTGCCGCTCAGATCATCCTCATACGACGTCCGCAGCGTCCGCAGGGGCGATACGTTCCGGATGGCCAGCAAGGGCAAAAGTGCGAACAAAACGGAGATGAGCAAACCTGTTCCGATTCCACCCAGAATAGCCGGTCCCGACAAAGCCGTTTCGACCGTGACGGGCAGAAAACGACCAAATACCTGCGGCAAAATCAACTGCACGCCCGACCCGACTAACGCACCAATAACCGCTCCAATCAAGCCCATCAGTGCCGTTTGAATGAGGTAAATCAAAAACGCCTGCCGACCGCTGGCGCCGAGCGTTCGCAGGATGGCTACTGACGTAACCTTCTCTTTTACATAAAGTTGTACCGCGCTGGCAACACCCACGCAACCCAGCAGCAGAGCCACAAAAGCCACCAAACTCAGGTACTTGGTCAGGTCGGCAAAGGAGCGGCCCGTTTGCTTTTTCCGACCCGCAACGGTGTCGTAATTCACGCCATCTTTGTCTAATCGTGCCGTAATCGTTTTAACGTATTTCTCGACATCCGTGCCGGGCGCAAACTGGTAATAATATTTGTACGTTACCCGACTGCCGCGTTCCATAAGGCCGGTACTGGCCAGGAATTTGGCCGGAATAAATACCGTTGGCGCAACCGTAGCGGCAATAGCGGCTTGTCCCGGCGTTTTGGTAACGCGCCCTGTAATCAAAAATGACAGATTGCCGACTTTCACCGAGTCGCCGGGTTGAGCGCCCAACTGTACCAACAGCGCATCATCGACCAACGCCACCCGGTTGGTTGCCTGCCGGAAGGCCCGACTGGCTGTTGCGGGTTGCACCTCCCAGATTCCATAATAGGGGAAATTGCCCTGCAATCCTTTCACTTGTGCCAATCGCACACCACCGGTTTTGGGAATGGAAACCAGCGACGCAAACGAAACTTCATACGCCCGGTCGCGGCCAATAGTTTTGGCTAATTGAGCCGTTTTGGGCGATGGCGGGCGATTCCAGGAAAGTGTCAGGTCAGCACCGAGGAGTTCGCGGGCCTGCTCGTCGATACTCCGGGCGAGGTTATCGCCGAAAGAATTGATCGCTACCAGCGCAGCAATGCCCAGCACAATGGCCGACATAAACAGGAGCAATCGCTGCCGACTCCGGCGACTGTCGCGCCAGGCCATTCGGAAAAGCCAGGATGTATTCATACGTGTTGAATAATTAAGTGATTGACTGATTGAGTAACTGGCGCATAACCTATTCAATCAGTCAATCCCTCAACCACTCTATCGTTCACTAATTCATTAACTACCGCCCCGCCTTTAAAACGGATGATGCGCTGGGTGCGGGAAGCCAATTCCATGTCGTGTGTGACGAGAACGAGCGTGGTTCCGGCCTCGCGGTTGAGTTCAAAAAGCAGGTCTACAACGGTGGCACTGGTATCGGCGTCGAGGTTACCGGTGGGTTCATCAGCAAAGAGCAATTTGGGTCGATTGGCAAACGCCCGCGCCAGCGAAACCCGCTGTTGCTCCCCGCCCGATAGTTGAGTCGGATAATGATGACCCCTGTCGCCTAAGCCTACGCGTTCAAGCAGGGCCTGAGCGGCTTTTCCGGCTCCTTTTTCGCCCCGAAGTTCGAGCGGCACCATTACGTTTTCAAGAGCCGTAAGGGTCGGCAACAGTTGAAAATTCTGAAAAATAAATCCGACGTGCTGATTCCGCAGAGCCGCCCGCTCGTCTTCATTGAGTGTATCCAACTGAACATCATTCAGATAGACACTGCCCGACGATGCCCGGTCCAGACCAGCGCACAAGCCCAGAAGAGTTGTTTTGCCGCTGCCCGATGGCCCAACAATAGCGAACGTATCGCCGGGTTCGAGGGTGAAGTTGACGCCATGCAGAACGGTCAGGTCGCGGCCCCCGCTCGAATAGGTTTTCGTCAGATTTTCGACGCGAAGAATACTCATGGAACAAAAAACGGTTGATGCGACTTTTTGATGAACATGGAGCCACAGAGAACACAAAGGTTTTAAATCATTTTTCTGTGTTCTCTGTGGCTCTGTGTTTAAATCAAACCGACGTAAAACCAATGAAGTTCTTCCTGATTCGCCAAATGATCTTTTCTGTGATAAACGGGTTGTTGCTGGTCTTAACGGTCTGGGGCTGTGGCGCATCCGACACGAAAACCGATTCAACCAAAAACAGTACGTCAACCAAACCGGCTGACGAAAAATCCGTTGTCGTAGCGAAAAAGAAAGTCGTCCTATTCTACGGCAATAGCCTTACTGCGGGCTACGGTGTGGAGCCGTCGCAGGCATTTCCGGCATTGGTTGGGCAAAAAATTGACTCAGCGGGTCTGAATTATAGAGTCGTAAATGCCGGATTGAGTGGTGAGACCACCGCCGGCGGTAAAAGCCGTATTGGCTGGGTGCTGCGTCAGCCCGTAGCGATATTCGTACTTGAACTCGGCGGAAATGACGGACTTCGGGGTCTTCCGTTAGCCGCCACCCGGAAAAATTTGCAGGCCATCATGGACACCGTTCGGCAGAAAAGCCCGCAGGCAACGATTGTGCTGGCCGGGATGCAGATTCCCCCAAACATGGGCACCACCTATACGAAGGAATTTCGCGGATTGTTTGGCGAATTGGCGACGAAGAACAAAGCCGTTCTGATTCCATTTCTGCTCGAAAATGTTGGCGGGGTACCCAAACTGAACCAGCCTGATGGTATCCACCCAACTCCCACCGGTCATAAAATTGTGGCAAATACGGTCTGGAAGGTGTTACAGCCAGTGCTGAAATAGTCAAGTGCAGTCAGGAAATAGTCAGGATTTGTCAGGTGCTAAATAGCAATGCTTGACAAACCCTGACTATACCTGACCACGCTTTAGAACGGATAGCCTACGGCGATGTTGAAGACCAGATTTTGTTTGCGCCATTCGCTGCTGCCGAAGTTTATCTGATTGATAACCCACTCGCTCCCGTTGGTTTTGTAGGGTTTTCGCAAGGGCGTTGCCAGATCGAAACGCACCAGAAAATACGACAGGTCAATGCGAATGCCCACGCCCGCACCGATGGCAATTTGCTTAATGAAATCTGAGCTGAATTTAGCGTTTGCTTCCTGCCCGAAAACATCATTGTTTGAGTACGTCCAGATATTGCCCGCATCCACAAAAACAGCCCCTTCGAGATACTGGCCAAACTTTGCCCTGAGTTCGGTATTCGCTTCGAGCTTGATGTCGCCCCCGCCATCCTGAAACAAAAACCCATTTCGAATCGTGTCGCGGGTGAACAATCCCGGCCCGATAGCGCGCGGCCGGAACGCTCGAATACTGTTGCTGCCTCCTACAAAATACTGTTTTGTTAGCGGCAATTGAAGTCCTGTGGAGTTACCATACGTGATCCCCAAACCGGCAAACAGCCGGTTAGCCCACGTTACTTTGGGAGTTAGTTTGGTGTATAAACGAGCGTCGGCATCGAGCCGAAGAAACTGGGCAAATGGAACGCTGAAAATGATTTTATCACCGTTATCATCACGCTTATTCACAAACAGATTTGCCAGATTTCCGGCTACTTCTACGTTTGTCGCCAAGCGAAACGTACTGAGCGAACTTGATCTTAGGGATGAGTTGTAATTAAACGAATATAAAGAACTCAAAATCAATTGGCGGGCATTTAAGACTGAAAGGAACTGCCGGAAAATGAATGGATTTGCAGCGGCTGAGTCGATAAACGCTGTGCTGATATTAGACGGTCTTACATACGTGATGTTGAACGGCTGGAACGAATGCTCGATCTGCTGACTCTGCCGCCACGCATAACCGAATGTGGTTTGAAATGAATTAAGATCATACAAGGCTCCCCGAATTATTTTCTGATAACTCAACGTAACATTGGTTTTAGGCAGAGCCTGACGCTGGTCGGAGCGGAATCGGTAGGGGCTAACCAAGCGCGGGAAACTCAGCACCGCTTCGGCCCCGTAGCGGTAGTTCGTAATACTTTGATCGCCCCCGCCAATCTGATATTCAATACCGACATTGGCATTCAGCGTCAGTAATTCGGCTCGCCGGAGGGCGTTACGTGTGCGCCAGCTAAGAATCACCTGCGACCCGTTGAAGTTGTTAGAGCGCGAAGTTCCGTCAATTTCCAGCCGGATCGACTTCGTCGGATAAGGTGTCAGGTAATAATGCACATCCAGTACGGCAGAATCTCCCTGCTGATCAGGCTCGAAGCGGTTTCGGACAAACTTAAACGCTCCCACATTGATAAATCGTGACAGGGTCAAATCCTGCGCCCGGCTGCTGTAGCGGTTTCCCGGCTGCACCGTTACGATGTCGCGGAAGAGTTTGGGGTTGAATCGCTGCGTCGAATCGACGATATTAAATTGCTCGTTGGTTTTATAAGCCTTACGCAGATTGGTATCAGTCTGGGCAGTCGAGAGGTTATAATTTGGGTAGATAAATACATCCCGAATACCGTAGGGAACCCCTGCGGCCTCGGGCATTTCGGGCTTGATGGCAAAATATAAGTTGGTGTGATGACGGGCCGAATCGTTGTCGGCCAGGATCGCAATGTAATCGGGCAGGAAGTAATAATACCCGCGCTGTTTAAGTGCCTGACTAATGCGCTCGCGTTCTAACTTGATGTTGTCGAAGCGATACGGATCGCCTTTTTTAATGATCGTCCGTCGGCCAGCCACGCGCAAGGCCCGCCGAACCGGGGTCGAATCGGACAGAAACGCAATCGAATCGACGTAGTAACGCTGCTTGACATTGACTTCATAAACGCCCCTCGCTTTGTAACCGCTTTCTTTCAGAGCACCCGTCACGGTTGACCCGAAGTATCCTTCGTTTTGCAGTGTAGCTCTCCAAACCGGAATGTTGGACGAAATGGCTTTAGCACTCGCCAGAACGGGTTCTTCGCCAAACTTCCGCCGAAACCATGCTCTGACTCCATTTTTTTTGGGTTCACCAAGCAGGTAATAAAACCCGACTTTGTACGGATACCCAAATAGTTTCTTGTTAGGTCTGGGCCGGGCCAGTGCCTCTAACTCCTCCTTCAAACTTCCCTGTTCGTCTTCCGATACAGTCGAATCGGCTTTCATGACGATGTCAGTGCCCGCATACAGCCGTTCATTTTCGGGCAGGTGTTTGGCAATGTTGCAGGCGTTGAGGGCAAGCAATAGAAACAGATATATGGGGTATTTATAAAAACTCTTCATAACAAATCAATTCAGCGAGGTGCCGGGCGAACGGCGCATGATGTCGGACAGTGTGTTGTAATCGACCGTAATTACAAAACCAACACCCGTTTCAATGATATAGCCATCCAGTACGGCCTGATAGTCATTGCGCCGGTATGCCCGCAATGCGTACCGTCCGTCGCGGCTGAGGTTGTAGTTCAGCGACACATTGTCAAAGACCTCATTAGGGTTGCGGGTGGCACTCTGGGCCGCATTTTCGAGCACGAAATTCCGGCCGACGGCAACGGTAAGCCGCCCCGACAGGAAGCTTTTGGAAAGCCCCACGTTCAGGTCCGTGCGGGCGCCGTTCGTCGTGCCGCCCGTGTTCGCGCTGCCCGTTTGCGACATCAGATTGAAGTCCACGTCGAATCCTTTCAGAATACCCGAAGCCAATCGCCCCAACTGCTCCGAAATAAGTTTGCTCACACTGTTTCGGGCCACACCTTCAGCCTGCGTATCCAGCCCTCCGTTACCCGATCCGGAAAAGAAATCCGATGTATTTTCGGGCA
>JANPJE010000132.1:0-2988 GCA_031425355.1 Spirosoma sp. | reverse complement strand
GTGAGTTACGCCATTATACTCTTTCCGATGATGCGGCAGACGTATCAGTTAATCAGGAAGCAGCGAATGCAGTATGACGTGGGCGTTGTGCTGCTGACGTTCGGGTTGACGCCCATTGTGTTTTGCTTTTTCAATACGCAGATGCACGAACGCTATGCCCATCCGTGCGTGTTATTTCTGGCGGCTTATGCGCTCTACAAGGGAGACTTTATTCCTTATATTGTCGCTTCTATTGCTAACTTCTGGGTGATGGAAAAAGGCCTTTTACTGTTGAATCTCCACCGTTTATATGACTTGATAACGCTGGGACAACTGGCCGTCTTTTTTCTGTTTGTGCTGTTGTGGGGAACGGTTCAACTGTATCGAACGCCTGTAAAGGAAGTCAGGGAAATGTCTCCGGTATAAAAAAGCTGGTCCTTCTACAGCCATAAAATTCGTTTTTCGATTAGCATCGGTTGACCTGCACCGATGCATGTATTTTTTGATAAACCGCCAACGCGGATAAAGGCTCTACGTAACGGGAGAGGGTAGCATGAAAAAAAATAGCGTCGTCGATTACATCACGTTTTTATACATAAGTCTGCCGGTACTTATCTTCTTTTTCGGCTGGCTACATCCCGGTTATGCGTTGGTGCTAAGCAGCGTACTACTTTACGGTGTCTTTAGCCACCTCAAACGCCCGTCGGTCGGCGCTGATTTATCGGCCGCACCCGTTACAATTAATCGGGGACAATGGTTGATCGTTGCCGGACTGGCTTTCTTGTGGGTATTTTTTTCGGGCATTGGCGGTTTTTCCAACCAAGATTGGGATCACCACTTTCGGAATGCCCTGTTCCGGGACCTGATTGGGCAGCAATGGCCGGTTTATTACAATTTCCCGGCAACGTATCCCGAAACTGAACTGGCTGGCCATCAGTCGGCCCTGAACTATTACCTTACGTACTGGCTTCCGGCAGCTCTGGTGGGCAAAATAGGCGGGGCAGGCGTCGCGGATATTTTTCTGCTGGTTTGGTCCTATGTCGGTATTCTGCTCATCCTATATTACCTCAATCGGCTGGTTGGCTTCCGATATTCGCTCATCGTTTCCCTGCTGTTTATTGGCTGGAGCGGTCTTGATGTGCTGGGGCGGCTTATTATGCAGCCCCTCGATTCGTTTACGACGTTTCAACTCGAAGCCTACTACAAGTATTCGTATGTGGCCTTCACCTCCGACCTGTACAACGTTTTCAATCAGGCTATTCCAACGTGGCTTATTACGTTATGGGTATTTAACAACCCCAAACGGTTGAATCTGCTTCCTGCTGCCTTCCTGTTTGCCTACGCGCCCTTTCCTTTTATCGGGCTGGTGCTGTTATATTATTCCTATTATTCGCTCGATACGTTCCGCCGGAGTAACTACCGGATTGCTGATTTTTTGTTGACAATCGCTAACGAATTACGCAAAATTGAGAACATAGTCGCGCTGCTTTGCCTTATCCTGCCGTATGCTCTTTTTTATGGTGCGCACACCAGCTCCGTACCCAGTGGCTTCTTCTGGAGTCGCTTTTTAGAAGGCACCCGGCGGATGAAACTACAGGTGATTATATTCTACTTTGTTACTTTCTTTCTGGAAGCGGGCGTGTATTTTTTTACAATTATTCTGGTATCGAAGAAAACATACCAATCAAACAAACTGCTTTTCTGGTTATGTTTTGGGATGCTGCTGTTCCTACCATTTTGGGTGGTCGGCGCGGGGAATGACTTTGCTTCACGCGGTTCGATGCCTTTTCTGCTGATGCTCTGCGTGATGACCGTTAAAGCACTGCTTGACGCGGTTGACAATCGGGTGAGCGTTTACCGGCTGGCGATTCCAGCCCTTGCGCTGCTACTGGCCTGGATTACACCCGCCGTTTCGATTATGGACGGAATTGCGATTCGTCGTCCGCCCGAACTCAGAGATATAATCGTCTCTTTTTCAAATCCTCAGGTCAGCCGGGCGAATAACATGCACGGTACGTATCCGAGCCTTGCCAACTACTACGCCCACGAGCCAAAGAACCATTTTTTCTATAAGTATCTGACTAAGAAATAGCCTGTATACCACGATGGATGCGAACGAAAAAACCGATAAAATCATAGAGGCCCGGATGAAACTCAAACGTCGGTTTGAGGACAAAATGGCGCAAACACCGTCCATGGCAGACCGTATGGACGGGCCGGAAAAGCCGCGCGGTTCCGGTCCGGCAAATCGGCATGGAATGCCCGCCGTTCCCGTTGGGCAAACCGTTACCACCAAATGGCCGGTGCTGGACCTCGGCTACCAGCCGGGCATCCCGCTCGATAAATGGCAACTGAATATTGATGGCGAAGTGAACAACCCTGTTCGGTTGAAATGGGATGATCTGATGGCGCTCCCGCAGGTTGAGGACACCAGCGATTTTCACTGCGTGACGACCTGGTCGCGGCTAAATGTGCCGTGGGTAGGGGTTCGGTTTATGGATTTGGCCGCTCTGGTCGACCCGAAAGGCTCGGCCACACACGTCATGTGCTATGGGTACGATGGCTACTCAACGAACGTCTCGCTCGAAGAAGCTCTCAAACCCGACGTACTGCTCGTTCATACCGCCGACGGTCTGCCCTTAACCCGCGAACACGGCGGTCCGCTTCGCATGATTACGCCCCAACTTTACGCCTGGAAGGGGTCCAAATGGATAAAACGCATTGAGTTTTTAACCAAAAATCAACTCGGTTTCTGGGAAGAACGCGGCTATTCCAACACGGCCTACCCCTGGCGCAATGATCGGTATTCTTAAGAAAGGAGTAAAGGGAGGAGAGGAGGAAGGGAGTACACCCGCAAGTTCTTTCCTCCTTCAATAAACCCATAACACAACATGTGGCAGATGGTCATCTGGGCATCTTCGACCCGGCCGTAATGCTCATCCTGAATGACGATGGATTCGTGTGCGAGATCGGCTAACTGACCGCGTTTGCCGCCCACGAGGGCGATGG
>JANPJE010000131.1:0-6061 GCA_031425355.1 Spirosoma sp. | reverse complement strand
AGGGCGATGGCAATCAGTCGTTTTTTCATGGTCATGTTTATAATCACGTAGTTAAAATGTCAGGTTGGCACCAACCTGCACGGTAACGGGTTGCGGGTTATTGCCCCGATCAGTTGCGGCAAATAACTGCGATGCCGGATCACCGTAGCTAACCACTTCCGGGTCCAGCCCTGTGTATTTGGTGATGCGGAACAGGTTTGTGGCGGCTACATAGATGCGGGCACCCTGAAATACCCGGATCTTGTCAAGCATCGGGCGCGGAAACGAGTAACCGAGCTGGATGTTTTTGAGCCGTAGAAAACTGGCATCTTCAACCCAGCGGTTTGAGAAGCGGTTGTTGTTATTCTTGTCGTTAGCCGTAGCCCAGGGCATATCATTGCTGGTGTTTTCTCCGCGCCAGCGGTTTTGGGTCGAAGCCAGTCGATTTTGCGCTACCCCGCCCAAATTCTCTCCACCCCGGCGAAACTCGTTATATACGCTGGTGCCGCCCACACCCTGAAACAAAATGTTGAGGTCGAAGCCCTTCCAGCCCGCATTGATGCCGAAACCGTAGAAAAAATCGGGAATGGTTTTGCCCAGATACGTCCGGTCTTCGATGGTAATCTGCTCGTCGGGTTTGCCGCTGAACTGTGCCCCATCAGCACCGGGGCCGTTGTTGTCCTGGAAAATCACATCACCCGGCAGCGGTTTATAGTTGTCATTCGCCTGTTTGTCGGGCAGGGCCGTTTTAGCCTGCTCGGCGTTCTGGTATATACCCAGCGTTTTGAAACCGTAGAAATAGCCGATGGGAAAGCCCACCGCCGTACGGTAATCGCTGCTGATAAATTCATTTACGCCCGGTGCCAGAGCCACTAAGCGGTTTCGAACGGTGGTCAGGTTTCCAAAAAGTTCGATGGTTGCTCCTTTGCCCAGGTTGGTCCGGTAGCTGGTTTCCAGTTCAATACCCCGGTTATTCACCTGGCCCAAATTGACCGGTATGCTGCCAAATCCGGATGAGTTGTTCACGGGCAGGTTGTACAAAAAATCTTTGGTGTTCCGGTTGTAATAGGTGGCCAGCAGGTTCAGCTTGCCGAAGAATGTGACGTCGAAGCCGACATCGATGCTCTCGTTGGTTTCCCACTGCAGTTCCCGGTTGGCCAGGCGTGGAATACCCGTTCCTTTCAGGGCACTTTGCCCTACCCCCAAACTGTACCAGGGAGCCTGATCCACGGGCGAGATGTGCGGAAAGTCGAATCCAATTTTGTCATTACCCAACTGTCCCCAGCTACCGCGCAGTTTCAGGTCGGTGATAAAAGAAACCTTGTCTTTAAAAAAGGTCTCATTCGAGATGCGCCAGGCCGCCGATATAGCCGGGAACAACTTAGCCCGGTTTTCGGGCGCAAAGTTCGACGACATATCGTAGCGGGCGGTAGCCGTCACTAAGTACGTATCGCGGTAATCATAACTGGCCCGCCCGAAGTAGGCAAAGTAAGCCCGCTGCGATAGGTAAGAAGACGCGTTATTGAACAAAAATCCCCCTTTACCGTCGGGGTTGCCCTGCCCGTTCTGAACGTTACTGTAAAAATTGGGATTGGTACTGCTGAAATTACTGTTACCGTAGGAAAGACCATTGCCCCGGATCTGCTGGTATTCCATGCCCGCAATAGCGTTGATGGTATGCTCCCCCAAGACGCCGTCATAGTTGAGCGTATTGGTGTATACCTGTTGCACACCCTCACTGCGCGAATCGCCGAAGCTGTTTAAGTTACGCTCCAGACCCAGCTCACGGGCGGTGAAGCCAGGCTCCCAGCTATTGTTGCGGGACGTGCCAAAATCCAGGGCCGCTACCGACCTGAATTTCAACCCGCGCAGTAATTCCAGTTCGCCATAGATGTTGCCCAGCAACCGCATCGAGCGGTCTCTGGCATCAACGACCTGGTTCATACCCGGCGTGTTACCAATCGTCAGCCCGGCCACACCTAAGTTTCCGGTGAAGCCATACCGATTGTTGGGAACGGAATTATCGACGTCTGTATAACTGAAGAAAGGGGGCATGCTGGCCGAAGCCGCGTAGATAAACCCGTTGCCGCCAGCGTTGTTCCCCCGCCTGGTTTCGTTGTAGGCCATCGTCAGGGCCTGCCCGATTTTAAGGCGTTTGCCCACGCGGTGGTCACTGTTGATGCGGAACGAATAGCGGCTTAAGTCCCACTTTTTCACCATCGATTTCTGCTGAAACATCCCCGCCGATACGAAGTAGTTGGAATTCTCATTGCCGCCCGACATAGAGAGATTATAGTTGCTGATGGGCGCATTACGCTCCACAACGGCATTGCGCCAGACATCGCGGTTATCGCGGTTGAGGTATTTGCTGCCGGGCAGCAGATCGGTAGGCATCGCCAGAAAACCTTCCTGACCAGGCTTTTTACCGCTTACGGCATTGGCATTGTCATAACTCTCCTGTGCCAGCGATACGTACTGGGCTGTGCTATTCATTTCGTAGAACTTCGGGAAATTCTGAACGCCCGTGTACATGTCGAAGTTTACGCGGGGCTTGCCCGATTTGCCGCGCTTTGTCGTAATTAGAACCACGCCATTGGAGGCCCGCAGGCCATAAATCGACGCTGACGAAGCATCTTTCAATACCGACATACTTTCAATGTCATTCGGGTTGATCTGGTTGCCGGTGCCGTCGCCGATGGGTACGCCATCCACCACAAACAGCGGCTGGTTGTTGCCTACCGTCGATACACCCCGAATACGAATGGACACGGGGCCACCCGGCGTACCATCGACGTTGGTGATCTGTACCCCCGACACACGGCCCTGAATGGCGGCTTCGGCTGAGGCAACGGGGAGTCGCGTGATGTCGCGGGCCTGTACCGTACCGATGGATTCGGTGAGTTTGCGGGTCGTTTTCTGCCCATAACCCACTACTACCACTTCATTGAGCGAGCGGGCGTCGGACTGGAGCGAAACGTTCAGAACGCTGCTCTTACCGATGGGCACTTCTTTGGCCTGATAGCCGACAGACGAGACGACTAACGTAGTGGCTCCAGCTGGCAGATTAAGCTGGTAGTTGCCCTCGGCGTTCGTCGTGGTACCAACAGGGCTGCCTTTCAGCAGGATATTGACACCGGGCAGACCTTTGCTGTCCGTATCATCGGTAATCCGGCCCGACAGTGAGCGGGTTTGGGCATAAGCTGCGTTTGCCTGAATCAGCAGCAGGGCAACCAGAACAGCCGGTATAAGGCGTATTAAGTAGCGAATCAAGATCATAAAGATTTGCGTTACATTGTATTGTACCCATAAATAACAGGAGCCTGTATTGAAAATCTGGGTGGGTCTGGGTGGTTATGAACAGGATAAACAGTTACAATTCCGCTTCTTGCATTGTCAAATCAAGTTGCTGTATGTTGAGAAAAAAAGTATGCCGGATGATCTTGGTAATCGGTATAATGGGAGCGGCATGGCCGATGCTGGGTCAGCCCGTACCCGTCCGTGTAACGGTCAGGCCCGACCAGACGTACCAAACCATCGAAGGCTTCGGCTCGTGCATCATCGACTTCACCGACCCGCCCGCTTTCTACGCCGACTCATCACTCTACGACCGTATTGTGGACGACCTCGGCCTGACGATGCTCCGCATGTCAATTCCGCAGGAACTCGAAGCCGTCAATGACGACAATGACCCAAACCATTTCGAGTGGAAAAACTTCAACATGCACTTTATGGAACGCCGGATGCGGTTTGCGCAGGCACTGAAACGGCGGGGCGTCACGCGCTTCATTGCCGCTACGTGGTCGCCACCGGCCTTTACCAAAACCCACCGGGCTACCGTGCAGGGCGGTCATCTGCGGGCCGACATGTATGATGAATACGCCGAAAACATGGCCGCGTTCATTATTGCCGCCAAACAGAATTACGGCATCGATATTGGCTCCATCAGCATCCAGAACGAGCTTTTGTTTATTGAACCCTACAAATCGTGCATCTACAATCCCCAGCAGGTGCGCGAGGCCGTGCGTGCCCTGATGCGGAAATTCAAGCGCGAAGGCATCACCACAAAGATTCATTTACCCGAAGACATGATGTTTTCGGGCCGGATGCTCAACAGCATTCGCCCGACGATGGCCGACCCCGAAACGCGCACCTTTTCCGGCCATTTTGCTACCCATCGGCAGGAGGAGTTTGCGGGCGTTAAAAAATGGCACGAGGCCACCAAACAATACGGTCGGCAGACGTGGATGACCGAAACATCGGGTCACGACCAGACCTGGCCGGGTGCCTTGAAAATGGCCAACGACATGCACGATTATCTTGTGGGCGGCAACATGAGCGCATGGCTTTACTGGCAAATCGCCGAACCCCACAGCGTATTCGCCCTCATGGACAGTACCCGCAAATCGCCCAAATATTTTGCGGCTAAGCATTTTTACCGATACGTTCGTCCCGGCGCATATCGGGTCGAAAGCGCGTCCACACACCCCGACGTGCTGGTTTCGGCCTTCCGGCACCACGCGAACGGGACGCAGACGGTGGTGCTCATCAACCGAAGTGACAGCCTGCAAACCGTGAACCTGACCATAGAGGGAGCCAAAAATCCGGCGACGTATCAAGTGTTTCGCTCCACCGAAACCGAGGGTTGCAATCCGGCCGGTACGTTCGGTTTAGACCGGCCAATGCTTACCCTGCTGCCCCGCAGTCTCGTTACGGTGTTCGGGCAGGGGCAACCCACAAAATTTGCCAAAGCCGGGGTTCCGCGTCCGTCGGTGATGACGGGTCTTTCCGGCAAAATCGGTACGTTCACGAAGCCCGACGAGGGGCCGGGTTTTGGTATTAATACCGTTTCGGAACGACCCAATATGACCGCACTCCGGGCCGAAATTAGCAAGGGAAATCTTGACAAAACCCTTCCAAACGGCTGGACTGCCCTGCACTCGGCCCTGCTCGGTGGTAATTACGACGCGGTGGAACTGTTGCTGGCAACCGGGGCCGACGTGAACAAACCCGCCAACGACGGCTGGACGCCCCTGCACATGGCTGCCGGTACATTTGTGGGCAACAACGACCACACCAGCAAGGGAGCGGAACGATCCAAATACGAACTATTTCGGCTTATTATGGACAAAAAACCCGATGTGAACGCCCGAACCCGCGATGGCTGGACACCCCTTCATGCCGCCGTTGCCAACGCGCACTCGGCCTGGCGGCAGAAAGAAAGTCAGTCGCTCGACCGCATCCGGGACTTAATCAACGCCGGGAGCGAATTGGAAGCCACTGACCAAAACGGACGAACGGCTCTGCATTGGGCCGCGTGGCAGGGGTATTCTCAGTTCACCGATGCGCTGAACGTAACCGATGCGGTGGTGCAGGTGGTGATTGATGCGAAAGCGAACCTGAACGCGGTAGATAACATCGGGCGAACGCCTTTACATTATGCCGCTGGGATGGGCTATGACCCGATTGTGGGCGCACTGGTACGGGCCGGAGCCAGCCAGACCATCCGCGATAAGGCTGGCAAAACGCCCGCTCAACTCGCCGAAGTCCGTCTGTTAAAATCAACCGTAGCCGTGTTGCGCACCGGTCAAGTAACTGTTTCAGGACCCGAGAAGCAAACGGTTCCCATCGGTAACGGTAAATGGGGTAAGGAACTGGTGCAGGCTGCCTGGAAAGGAGATGTACCGGTGGTGAAGACATTACTCGGTCAGGGAGCTGATGTCTATTATCAGGACAGCGACGGATTTCGGGCCATTGACCGCGCCCGCGATAACGGCCATCTCGTTATTGTAACGCTGTTACAGAAAGCGGAGAAACAAGACAAATAGCTGTGGTAAACCCAATCAATCCGATGAAATTGACTTGCTTCGTTCTATTGCTGCTATCCAGTCTGAGCTTGCCCGGCTTTACTCTGCCTCTGGTCTACAACATTCGTGACTTCGGCGCTACCGGTCAAAAAACGGACAACGCTACTGAACCGATTGCCAAAGCCATTGCAGCCGCCAAAGCCGCTGGTGGGGGTGTGGTGCAGGTGCCCCCCGGCGATTATACTTGCTTAGGCATTGTACTGTACGATAACATTACG
>JANPJE010000130.1:0-13507 GCA_031425355.1 Spirosoma sp. | reverse complement strand
TTTTTGCCTTTTTTCGGTTCATTTGCTGGGTCGGGAATATTGGGCGTCATATTGGTCCAGGTGCCTTCCGATGCCCAGCGGCCCCGAACATCCTGATACACAAAAATAAACTTGTCGCGCATGAGCGTTCCTGACGGACCGAGTTGGGCAGGATACGCGTCAGGTCCGTAAGGTGCTACGCTATAGCACGTCCGCTGCATCATGAACGGGTAACGACTGGTTGCCGACGCATCTTTCGGTACATACACTGTTGTATGCAGTTTGGTCCCGTCGCGCATCGGGATTTTGTACTCTGTTTTCTGGTAGTTATCACGGACGAAGTTACCGGTGGATGTTAGTTGTGCCTGGGCCGGACGGATCAGGGTAAACGCGAGCAGGGCGTAAAGCCAGTATTTCATAAAATTCGACAGATATTGATGAAGTTGTTACCCGTAAATATAGCGATAGGACGGGTATTGGCGACCAACAGAAAACGCCCGATAAGCACAAGCGTTTTATCTTTTTGTGAGAACTGATTTATAAGTCGCGGGCTTTCACGCGTACAAGTTTACCGTCGTGTGAAATAACTAATTCCTCATCGTTACGCTTCGCTTGTTCAATTACTTTTTGCACAGCCCGCCGTACTCCGGCCAGCACCTTATCATTACTTGGGATCGCCTTCGCTGAACTTGCTTTCATAGTTGACAACAGATTCCAAATATCTTCATTTAACACATTTAATCCACTATCAAACCCACCCGTAACCACCATTGCGGAACAAGTCCGGCATTATTAAACACAGTAAAGTAATCACAGATAGGTACATATAACTTCGTCAGGTTCACTATGCTTCGTCCATACCGCCGTTCAATTACATCCACTGGAATAGTATGGCCGCCTTTTGATACTCCCGTAGCAACGCGTTCTTTTGCCACTTCGGCAGATGATAGCCAAAAATAATCGACGTTAAACGGTGATAACCCGCGTGCGACCGCAACGGCGGCCCGGTTCATCTGCATTAACAAACTCCAAAACGTTTAAAACGTCTGGCAAAAGTGTGTAAGCGGCAGTCGTTTTTCCGGCGCCATTGGGTCCGGCAAGAATATACAAATTCGGCATTGCATCAATCTGTCTCGTCGAGCGTAAAGATATGCTCTACGGATTTGCCAAACACCTGCGCCAGTTTCAGAGCCAGAATCGTGGACGGAACGTACCGGGACGTTTCGATGGAGTTAATCGTCTGCCGACTAACGCCAATTCGGTCAGCAAGATCGGCTTGTGACAGATTCTGTTCGGCCCGCTCAACTTTAAGCCGATTTTTCATAATGCCAGCAGATTGTTTGTGTTCCGGTATAGCAACCAACGAAATCGGGCGATGAATACCAGCAGTACCGTGAACATGTTGTAAACCATAACATTAAAAAACGCGGTGTCGTAAATCGTTAAAATAGCAATCCCCAGAACGATATAATTGGCATAAACACTCCATTGCAACGCTTCGAGTCGTAGTTGGCCAATCATCTCATCCTCAACTTTTTCGCGCGAGAACGCAATGAGCAGCAGGCCGATGATAACGCCAATGGCCGCTACTTCGTCAGTCAGGTTCTGGATATCGGCCAAATGCGTTATCGAGTTGCCGGATTCAATTGTGATTGACTCGTTCAGCACCTCAGCAACCAGCCAGCCAAAGTTAAAATCAACATACATAGCCGCTATACCCAGCACGGCCGATGGGGCGAATATCAGCCAGCCGATAAGCCGGAACCGATGCGGAAAAAGCCATTTCGTTTTCATAATCATGTAAAGTTTGTTTGACACATCAAACGTAAAGCAAACTTATTATAATGTCAAGTTTATTTTACATAAGCACGAAAAATTTACCCGATTAAGTAAAGACTGACAACCTTTACTTAATCGGGTATGTAACTTTCCGAAATTAGAGTTTGAAGATTCGGTCCATTAGTAGCCACTTCTCACCCGGTTTTGCCATTGGCAGAGCCTGCTGATAATGCCACATCAAGGCCTCCCATTCCTGTACTTTCGGATTGGCGGCATCGGCGGTAGATTTAGCGTCGAACGAGAAGGTTCCGTCTGTTTCCATAATCATAAACAGCCGGTTGCCGACGCGGTAAATGGTCAAATCCGTGATACCTGACTGGCGAATGCTATCCTCAATTTCGGGCCAGACACGTTCGTGGTAGCGTTCATATTCGGCAATCAGGGTCGCGTCGTCTTTAAGATCGAGGGCAAGGCAGTAGCGCATAATTAGGGTACGTACGTTTCCAGTACGGTCATGTCACCGTCGGGCACGAGCGTAACGTTGTTGACCGATGCCGGAATCAGGACGCACTGACCCATTTTCAGCGGTACGTTATAGCCGCCCTGCGCTTCGACGGTGAGCGCACCCGACACGCAAATCAAAATTACGAACGAATCGATGTGCGTATAATCATGCAGCACTTCCTGCGTAAAATTTAGTACGTTGGTTACGAAGTAATCGCTCGCAACAGCGTTCACGCTTTCATTTTCTTTCTTATCGTAACCCGTTTTATATTCATCATAGTGCTGATAATCAATGGCATCGACAGCCATTTCTGTATGCAATTCGCGGGTTTTGCCAGTGGTTGCATCGACCCGGTCGAAGTCATAAATCCGGTACGTTGTGTCGGAAGTCTGCTGAATCTCGGCCAGAAGTAAGCCTTTTCCAATATAGTGAACACGACCGGCGGGCAGAAAAAACACATCGCCCGCGTTGGCCGGTTCGATGTTGAGCAGGTCCTGAATAGTATTGTCGGCAACGGCTTTTACGTACTCGTCTTTCGTCAGTTCCCGGTTGAAACCCGAGTTCAGCTTTGCCCCTTCGTCGGCCTGCATGATGTACCACATCTCAGTTTTACCGAATCCGCTTTTGCGTTCTTTGGCCAGTTCATCATCCGGGTGAACCTGAATCGAGAGGTCGTCGTTAGCGTCGATAAACTTGATTAACAAAGGGAAATGGTCACCATATTTTTCGTAAACGTGTTCTCCAACCAGATCGCCTTTATACTGCTGAACCAGTTCATGAAGCGATTTACCCTGCAAGCCGCCCTCCTTCACCACCGATACGTTCCCCTCCACATCGGATACTTCCCAAGTTTCGCCACAGTTTGGCAAAGGAGCAAAGTCTTTACCCAGAACCGTTTTTATTTTCTGGCCTCCCCAGATTTTGTCTTTAAAAATGGTCTCGAACGTGAGCGGATATAACATAATGATGGATTATGAATGACAGTAAAGAGATTATTTAGCCTCCCGCGCTGACGCTTTATAAACGCCTACTTCGGCAAGTTGAACTGGACCGTTGGTGTTCGTTATAAACAGCCGAAGCTTGGTTGATGTTATCGCCGGGAAACGAAGAAGTCGTTTGTAGCCTACCGTCGTAAACGACTGAATCGATTTCCAGTCGGTGCCGTTCCAATACTCGACCCGACCGCTGGCAACGCGCTGGCCATTGGCAATATTTTCCTGAATGGCTATGCGGTCGAACGTTTTTTCGGCACCAAGTTCAATCGTGACGGGCTGATTTGCCGATATAGTCGTGAAGGTTGCCAACTGTTTATCCGTTAGTTTAGGTTGTTTGGCAACCAGATTTACCTTGAAGGTTTCATCCAGAATACTCCGGAACTCTTTCAGACTGGCAATATCGGGTTCCGAAAATAAGCCTTCCCGGTTAGGCGGTACGTTGAGCAGCAGCAAACTGTTTCGCCCGACCGACTGATAATATAAGTCCACTAAATTTTGCGGGGACCGGACTTTGATATCCTCGGCAGCATGATAAAACCAGCCTGGGCGAATCGATACGTCTGTTTCTGCCGGAACCCATTGCTTGCCCGTCGCGTCGCCCCGATTCAGGTATTTTGGGTCGGCGACACCGGGAGCCAGGCCTTTGGTATTGATGGTTGACCAACAGGTTTCGCCTGCGTTGCCCGATTCATTTCCGACCCAGCGCACATCGGGACCAGCGTCGGAAAACAGCACGGCGTTGGGCTGGAGCTGGCGAACCATTGCCCAATACCCGGCGAAATCATACGTCATATCTTTGGCGTTTTCGCCCTTTGCCCCGTCAAACCAAACCTCCGAAATAGGTCCGTAATTCGTCAGCAATTCGCGAAGCTGCCCTTTATAAAAATCGTTGTAGGCGGCCGTGCCGTAGCGTGGTTCATGCCGGTCCCAGGGCGACAGATACACGCCGAATTTCAGCCCAAACTCGCGGCAGGCATCGGCCACTTCGCGCACAACATCGCCTTTCCCATCTTTGTACGGACTATTTTTCACCGAGTGTTCAGTCAGTCGGGATGGCCACAAGCAGAAACCGTCGTGGTGTTTGGCGGTGATGATTGCCATCTTGAAACCGGCGTCTTTCAGGGACTTAATCCACTGCCGGGCATCGAGTTTGGTGGGGTTGAAAATGGCCGGACTTTCGGTGCCATCGCCCCATTCTTTATCGGTAAACGTATTGACAGTGAAATGCAGAAAAGCCGTTGTTTCCAGCGGTTGCCAGGCTAATTGACGGGGGGTGGGCTTGGGTAAACTGGCGGTGGCTTGGGCGAAGGCCAGCGTTGCGCTGATTAAGCCAGCGACGACTAAGCCTGTGCGGCATACATACTTCATACTCTTAAAATCAATGTTGTATTTGAAAGACAAAGGAGTCAATAAATTTGTATTATTCACGCCAAAAGTCATTTTTAAACTTTGTAATGTACCTGTCGAGATACTCAAAGCACCTGTTCCAGCATCTGAATATATCCGTCGACGCCTTCACTAATTTCGCGCAGATAAATAAACTCGTCTGCCGAATGCGACCGGCCCGAATGCCCCGGCCCGCATTTGAGCGATGGACAGTTAAGAACGGCTTGATCCGACGTAGTGGGCGACCCGTAGGTATGCCGGTCCAGCGCAAGACCCGCTTGTACAATGGGGTGCTCAGCCGAAATTGACGATGGTTTGAGCCGAATTGAGCGGGGATTCACATCTGCCCGGACGTTCGTCCGGATAGTTTCAATGACGTCTTCGAGGGTGTATTGTTCCGTAACCCGCACATCGACAGTAAAGCTACAGACGTCCGGCACTACGTTGTGCTGCGAACCCGCATTAATCATGGTGACCGACAGTTTTATTGGCCCCAGCGTTGGCGAAACTTTCGGAAACTGATACGTTGTCAGCCAGTTAATATCCTGAATGGCGTTGTAAATAGCGTTTTCCCCTTCGTCGCGGGCTGCATGACCGCTAACACCGTGCGCCGTGCAGTCGAGCACGAGCAAACCTTTTTCGGCAATGGCAAGCTGCATCTCGGTGGGTTCGCCGACGATGGCGAAACTAATGGGCGGCAATTCCGGCAGTAGCAATTCCAGCCCGTCGCGCCCCGAAACTTCTTCTTCGGCGGTGGCTGCCATCACGATATTGTGGGTCATGCCCGACCGGTCATAAAAATAAGCGAACGCAGCCAGCAGCGAAACCAGACAGCCACCGGCATCGTTGCTGCCCAAACCAAACAGTTTACCGTCCTGCTCCAGCGGCTCAAACGGGTCGAGAGTCCACGATTTATTGGGTTTTACAGTGTCGTGGTGCGAGTTCAATAACAACGTCGGTTTTGCCGCGTCGAAATGGTGATTCGTTGCCCAGACGTTATTTTTAAGCCGCTCGTATGGAATCCGTTTCTCCCGAAAATAGGCTTCGATCAAGTCAGCCGTCTGGTTTTCTTCCCGGCTGAAAGAAGGCGTAGCAATCAGGCGTTTGAGCAGGGCAAGGGCATCGCCAACAAGGGTCGTTTGAGAGATAAGTATGTCGGTGAGTTGAGGCATAAAAAAAGCGTTGGCCGCTCAAAGATACGGCCAACGCAACAAAATCGTTGAGCAAAATGACTTCGTCTGCTTATTGCAACGTAGCAATTTTCGTTACCTGAATATCGGGGTTGAGTGCCCGCGAGATAACGCACATTTTAGCCGCGTTTTCGGCAACCTGCTCAAATTGTTCAGCCGACATTCCCGGCACTTTGCCCGTAATGTTTAACTCAATAGCAGTGATCGTCAGTGTGTCAGTATCCATCGTGAGTGTAGCGCTTACACCCAGTTCGTCGGGAGTAAAACCGGATTGACCCATTGTTGCGCTGACGGCCATGCCGTAGCAGCCCGCGTGAGCGGCTGCCAGTATCTCTTCGGGGTTTGTACCCGCTTTTCCATCTTCGCTAACAAACCGGGTTTTGAATGAATAGGGCGTATTATTCAATACTCCACTGAACGATGATAGGGCACCTGTACCATCCTGTAAACTGCCTTTCCAGACAGCCGAAGCTCTGCGTTTTAACATACGTATGTAATGAATGTGCGTTTATGACATTCGGGAGAGTAACGCCAAAATGCTTGGGAGAGTTTTTTTAATGAGCGAATGTACAGGGTTCAACGCCTTGAATTCTTTGCATTCGTTAGCGTTTATCCCTCATAGAACTTCACCTTCTTTTCTCGTAGAAACGCTTTTATCACATCGACATGAACGCACTGACCGACATTCAAAAATGGGTAATTCGATACGCGGCTTTTACGTCCGTTCACCAGTACTTCGTGGTCTTCAATATCGAAACCGAGGTGTAAATGCCGCGTTGCCGACTGCATACCGTAAATTAGACCGTTTTTATCGAATAACGGGCCACCACTTTGCCCCCGCAAACCGGGCGTACTCATTTCAATGCCTTTAATGCCACTGCCATCACCGATGAGCCGGGTCACGATACCGTCGATCGGGAAATTGGGGGAGGGAATACGGCCCGTCGTCGTCCATTCAATATCGTCGATGGAGGGATTATAGCGGAAATTAGTGAATTCAGGAAATGGATACCCCAACCGACATAAGCTCCGACCGGGTTTCACACGGCTGGTATCACCCAGAAAAACCGCGTGTGAACGATACAAAGGTCGGCTGTACCCTTCGAATCGGAGCAAAGCAAGGTCCTGAGTTGGGTGGGTTTCAATGCTTAATTTTTGAAACTGGTCAACGCAGTTGATAAATGTGCTGCGAACGCGAATGATGGTGTCGGCAGTGAGTTTAAATTTCGCTTCCAACTGGCTAATCAGATGCCCGGCGTTTTTCTCACGTAGTGCTTCCCGCCGGGCACCCTGGAATTCGCGGTAATTATGGTAGATCGAGTCGCTTTGCCGGATAAGCTCGGCAACGTGTTTACAGGTGACAGCCCAGCCGTCTTCATTCACAAAAAAAAGAGGAGCCGTGCCGGGTACAATCTCATCGTGACCGTAGAGCCGAACGATGGAGTGCATGGGTTGGGTAAACAGATCAACGCGTTCAATGGCGTCAACAAACATAAATTATACGTTACGTGGTGAGGTCAATCAGGCGGCAATATAGAGATTGCACGGGACCATTTAATCACCACGTAACGATGATATAGCCTACCGATTGGTTTTCAGCGAGTCACGGATACCAAGCGCACCGGGGGCCGTTGAATCAGACACCTGTCCGTTGGCTTCCCGAACACTTTCTTTCGTAGCTGCCGATGTGTCTTCCACTGCGTCGGACTCGACGCGTGCCGTAGAATCGGTGCTGACGCCTTCTGTGCCGCTCTGGTTCTGGCTGCACTTCTGTATCAGTAACGCCAGTATCAATACGGCAATGGCTATCATGGCCCAGCGAAGCCAGCGCACATTCTCGTGCCGCCGGTCGCCCTCGGCACTTTTGGGTATGTTGGGATTTATGGGAGTTCCGCTGAAATTATCGGCACCCTGAACGTCCGTCTGAGGCCCGGTGGGTGTTGCCAGTTCATCGAAACCCAGCAAACTACCAACGCCATCCAGACCCGTTGGCAATGCTTTCCGGAATTCGCCTGCCTGCCCGGCCAGAAGGGTTGTCAGGCTCTCGGCTGTCAGCCCTTTTTCCTGCTCCTGACGGCCTAAAACGCCCATTAACACCGACCCGGCTAGCCCCAGAACAGTTGTGGCCGACTGCGGTTTTGTGCCGCTGTACAGACTTAGCAGTTCGGTAGTTCGGGCCAGTTTATCGCTAAAGATTTGATCCATAAAACCTTGACCAGCAGCGGTTACCTGATCAATTTCCTGCTTGGTATCGACTGCCTGACTCACGTCGAACGGCGTTTTCGCATAATCGCCCTTAGCCAAAAAATCAATAACGGATGATGCTCCGCCCGATGCCTGAACGCGTTGAGTAAGGCCTCCCAGCAAGGTGGGCAACGCACCGTTGACGGCTTTCAGCGTGTTGGCCGGTGATTCATTCAGCGCGACACTGAGTTTATCAATCACGGCGGGCGTAAATTGATCGTTAAGAAGAGAGATTAAGTGAACAGCCATGAGTTTTTCATTGAGTTGAGATCAATAAAACCGGCTATCCGCCTGAATGTTCGTTTTCGGTTTACCTAATAAAGATATAGGGTTATAAAGTTGTAAAGTGCAGGCGCCGGAGGCCGTTAACTTTACAACTTTATAACCCTATAATCCTGTAACGCTATTTTTTACAGTTGGGGAATCCGAAGTACCTGATCTGGATAAATCTTATCCGGATCGTTCAGCATTGGCTTATTAGCTTCAAAAATAACGCCATATTTCAATGGATCGCCATACACCTCTTTTGCAATTTTCGACAGCGAATCACCTGATTTCACCGTGTAGTATTTGCCTTCTGCCGATGGTTCATCAACCTCCAGTTGATTGTCTACTGCCGATACGCCTTCTACGTTACCAACGGCCAGCGCGATTTTTTCCGCATCTTCCTGCGATTTCACCGAGCCGTTCAACGTAACCGTATCACCTTTGGTTTTAACGGTCAGGCTGTTGTAGGCAAGGCCCAATTGCTTTACGTGGGCGAGTAACGCCTGAGCACGAACTGGCTCTACTGCTTCTGCCTGTGCTGGTTCGGGAGCTACCTGCTCCTTGTTGAAAATCTTCTCGCCTACTCCTTTGAAAAATGATAACAGACCCATCGGTTTATTGTAGTTTTAATGAAACATGTTCTGAATGGACGGCAAGTAAGCCAACTCATCTGTGACAAACAACAGATTCAGTTTATGCTTTGTTTAACATCCATTCCGCTCTATGCGAGTATCTGACGGATAACTACGGCCAGAGTAACAGAAAGCCATTAATTTTACGTTCTTTTTTTTAATACATCTTTCTTCATTTTTTACAATCAACGTACATACAGAATGCAATTTAAGCAGAGATTTCGGTGGGGACTGGTGTTTGCCACGTTGCTTGGCGTGACTGCCTGCACCAATAACGACATTGACCCCAATGCAGGCAGCAGCGAAACGCCAATACCGGGTAGCGCCGACTTTACGAAATACGTAGCGGTCGGCAATTCATTAACAGCAGGTTTCGCCGACGGTGGGCTTTATCGGGACAGCCAGCTCAACTCATATCCCAATATTCTGGCCGGTCAGTTCAAAACCGTTGGCGGAGGCAATTTTGTGCAGCCTCTGTTTACAGAAGCGCAGGCGGCCGGGTCGGGCTATGCCAAATTAATCAAAGTGCCGTCTCTCACGGATCCAACCAGCATCATTACGTCCATCGCGCAGGTGGCTCCGGGTGCGGCACGAGGAGGAACAACAGGCGGAGGATCTGTTTTGCTAACCAAGTTTACGGATGCTAACCAGAATCTGGGCGTTCCGGGGATTCGCGTTTCCGACGTACTGGCCGCGAACTATGGGGTAAGCAATCAGTATTTCGAGCGATTGGTTGCCAATCCAGCTACCACTTACTTCCAGTATGCGAGTGACAACCTGAACGGAGCAACATTTTATTCCTGCTGGTTAGGCAACAACGACGCTCTGGGCTACGCACTCTCGGGTGGCACAATACCCTTAACACCTACTGCCCTGTTCACCACCAACTTTACGGCGATGATGAACAAACTGGCCGAAGGTGGTCGTAAGGGCGTTGTAGTTGGCATTCCCACTATTACGACGGCACCGCTGTTCGCTACGTTGACATTACCATTGGTTCTGGCACAACTTAATCTTTTTCTGAGACCACCAACGCCCGTTACAGCGTTGATTATTCAAACGGCAAAAGGCATACGGGCCACGCAAACGGGTGATTTGCTGCTCATTTCGAGTGCAACCGATTATGCGACTATTGGCCGAACCGACGCGGGTACAAAAGTTGGCCCTTATGGCTTGAGCATTACGAATCCGCTTCCCAATAGAATTATTCTGGATGCCGATGAAGTAACACTGCTGAATGCCAGCGTAGCCAGTTTCAATGCCAGCATGAAAACGCAGGCCGACGCAAAGGGAGCCGCGTATGTTGACCCCAACACAGTTTTAAGCCAGGTCTCTTCAGCCAGCGGGCTTACTCAGAACGGCATCACCTACACCGCCGGTTTTATTCAGGGGGGCGTATTTAGTCTGGATGGTATTCACCTGACGCCGGCCGGCTACGCGCTGATGGCTAATGAAATTATTAAAGGAATTAACGCAAAGTATGGCGCGACGATTCAGCCGGTCAATCCGGCAAACTACCGTCGTGTATTACTGCAACAATAAAACTCTCTCATGAAAGGTAATCAGCTTCTAATCAGTGCGCTGCTATTAACAAGCGCGTCGGTAGGTATGGCCCAAACCGACCCCGCTCGTCCAGTTGAATTTGGTATTAAGGGAGGTGCTACGTTCACGCACGGTTTCACCAATATTCCGGCGCAGTCGGTCAGCGGTGTTGACGTTCCTGCCCTGCAAAATAAGAGTAATGGTATCGGTTATGGGTATTCGGGCGGGTTGTGGGCACGCAAAAACTTCAGCAACTTTTTCATACAGGCCGAAGTGACATATAACCGCTTCGTATTGAAGCAAAAAACGGCTGTTACGCTGGATGTTAACGCAAATGCGGCTTTGGCCAATGCTCTCCCCATCAGTGTGCAACCCGGTTTGCTGAATGCCAGCCTGAATATCGTCTCCGAATCAGTTCTGGAAGCCGTTAACGTGCCTATTCTGGTGGGCAAACGCTGGTTGGGGGGAAAGCTGCGCGGGTATGGAGGTCCGAGTTTTCTTTTTGTGCAGAAGGCTGAGGTCACCCGAAATACCTCCGGCGTAATCAACGCGAACTCAGCGGTCAGCTTTCCACAAACGGATATTCCGGCCAACGTCGGCACAACGGATCTGCGTAATAAATACGAAGCGCAAAATTTAGAGGTGAAAGATTTTACGTACGCTTTAGCGTTAGGAGTGGGCTATTCGCCGGTTTCATTCCTGGATGTTGATGTGCGCTACACTGTGCCGGTCGGGGGTATATATAAAGACGTGAAAGTCACCGGCCTCCTCGGAATCGCCACCGTTTCACTTGGCTTTAAGGTGTTTTAAAGAGTGGTCAGGGATAGTCAAGGAGAGGAGATGGGCAAGAGTAGATTGTCTAATGCTGACTATTCCTAACCATCCTTGACAAAACCTGATCACCCCTGACTATTTTCTGACTGCTTCCCCAATCAGGGCAAATCCGGTACCTGCTGGTTTTAGTTTATACTGAATTATTCGGTCTCCGCCGGATGGTTCGGCGTTGGCGTCACCAGAACGATACAGCGGATATTTGCGACAGAAAACCGCCCGGTCTACCCACAGACTGTCGTGCCCCATATACCCGTCTGAGCTTGAAAGCCGCCAGTTAGGCAGCGAAATATCGGCTTTGCGCTCCGGCAAAAACTGCCACGCATAGACGCGCCCGAACGATCCGCTTCCATCGGTAGTGCTATAAATGTATAATTCCGGAAAGCGATTATTATCGAGGTCAGCCACTTCGGCACCCGCTACGGCTCCATCGATCCGAATCCTAAAATTAGTTAGCAGCAATTCTCCCCGATACGCTTTGATAAGTACATCGCGTACCCGGCCAGTATCGGTCGCGGTAACGCTAAACGTGTATACATTAAAGCGTAACGACTTAGCGTAGTGCGATTTAGCCTGAGGATGGGAGATCAAAGCACGATCAAAAGAAGTCTCTTCGGGGTGGCTTTCGTTGCTGTGCGCTATGTAGACGAACCATAGTACGCTCATTAACAAAAAAATCACCTTACCGCTCATTGGCCCGTTTACTTTATGTGCCAACAAATAACGACGTGCAACCAAAAAAAGTTGATTGGCTCAGGATTCCAGAAACGTTTCGCCGATCTGGGTTAATTTCAGCAACGATGGTAATACGAAAAGACCTTTGCCTGTCAGACAATACTCAACACGGGGAGGCACCTCATTGTAGGCTTTTTTCTCAACAACGCCTAACGCGACGAGTGCTTTGAGTTCCTGGACCAAAACTTTCTCACTTATTTCAGGAATCATCCGGCGTAACTCGCCATACCGTCGGGCTTCAATGTCGAGTTGATAAATTATGTACAACCGCCACTTTCCGCTGATGATATCTAATGTTTTCTGAAGGGCTCGGTTCTTGGGGTCATTTATTTGCTTGGGTCTAACTATGTCGATCATGGGCTGGTGGGCTAACCTTTTGGTATGTAATTCACTGATTTAAAGACACTTGTGTGAAAAAGCAAATATAGAAATTTATATTACATCTCTAAAACAGGGGCTTATTTACTATCCATACAAACAATTTTTGGAAAGGTAATTATCTGTTAATCAAGCTGAAAAATATAGTAGTATGGTAATATATTTTTCAACTTGATTAACAGAGCGAACAAAAATTACGGGTCAGGTTAAGGCTGTAGCTCAAACAATTATCAGTTGTTATTTGTTAAGCCAAGCTTATGTTGATACTGATCTCAGGTAAAGTCAGTGGTGAATAGGACAAAAAAGTGAGGTAACGGTCCAATATATTAAAAAAGACGCTCTGAAATCGGGAATCTACTTATTTTGTGGTGACATTATCTCCCCTTACGGATTGAAAACCTTATTGGTAGTAGCTGGCCCAACGGCTGTAGGCAAAACTGCTTTGTGCGTTCAACTGGCACAGGTATTACAAACCGATGTTGTTTCGGCTGACTCCAGACAACTCTACCGCGAACTCAGCATCGGCACCGCCAAGCCTACTCCCAGTGAAATGAATGGTGTCCGGCACCACTTCATCAACTCACATTCGATTACGGACCCCGTAAACGCCGGACGCTATGAACGCGAATGCTTAGCCATACTCAGCACCTTATTTCAGGAGAAAGACGTAGTGATTTTATCCGGCGGAACGGGTCTGTATATCAACGCCGTATGTTTCGGTCTGGACGATATGCCCCCCGTTGATCCGTTGCTACGGGAGCAACTATTTACCCGGCTACAGCAGGAAGGATTGGAGAAATTACAGAACCAGTTGCGTGAATTAGACCCAATTTATACGCAAACGGCTGATCTACAAAATCCGGTTCGGGTAACGCGGGCACTCGAGGTGTGCCTGTCAACGGGGCAACCCTACTCATCATTCCGACGGGAGCAACCCGCCGAGCGACCATTCCGGTCGGTGCTGATTGCCCTCGAACGTCCGCGTGCCGAATTGTACGCCCGAATTGACGCCCGGATGGATGCCATGCTTGAAGCCGGTCTGTT
>JANPJE010000129.1:0-15803 GCA_031425355.1 Spirosoma sp. | reverse complement strand
ACTGCCTATCAGACAGTTGACGTCGTTCGTGCAATGGAGCAGGACGCGGGTGTATCACTCAAATCGCTGCGGGTCGACGGCGGTATGGTCGTTAATTCGTTGCTCATGCAGTTTCAGGCCGACGTACTGAATGGGCCCGTTGTTTGTCCGCGCATGACCGAAACCACGGCACTTGGCGCGGCTTACGCTGCCGGGCTTGCTGTTGGTTACTGGCAGAATTTAGACGATTTACGACAGAATTGGGGCATCGCCAAAACGTATGAATCCGGCATGGACAGCGTTCAGCGAACAAAACTGATGCGCGGCTGGCAGAAAGCCATCGAACGATCATTTGGTTGGGAAGAATAAAAAAGGTGGGGTCAGTTTTGAGAAACTGACCCCACCTTTTTTATTACAGTACGTCACCTTCTTTGAGTTTCAATTCTTCAGCCAGCATCAGGCGCGTTTGGGGCAGGCTTTGCGGATATTCATCGCGAAGGAAGTTGATAAGCTTCTCGCGAATGTGACAGCGCAAATCAAAAGCAGAAGGCGCGTCTTGAGCCGATACCAGCACCCGAACAACTATGCAGGTCGGCTGTGTGTCCGTTACTTGCACAACAAATACATCGCCATTCCAGAGCGGATCGGCTTCGGCAAATTCGCGGCCTTTCTCCCGTATTTTTTCTATCGGCGTATTGTAATCAAGGTATAAAAGAATAGAACCGGTAATAGAAGCATCCGAGCGGGTCCAGTTCTCGAACGGCGTTTCGACAAAATAAGTAATCGGCAAAATTAGCCGCCGACGGTCCCAAAGTCGTACAATTACGCTCGTCAGGTTGATTTCCTCCACGCGCCCCCACTCCTTTTCGACGACCACGGCATCATCTAACCGGATTTGCTGATTAAAGGCGATTTGAATACCGGCCATCAGATTCGCCAGCGTTTTCTGGGCTGCAAAACCAATTAAAACCGACACCACACCCGCCGAAGTTAGTACGCTTAAGCCAACTTTCCGGCTTCCCTGAAACGTAATAAGCAAAAGCGACGCACCAATAATAATGACGCCAATGGACACCATCCGCCGGAAAAACCGAACCTGCGTGACAAATTTCCGCTGCGATAGATTGACGTCCTGCGTCGTGTCATATTGATGAATCAGGCGCAACTCACCGACTTTCAGCAATTGAACAACCAACCAGGTTGTGGCAATGAGGAACAGAATTTCGGCGGTTTTATCGGCTACCGGATGCCGACGCAGAAACCGCTCGGACTGCACGTTCGTTGCGAGCAAAAAAAACAGCGATGGCACGAATATCCAGAATGCCCAGCGTACATATTTCTTGAGCAGGGCCAGCGTATGGAATGATCGGCGACGTACCACGAACCGGATGATTTGCGTTACGACGAAATCAACCGCTAACCCAGTTACTACGGCCATCAGGAGCAATACCCAACCCGACAAATCACGGTTAGGTACGTAGCCAAACCATCGGATTGCAGCGCGTATCCAGGTGTCAAGTTGTTGTAGCATGGTGCAAAAGTAAAGACCCTTATCTGTACTTCCGACACCCAGTACAACATACCCAGCCAATGAATGCTACGTATGCCAGATCAAGTGATCAAATTATCGTTGAAATTCGATTACGAACTCCGACAGATACATGCTTTTTTCTTTTTGAATATCCTTGACAAACAGTCTCGCTTTCTGGCCTAATTTTAGGCATGTCCGTTTATTAGCGATATCATCCGCCGTATTCATAGGTTGGAGTGACGGATACCACAAAAAATGGCCGGGTCTATCCAACAACAGTTTAGGCTTGGTCCATTCCTGCGAATGATTCCCCTCGCCCAGATCGGCGTTTTTGTTGAACGAAATGTAAATGCTGCTTCCGGCCCACGATGGCCCTTCTACTTTACCCATCAGCATAACCCAGCAGTTCAGATACGTATTCCAGCTAACCGATGGACCCCAGTGAAACCCGCCCGTTGGCGATGAAGCGGCTCCACCGCCCGATTCGCGGGGAATTTGCAGGCTGGCAACCGGGGCACCTATACCATCGGCGGGTGCGTTGAAGCCCGTTCCATCCCACCGCTTTGCTTTACCGACTGGATTATCGAGATCCGTTAACCGAATACGCGCCACACTGATACACTGCCCGCTCCATTCTTTGGCCGGGTCGTGGGTAGCCGACGAATACGCACCGGGATAGCCGTATTCACCATAAAACAGGTATAAATAGTCGCCGGACGCTACGGCTGACGGGTCGCCAACACCGCCGGCAAAGGTGAGGGACGTATTCTGCGGCTTCAGGATCATTCGGGGCTGATAATCTTCGATAAAAATACCCAGATTGTCCCAACTCCGCCCGCCGTTAATCGACTTCATGATCCCGATTCGGCACACGGCAGCCGCCGATTCAGGCCCGCGGAGGCCCTGCGGCCAGTTTGCATTGATGTACCCGGTGCGGGCCACAGAATCATACGGTAGCGTTTCGGGATAGTTCTCGTTGTGATAAACCGCAAATAACGTCCGGCCCGTTTTGTCGGCAGGGTCCTGATAAACCGTCTCAAACCAGACCGCGCCATGCAAACCGTTTTGGCCGGGCGGCACATTTTTGGGCATGATCGGGACCGTAAAATCGGTTGCCTTCCGTCCAAAAGCCTCGTCGGCGTTGGCACCGCTGGCAAATTTCAACTCATTGGAACGCCCCCAAACCGGGTCTTCACCGTACTTTCCTGGGAAAATGCGGAACGTATCGCCCACCCAGGCCTCGGCCATGTTGCAATCGACAAATGAATTAAAATGAAACGTTTTACCGGGCACCAATTTGAACGTTGGCGCGTCGGTTTCGGTGTCGGTCGTTTTAGAACAGGGAGTAAAAATACTGCTGATTATCAGCACAATAATGAAACCTATTATGGCTGACGGCAGGTTATTTAATCGAAGTCGGTTCATTAGTTAGGGGTAGGATTGTAAGTGATACAGCATAGTTACAACAATAGCGGTACGTATTCCAACTTCCGGAATACGTACCGCTATAAAGTCAATTATTTATTGCTTCTACGCCAGCAACGGCTTCACAACTTTTCCGTGAACATCCGTAAGCCGATACCGTCGACCCTGACTTTTGAAGGTTAGTTTTTCGTGGTCAACGCCAAGCAGATGCAGGATGGTTGCCTGAAAATCGTGGACGTGAACGGGTTCTTTAATGATGTTATAGCCGAAGTCATCCGTTTGCCCGTAAACCAGTCCTTTTTTCACGCCCGCTCCGGCCATCCAGACTGAAAAGGCACGCGGGTGATGGTCGCGACCGTAGTTATCACGCGTAAGTTTCCCCTGCGAATACGGGCCACGCCCGAACTCACCGCCCCAAATTACCAACGTATCGTCGAGTAAACCGCGTTGTTTCAGGTCCATGATAAGCGCGGCAGAGGGCTGATCGACACTTTTGGCCTGGGTCTTGATGTCGTTGGGCAGGTTGCCATGCTGATCCCATCCCTGGTGGTACAACTGCACGAACTTAACGTCTTTTTCCACTAATTTCCGGGCCAGCAGACAGTTGGCGGCAAACGTACCGGGCTTGCGGCTGTCCGGGCCGTACATATCGAAAATATAATCGGGTTCTTTGGAAATATCGAGCGTTTCGGGCACCGATGTTTGCATTCGATAGGCCATTTCGTACTGCGCCATACGGCTGTTGATTTCCGGGTCCAGTACGTGTTTGTTCTGCTCGTCATGCAGTTTGGTCAGGTAATCGAGCATCCGTCGGCGGCTGGTTTTGTCAATACCCGGCGGGTTGTTGAGGTAATAAACCGGGTCCGGTCCCGACCGGAAAACCACGCCCTGATGCACCGAGGGCAAAAATCCATTACTCCATAGTTTGGCATACAGCGGCTGATCGCCATCCCGACCTTTGGATAGCAACACAACAAAAGACGGAAGATTCTGATTATCAGATCCTAAACCATAGCTAATCCACGAGCCGAAACTGGGTCGGCCTGCCTGCTGACTTCCCGTCTGGAAGAACGTAACGGCGGGGTCGTGGTTAATGGCTTCGGTATGCAGGGAACGAATAAACGTCAGGTCGCCAGCCATGCGGGCCGTGTGGGGCAGCAGTTCGCTAATCGTCATCTGACCGGGACCGTATTGCGCAAACTTATATTTCGATGCGGCCAGCGGAAAGCGACTTTGCCCGGCGGTCATACCCGTCAGTCGTTGGCCTTTCCGCACGGATTCGGGCAAATCCTGCCCCCACATGGCTTCGAGTTTCGGTTTGTAGTCGAACAATTCCAACTGTGACGGTGCGCCACTCTGAAACAGATAAATGACCCGCTTCACCTTCGGCGGAAAGTGTGGTTTACCAATAGCCGGACTTTCACTCAGTGCTGATCCACCAAATAAATTAGTCGGATTCAGCAGCGACGCCAGCGCAATGGTGCCTAAACCCGCACTCGCCTGACCCAGAAAGTTCCGGCGGCTGAGTTGATCGTGTAGTTGGTCCTGAATGTCCATAAATGGCCTATTTTGTCAGATCTGACTATCGCTTAATGATTGCTTCGTCGAAATTCATAATCGTACTCGTCACCACCGTCCAGGCGGCTAACTCGGCGGGGTTGCGTTTTTTATCAACCGGATATTCACCCACGGCCAATAATTCCGTTGCCTGCTTCGGATTTTTCCTGAAATCGGCCAGTTCTTCGGCATACAATTGTTGCATCAACGTTACCTCCTGTGGTCGGGCGGGGCGGCTAACCACCGATCTGAAGAGTTGATCAATCGTACCCTTATCGTCATTGCCTTTCCCGCCTTCCTTCTGCGCCAATACACGTGCCGCTTCCACAAACTGCGGATCATTGAGCGTCACCAACGCCTGCAGGGGTGTGCTGGTTTTCTGGCGCTTAACAACACATGTATGTCGCTCGGCTGCGTCGAAATTGAGCATCATCGGCGCGGGCGAGGAACGTTTCCAGATCGTGTACATCGACCGCCGATACAGACTATCACCGCGACTCTGAACGTATTTGACCGCGTTGCGAGTCGCCAGAGCTTCCCAAATTCCTGACGGTTGATAAGGCAGAACACTTGGCCCACCAATACGTTTCGTCAGCAATCCACTGGCTGCCAACGCATTATCGCGCACTTGCTCCGCCGACATCCGATAGCTGGGACCGCGCGTCAGAAACGTATTATCCGGATCGGATTCCCGTACGCGCTCCGGCACGCTGGACGACTGGCGGTACGTGGCCGACATCACAATCAGTTTGTGCATCGCCTTCGCGTTCCAGCCGGTTTCTCTAAATTTTACGGCCAGATAATCCAGCAATTCGGGATGGCTTGGTAACGCGCCCTGATTTCCGAAATCATCGCTGTTTTTCGCCAATCCCTGACCAAAATATTGCTGCCACATGCGATTCACCATCACCCGGCTAAACAGTGGATTTTCGGGGGCTAACAACCACTGCGCCAGACCAAGCCGGTTTTTGGGCATGGATTCCGTCAGCGGATTCAGGCTGTGCAAAACGGCTGGGCTTACGACCTCACCGGGCGCGTCGTAAGCCCCTCGCTTCAGCAGTCGGGTCTCGCGCGGAACAGGCTGCTCCTGCATAACCATGACCTGATCGGAGTTGGTGTACAGCATAATCTGCTCACCCCGTAGTTTCATAGCTTTGGCATACGCTGCGCGATAAACAGGGTCCTGCGTTTTTACGTAGTACGTGTATAAACCTGTTCGCTGTGCGGGCGTTCGATTGGCAACGGGTGTTCGTAAGGCCGTTGCCAGTGCGTCGGGCTGACCGGCGAGTTGGGGCATTTCGAGTGGCGTCAGACAGCGGTTGTAAATCCGAAGTTCATCGACCGCAAAATCTTTATAAAAATAATCGTGCATCCGGCCAACGTAGAACGAATGTTGTGCCCAATGGCTGCGGTCTTTTCCATATACCATGCTGTGAATCAGATGGTCCGTAACGACTTTCGTGCGAAGAGGACGACCATTCAGGTAAAGCGAAATGCCCTTTGCCTTACCCGTTCCGTCATACGCAAAAGCAACCTGAAACCATTGGTGAACCGGGACTTTATCAATCGATTCGATGTCGATGGCATTAGCGGGCCAGACGTGACTGAAAGCCAGTTTTAGCCGCCCGTCGGGGAGCAAATTGAGTTCATACCCTCGCTGTCCATCCATTGGGCCGGTGGTACGTCCCATCAACGTCAGAGCCATGCCGGACTTGGCCAGATTGAACCAGCTACTTACCGTAAACGGCTCATTCTGCTCGAAAGCAGCGAAATTTTTGGGTAGTTCGATGTAACTGTCGCCGGGTAAAAAACGGGCTTTACTAAAACGACCCGGCACGGAATACGGTACTTTATCGGAATCACCACCCAAACGGGCAGGCAACGTATCGTTTACCGAATTGGCGAAAGCGTTACGTGGGTCTTTCCAGAGTTCTTCTTTTGTTTTGCGTTTGGCAACCTCTTTCTTCTCAACCTTTTTCGCCCCGACTTTTTTAGATTCTTCCTCTTTTTTACGCCTTGCGTCTTCCAGCTTTCGCTTTTCGTTCTGCGCTTTCACGTAGGCACTAATGTCGGTTCGGTCTGTTTCATCGAACGAATAATGGGCCACCAAACCCGAATCAAGTGAGGATACCGAGCGGGTTTGCGAGAGCCATTGACCAAACCGTTGCTGATAATCGGTTCGATTCGGGTTCAGTTGCTGTTCGAGTGGGGTTAATCGTTCCCGAATAAATTTCAGTTTGGCATCCGTTTCGGGTTCGGTCAGGGTAATGGTAGGGGCTGCTTCGCCATTGTAGGGAATCTGGCCCCGCTCATTGTTACTGTTGAAAAAGGCGAACAGCGAATAATAATCTTTCTGGCTAATGGGGTCATATTTATGATCGTGGCAACGGGCGCATTCGACCGTCAAACCCAGCATCGCTTTCCCAAACGTATTGGTTCGATCGGCAACGTACTCCGTCCGATATTCTTCGTCGACAATACCGCCCTCCTGACTCTGCTGGTGGTTGCGATTGAAGGCGGTGGCAATCAATTGGTCTTTATTTGGCTTTGGCAGTAAATCGCCCGCCAATTGCCACGTAATAAATCGATCAAAGGATAAATTTCGATTGAACGCCCGAATCACCCAGTCGCGATAAGGCCATGCGGTGCGTAAGCCATCGTCCTGATACCCATGCGTGTCGGCATAACGAGCCACATCGAGCCACTCAACAGCCTGCCGTTCACCATAATAGGGGCTGTTGAGTAAGCGGATAACCACTTTTTCGTACGCATTGGCCGATTTATCTGCCAGAAACGTGTTCACTTCGGCGGGCGTGGGCGGCAAACCTGTCAGGTCCAGACTTACCCGACGCAATAGGGTTGCTCTGTCGGCTTCGGATGCGTGCCTTAATTGTTTCGCGTCCTGTTTGGCGAGAACGAAACGATCTATGTCGTTTTTCACCCATTTTTCGTCGTTGACTTTCGGCATTTCCGGCTTTGTCAACGCAAGGAGTGACCAGTGTTCTTTGTATTCTGCACCCTGCTCCACCCAACGTAGCAGCATCGCTTTTTCTTCGACCGTCAGGCTCAAATTCGATTTGGGCGTAGGCATCATCTCATCCGGGTCTGTGCTGAGAATACGATGAACCAACTCACTCTTAGCTAAATTTCCCGGTATGATGGCAGTATGACCGCTTTTTTTCAACGCTTCGTAGGCTCCTTCGGGCGTATCTAACCGCAAACCGGCCTGCTGTTTGGCCTGATCGGGACCATGACAGGCAAAACAACGATCCGATAAAATGGGCTTTACGTGTAGATTGTAATCGACTTTTTCGGGCAGATTAGCCTCGGCAGCCACAATATCAGCCGGTTTCTCGACCGAACTATGGCAGGCTGTCAACCAGACCGATGCACTAAAAAGTCCAGTCGTTGCCAGAAATAGTATGTATCGTAGAGAGACAGCAGACCGGACAGACATACGAAGGAACAAGTTGAGTATGAAACGATTCGACAAAAGTAACAACACGACGGGCAAGAAAATAGTGCTATTTTGTCGCGTTATCAAACAATTCTGACACTGGGCAGTACGTCCGATTGAACGAAAACTCTATCAGGACGACTTAGTTTTTCTTGGGGTCGTTCTCTTTGGGGTCCGCCGGGGTGGCTTTGGCGAATTCGGCAAGGGTTTGCTCACTGATGCCGCTGATAATTTCCAGATTGGGCATGGCTTTTTTGAGGTTTGTAATGCCCTGTTCCGTCACTTTAGTTTGCCAGAGATATACTGTTCTTAGGCTTTTCAGACCTGCCAAATCCGCCAGCCCGGCGTCCGTTACGGACGTACCATAGAGATTCAAATACTCCAGATTAGTTAGGCTTTTCAATTGTTTCAGACCCGCGTCGGTCACTTTTGTTTCTTCCAGATGCAGTTTTTGCAGGTTTTTGAGTTTGGCAATCTGTGTCATCGCAGCGTCTGAAATTTGCGTATCACCCAATTTCAGCCACACAATCTGGTTGCTTAATGTCGACAACGCAGCCGCTTGAGCATCGTTGAAATTCCGGGCATTTACGGCACTGACCTCCAACTGATTTTGCTCTTTCGAGAGTGGCAATACCAGCAATCCGGTTTTCTTTAATGACTCAATAGCAGTTGGGTCACCAGCCGGGACCTTCATGGTCAGCACGGGAGAATCGATGCTTGGCCCGGACGTGGTACGACGACCATCGGCAATACCCGTACCGGCTTCTATCGAACCGCCACCGCCGAGGGAAGCTAAAACCGGGCGAATAGCGTCGTTGACTTTGAGATCAGCCACTTTTTTGTCGAAGGGCGCACCCTGATCAATCCACCACGTCAGCAGCGCAATCTGACCCTCCTTTAGCTGTGTTTTGCCTTTGGGCGGCATGTGGTGGTCATCGTCTTCATCCAATAAACAAACTTTTACCAACTCACTCTCCAAGCTTTTTCCAGCGACAAAAACAGGTCCGTCTTCCGACCCTTTTTTAATCATGTCGGGCGTGTCCAACCGCAAATCAGCCTTCGATTTATTGGCGTTATGGCATTGCACACAGCGGGTTTGCAAAATCGGATTGACAATCTGCTGATAAACCATAGCCTGATTAACGTCCGTAATCGGTTCAGACTTAAACTCTTTCTGCTTCGGCGGCACACCGGCCAGCGTCCGAATGGGTTCGGGCATGTACTGTGTCAGGTAATCCGAGCCGTGCGTCAGGTTGCCGCCATGATGCCCGGCAGCCAGCAACAGGAGCAGTGATACACCCAGAGCAGGCAGGTACAGCAACTGTGCGAAGGGAACAATTCGACCCAGATTCTCGGACTTTACGGCCCATGCGATCCAGGCAAATACGGCAACACCAATGCCCTGCCACTGGTGTTCTTCGAGTGTATCGGCTTCGTATCCCCCACCCAGAGACAGCATATACCCAAAAACGCAAGCCATCGTCGCGCTCACCGCCGACCAGAACAGAATGAGCGTAATGGTATGCGGACTAACTGAGTTTCGGCGGGTGAGCCGGTCCAGTTCGAGCAGTCCGGCAATGAGCAGAAAGCCGATGGGCAGGTGAACGATAAGTGGATGAAAATGCCCCAGAAACAGCACCCAGTCCGATGGGCTTGTGGCATTCGCTTGTAACAAAATCAATTTGTTCATAGTCAGGCCTTGTAATCAGGCTACCCGCTCCAGTTTAATAGGATATGTTTTTTTAGAGGCCCACTGTGCTACGTAAATACTATCATCAGCATCGACAAGTACATCGTGCGGATGCAGAAACGGCGAATTACTTCGATCCCTGCGCTGCTCGGCGAGTTTGCCAGTCTGATAAACGGGTTCCGTACCGCCCGGCGTCGAAATCACGCGGTCGTTCTTATCTAAAATAGTGATGTAGCCCGAGTCAGGATACGAATCGGACGTGCTGCGAAAAACAGCTCCGTATATATTTTCGCCATGAATGACCGGGCGGCAGATGTATGATCCCGGCAGGGCAATCGTCGAAACGTATTTCCCGTCGAGGGTGAATCGCTTTAGCGCGTTGTGCCGCCGGTCAGTGATGAGAAGGCTTGGGTTCGTAGCCACGCGCCGGTCCACCACAATACCATGGCAACAGTCGAACGTATCGTTGGCATCGCCTTTACCGCCCCAGTAACGAATCAGTTTACCCGACTTGTCGTACTGCATTACGTGGTTTAGCCCGTAGCCGTCCACTACGTAAATATCGCCGTTGGCGGGATTGATTGCTGTTTCGGTTGGCTTGAACTGCGCTGGATAATCGTATTTCCCGGTTTCTTTGGGATAATCCAATTTCATCAGTTCGCGACCTTTCAAATCGGTTTTGATAACCTGATGGCGGTCTGTGTCGCAAATAAGCAGGTATTGATCGTTGCCCTCGCCCCCAAGCGTCAGGCCATGCCCACCTGGATATGTATGTCCCCAGGTTTCGAGCAGCTTACCCGACTTATCGTAGATGAGAATATTATTTTTTGTCTCGTTGGTTAACAAAATGATACGTCCCTGCGCATCTTGAACCATCTCATGGCAGTCGTTGACGGGATTTTTGCCCGCGTCTAAAACGCCCCATCCCGGCACTACCCGATACCGGAAACCATTATGCCCCAGCATGACCTGCTCGGCAGAATACCGGCCCGATTTAGCTGTCAATATCGTTGGAAGCGCAATACCAGCCGCCGTTGCTATTGATGCCTGCTGCATGAATGACCGGCGCGAAAGTGGAGAAGCCATAATGTCGTTATCAGATTTACCAATAAAGTCCTCGATGACGTCAATTTACTGCAAATGAAGCAACACCGCTATGGCTGTAGGCAACGAAACAGGCCGGACACCGAATGTGAGTTGCCATTCGGTGTCCGGCCTGTTTCTACTTCATCAATCTATTTTTGGTCGTTGTCGTTTTGACCACCGCCAGTGCGGCCCCGGCCTTTCCGCATACGCCCTTTCATAGATTCCAGTTTAGCGATCTGATCGGGCGTCAAAATACCCTGCAACTTTGTCTTGAACTCATCGGCATTAGCTTTTAGAGCCTGGCCTTTAGTGCGTTTATCGTCAGAACTGGCCTGAATTTCATTGACTTTCTGAGTGCGGGCCAGTGCTACGTCATACACTTTTTGCGACGTAGCCGGGTCAAGTCCCAACTGCTTCGTCATGTGATCGGTCATTTTTTGGGCGCGGATGGCCGGGTCGCCCATCGGCTGCTGGCTCATGGACCGTTTTTTACCCATTCGGGTATTGGCCTGAGCGGGCGCGTCGGGTGTAGCGGTTTGCTGCGCCAATAATGGCAAAGAGAATATAGAGAGCAGTAATCCGCTCAGAGCAATTTTCTTAAACATGGTTCGTATCGGTTATATCCGAACCTTAAGATAGCGTAATAGAGCCGATGGTTTAATACGCGCAGATAAGTAAACGAGACTTAGTCAGAACCGTTCGCTCTAATCAACGCCACAATTCGCTCCAGACCGGCTACGTCAATCCCGCTAAAATCGTTCAACTGGTCACTATCTACGTCCAGTACCATCGTTACGTTTCCTGCCTGATCAAATATGGGAACAACAATCTCCGATTTTGAGGCCGAACTACAGGCAATATGACCCGGAAATTGCTCAACATCGGGCACAAGAATGGTTTCCCGGCGCGTGTAAGCGGCTCCGCAAACGCCTTTATCGAAGGCAATACGAGTACAGGCAATTGGTCCCTGAAACGGCCCCAGCACGAGTTGGTTAGCCTTTTTGAGATAAAATCCAACCCAGAAAAAACCAAACGCTTCTTTGAGCGCAGCCGAGATGTTAGCCAGGTTGGCAATCAAATCCGGTTCACCCTCAACAAGTGCGGCCACCTGCGGAATCAGGACATCGTAAATAGCCTGCCGGTTACGGTCCGGCGAGTCGGTAGCTGGAGGGAGAATAAGCGTTTCTGCCATAATTAATTCCGGGTAAAAAATTGAATCAGCACAACGCTAACGGTAGTGAACAACGTACTGGCACCCACCCGAATCAGTGTGGGAACGAGCAATGTAAGGCTGCTGGCTTCGATGAAAAACAGGGCGGTGTGATGAATCAGCGTCAACAGAAGTACGTATCGAAAAAAAGCACCCGCGCCTAACTCCCGCAACGAAAATTCGATTCTTGTTTCCAATCCCGGCACGTCAATCTGCGAACGGACAATTAAGGGTCGGCAATAGGCCATTAGTACCGTAGCGGCTGCGTGCATACCGAGCGTATTGTAAAACATATCGACGATAGCACCGGTCGCGAAGGCAATCAGCAGTAGCCATGTCAGGCTAATTTCATTCGGCAAAAGCAGAATGCAGGCGATGTACACGAAGCAGAACGCGTAATCGAACAGGACCAGATTCCGTACCAGCAGAATTTGCAGCACTAAGTACAGCAAAAACAGAAATGATGTGGTCAGAATCTCGCGTAGGGTCATTTTAAGTTAGTAAGTCTTTTCAGGCAGTAAGTGGTAAGTCAGTAAGTGGCTGAAAAGACTTACCACTTACTGCCTATTTCTCGTTTTCAATTTGTTTTTCTAACTGCTCCTGTTCGGCTTGCAAACGATTTTCAACGACGTACACGAAGGATAAGTTGCTGAAATTAGTAGCCAGATTGAGCGTGATGTCGTGGAAAGTCTGATTCGGCTGAACGCCAACGGTACGGACGCGCCCCACCAGAATACCCGGCGGAAAAGTCGAGTTAAATTGTGATGTCACAACCGAGTCGCCTTTACTAACGGGCTTTGTCAGCGAGATGTCGTTCAGTTTAATTAAGTGCGGATCAACACCATCCCATTTGGCGGTTCCGGTTTCGCCTGCTTTCACCAACAATGAGGAAACCAAGTACTCGGAATGCAGAATGGATGTGATGACGGAAAAATGTCGATTGCAAACTTTTACCTTACCCACTACGCCTGTTGGGGACAAAACGCCCATGCCAGGCCGGATGCCATCGTCGGTGCCTTTGTCAATCGTGATGTAGTTATTGGCAAACTGCGTGGTGTTATCGACTACCTTCGCCACCGAAAATTTGAAGCGATTGGCAAAAGCTGAATCGGCCTGATACTCGACAGGAGCAACAGGTTTGCTTTGCAGTAACTTAGTCAATTCAGTATTGAGCCGCTTGTTTTCGAGGGCAAGATCAGCGTTCACGTTCCGCAAATTAGCGTATTCGTTAGCCGCATTTGACAATGCCAATATCTGAGCCGCATAGCGGTTTGATGTGTTGAAGTACGTAACACCCCAGTAATTGCTGGTGTTGATAATGAAGTAAAAACAAAGTACTTCGAGCAACACAAACAGTATGAAATGTCGGCTTCGGACGAAAAAGTCTACTAACTCTCCCATGGCGGGGTCACGCTGCGTGTGACCAGACAATTCCGGCTAACCTGTCCTTACTACCGGGACAAGCAGCCGCAGGAAGAATGACAAATTAGCGGGATATACGATAATTAACTAATCAGCACCGACCGGTACATCTCCAGATTCTTGATTACTTCACCCGTGCCTTTCACAACGGCTTTGAGCGGATCGTCGGCTACGTGGATAGGTAGTTTGGTTTTGGCAGCCAGGCGTTTGTCCAGACCGTGCAGCAGCGCACCGCCCCCCGTCAGGTGAATACCATTCGTGTAAATATCTGCCGACAATTCAGGTGGTGAAATTTCGAGGGCTTTCATGGTAGCCTCTTCAATTTTCGAGATGGACTTGTCGAGCGCGTAAGCGATTTCGCTGTATGTAACCTTAATTTCTTTCGGAATGCCCGTCATCAAATCGCGGCCCCTGATTTCATAATCGGCTGGTGGATTGTCGAGTTCGGGCAGTGCCGAGCCAACTTCCATCTTGATTTGTTCAGCCGAGCGTTCGCCAATAAGCAGGTTGTGTTCCCGACGCATGTAATCCACAATATCGCGGGTAAATACGTCCCCGGCAATACGTATCGACTGCTCGCAAACAATGCCGGACAGGGCAATGACCGCAATTTCGGTCGTTCCACCCCCGATGTCCACAATCATGGTGCCGTTGGGTTGCGTAATGTCAATGCCAATACCGATAGCGGCTGCAATTGGCTCATGCACCATATATACTTCTTTTGCCCCCGCATGTTCGGCGGAGTCCTTAACGGCCCGCTTTTCCACTTCCGTAATGCCCGACGGTATGCAAATGACCATTCGGTGCGACGGCGAAAAGAGTTTGCTACCCGTATCAATCATCTTAATCATGCCTCGAATCATCAACTCGGCGGCTGTAAAATCGGCAATTACACCGTCTTTGAGGGGGCGAATTGTTTTGATATTTTCGTTGGTCTTTTCGTGCATTTGCATGGCCTTGTGGCCAATAGCCAGCACCTTGCCGGTGATTTTGTCCATTGCAATGATCGAAGGCTCATCAACCACAATCCGATCCTTATGAATAATCAAGGTATTCGCCGTGCCTAAATCAATTGCAATGTCGCTGGTTAAAAAATTGAAAAGTCCCATTATAGGTCGGCGAAAAACGCCTTATTACAAGTCTATAGTTTTTAAAAAGTCTGCAAAAATATAGATTATTTAAGAGAATAAAACGAATTATAAATAATGGAGCGCACGGCCCCGTCCTGCCTGACAGCTAAACACAGCCCGAAATGGCTCATTGCACATTCTTCGATATACATTCTTCATTAAACATTACTTTTGCATTATTATGGGAATTCGTTCGGTTGTCAGTAAGCCATTGGCTAAGTGGGTTGTAGAACGTCAGCAGGGCTGGATGCACCAACCTGCCGAGACGCAACAGCGCTGGTTTCGGCGATTGGTGGATGGCGGACAAGACACCATCTTTGGCCGTGACCATCACTTCCGGGATGTTCGAACAATTGAGGAGTTTCGGCAGGCCGTTCCCGTTCGCGATTACGAAGACCTGAAACCGTATATAGAGCAGATTCTGTCCGGTGGAACGGATGTTCTCTGGAAAGGAAAACCGCTGTACTTTGCCAAAACATCCGGCACTACGTCCGGTACAAAATACATTCCGATTACGCACGATTCGATTCCTAACCACATCGACTCCGCCCGCGACGCCCTGTTGAATTACATCAACGAAACGGGCAACAGTGCATTTCTGGACAATAAATTAATATTCCTGTCGGGCAGTCCCGAACTGACCCAGAAGGCAGGCATCAACATCGGTCGATTGTCGGGCATTGCGAATCACCACGTTCCGGCTTACCTGCGCACGAACCAATTGCCCAGCTACGAAACCAACACCATTGAGGATTGGGAAACGAAATTAGAGCACATCATTGACGAGACAATCGACCAGCCGATGTCGCTCATTTCAGGAATCCCGCCCTGGGTGCAGATGTATTTCGACCGGATTCAGGAGCGGACGGGCAAGTTGATAAAAGATGTTTTCCCCGATTTCTCGGTGTTTGTGTATGGCGGTGTCAATTTTGAACCGTACCGCGCCAAACTGTTCGACAGCATTGGCAAACGTATTGATTCGATAGAAACCTACCCCGCTTCGGAAGGCTTTATTGCCTTTCAGGACAGCCAGAACGAAGAGGGTCTGTTGATGCTTTTAGACAGTGGTATTTTCTTCGAATTCATTGCCGCCGACGAGTATTTCACCGAAAACCCGCGCCGACTGACGATTGACGAAGTTGAACTGGGAAAGAATTATGCGGTCATTATCAACAACAACGCCGGGCTGTGGGGCTACTCCCTCGGCGATACGGTTAAGTTCGTGTCGCGGGAGCCGTATCGGCTACTTGTAACGGGACGTATCAAACATTTTATTTCGGCCTTCGGCGAACACGTTATTGGCGAAGAAGTCGAGA